>NZ_VUMH01000001.1:0-300000 GCF_009696265.1 Desulfovibrio porci
GAAAAGAACAGCGAACTTGCCGGTCTGGACGCATCGCTACAACTTTGTGCGTCCGCATACGGCTCTTGGCAGAAAACCTCCAGCCTCAAGGCTGAGCGGAGGGTGAACAACGTGTTGACACTCTACAACTAGGTTGTCGCCGACGCGGGAAAGTGCGGCGCTGCCGGCGGGAAAATCGAACACGAAGCGGGAATCAGGCGCACTGGGAATGCTCTGTGAAATATTGGCTGCGGGCTTACTGAGAAGTATGTCGGCCATGATGAACTCCTAAAAGAGAACTGAGTTGTGAGCCTCCCGGCAAAGCCGGGGGCTTACCCCGTTTGGGGCTACCCGTGGAGAACGCCGCAACGTGTAAAAGCGCCGCTCTGACCTGAAGTCAGAACGGCGCTTTTACACACCTGCAGGCAAGTGCCGACTGCTAACAATCAAATGAGAGAGAGAGAGAGAGAGAGTTGTGCATAAAAAATCCTCCCAAATCAACCTGTTGCATGTAATCTCTGCTTTTGCAAAGCCAATCTGCCACGCAAGCCCCTAGGTCTGGAAGGAACTCTACGAATTTCCTGTCTGCAAAATTCGTTACTTTCCTTTACCTGTTACAGAGATCTGTGTCAAGTACATATCCGAAGAAGAACAGGTAACCACTAAAAATTCAAAGATCAAAGGTAGTTTAGCCTATTTTTGGAAGAAAAATGAAGCGCCGGGTTTGGGCAGCAAAAACAAAACCGCATGGTATTCGAAGACTTACAAGGCCGCGTTGCGGCAAGCATTTGCAATGGATATCAAATGAGTCAAGACAGGTGCTGCCCTTGGCGGACACCTTGTTCATCAACGTGGGCCAAGCGTTAGGAAGCGGCGTCACAAAACGGCGCGAGGAACGCCTGATGCGGCCACACGCTCTGGGGCGAATCACACTGATTTGCGGGCCGGACGGACTCCCACCGGAAGTAAACCGCGCCATCTGCGTGATCCCGCAGACGGCTTTTCGGCTGCCTGCATACGGAACGCCATGAGGTAAAGGGGCATATGGCTTGATCCGCTCAAGCCGACTGAGCGGGGGAAGCTGAAAAAGGGCGCTCATAGCTCACCTCGCGTGAGTTATGAGTACCCGGATATCATGGTGAGGCAATTTAATGAGTTCTGAACCTAGAGTAGATTACCTTTGAAAAGCTGCGCTTTTTTCAAAGATTCATTCAGCCGAAAAGCACGGTTTTCGGCTCAATCCACGCCGCTTCGCGGCGCGGCGATGCTGCCGGTGGCCGTAATGCGGCACTGCTGCATTACGGCTAGCGCGCCGTGCGCGGCGTCAGAGCATTTCAAAGTTAACATGCTCTAGCCGCCGCAGACTTTGCAGGCGCGATACCCGGCGGCCCGTGCGGCTTCCGCCGTCGCAAACACTGCCGTACACCTTTTGCAGGCGTAATAGCGGCAGCCGCTGTTGTGATAAATACGACTTTGGACATTGCCGTGATAAGGAGCGGCGGGAAACGCCAGAGCGGCGAAGCCGGACAAAAGGATAACCATACTTATCCAGACACAAACGCATTTGCGCAACCGCCGCATGGCCTGCCCCCTGAAGAATGAATTTTCCCGCTCTCTATCCATTATTCACCGGCGTTGCGGGCGCTCTACGGCGTTTCACAATCCTTCGGTGAAGCGCCCGGTCATTTTCAGCGCAGCTGGCTGTCTTTGCTGCCTTTCCGATTATACAAGCTGACGGCTTTTTCTTCCCTGTCGGCTTCTTCCCGGCAGTGCACGCACAAGCGCACGCCCGGCAGAGCCCGCTGACGCGCCACAGGAATCGGCTCGCCGCACTCTTCGCAATATTCCAGGCTGACGCCCTGCGGCAGAGCGGCGCGCGCCCGCCGGACTTCATCATTGATCGAGTCCTGAATCTGGTCCTGCACGGCATTGTCGCCGGCCCATCCCACAGCCATATGCGCCTCCGTCATGTTTTCCCACAAAGGTAAGACGCTTCCGCCGCGCGGCAAGTGCTGAAAAAGCCGTTTGGTCTCCGGAAAAAAACAAATCCCGCCCCGCAGTGGAACGCATCACCGCTCCGGACGGCTACGAATTGACCAGGCGGAAAAATTCCTCGGGGCGCAGAATGGCGACGGCGTGCCGCGCAAAGGGGCCGAACAGGCCCTGCTCCTCCTGCTGGCGCAGGACCTTGTAGAGCGTGATGCGGTGCACGCCCAGCAGGCTTGCCATTTCCTGCCGTGAAATGCCGGGGTTCGCCGTCAGGGGATCGCTGTCCGGCAACAGGCGCTGGGCCAGAAATTTGCACGTGCGCACCAGCACATCATCCACATAGAGCGAGGAAGCCTGGTTGGAAAGGGTACGCAGCTTGCGGGCCATGCTGCTCAGCAGATTGAGGGTCAGGTCGGGCCGCGTGCGGCCAAGCTGCTCCAGACAGCTCCTGGAAAAAGCATAGACCACGCAGTCCGTGGCGCAGATATGCACACTGCCCTTGTCGTCGGCCAGGGGATCGAACAACGGGGTTTCACCGAACAGGCAGCCCGCGTTGATGTACCAGAGAATTTTTTCCACGCCGTCCACGGTGAAGTGGGTCAGGCGCACCTGCCCCTTGTCCAGAAAAAGCAGTCCGTCCCGGTATTCTATGTAATGGCCCTTGCGCCAAAGATAACGCACGCCGAGATCCAGAACGGAACGCCATTCGGCGTTCACATCGCGCAATTCCGTAAAACCCAGGCATCGATTGCTCATGCCGCTCTCCGTGCCAACATCCTCGCCGCACAGGGTTGCGATTCCGTGCATTCCCCTCCCGCAACGCAACCTCTTCCCCATATGACCTATTATTTTGTGAAAAAGGTTGCAATAGCAACACAAATTTTCTTCCACCCAGGTTAGCGTAAGTCAACTACAGAAAAAAACATGAAATCTCAACAGGATAATAATTTGCCCCAAATTTCTCCAGCCCAAGGGCCGGAGCCTGAAAATCATCCACCCCAACCACAAGGAGTTCACACATGGGCCATCCGACTATTTATCCCACCGGTGTCACCATCTACAATCCGGAAAAGTGCTGGAGCGGGTTCACCATCTTTCAGGCCAATGAAATGGGCGCGGTGCTCATGGACATGAACGGCCGCGAAGTCAACGTCTGGAAAGGCGTGCACGGCATGCCCAACAAAATCTTTCCCGGCGGCTACCTGCTGACCGGCCGGGGCCGCCGCAGCGGCAAATACAGCGTCCAGGACGGACTGGATCTGATTCAGGTGGACTGGGACGGCAATATCGTCTGGAAGTTCGACCGCAACGAGTACATTGAGGATCCCGGCATTCCGGCCCGCTGGATGGCCCGCTACCACCACGATTTCCAGCGCGAAGGCAATCCCGTGGGCTATTACGCGCCGGGCATGGAGCCCAAGACCGACTCGGGCAATACCCTGATCCTGGCCCACCGCAACGTCCGGAATAAGGATATTTCGGACAAGCTCCTGCTGGACGACCTGATTCTGGAAGTGGACTGGGACGGCGACATCCTCTGGGAATGGTGCTGCAACGAGCATTTTCATGAAATAGGTTTCCGCGAAGGTCCAAAAAACACACTCTGCCGCAATCCCAACTACCGCCCCACCCAGCCCGAGGGCATGGGCGACTGGATGCACATCAACTCCATGTCCGCGCTGGGCCCCAACAAGTGGCACGACGCGGGCGACGAGCGCTTCCACCCCGACAACCTGATCGTGGACGGCCGCGAAGCCAACATCATTTTCATCATCAGCAAAAAGACCGGCAAAATCACCTGGAAGATCGGCCCGGATTACGACAGCACGCCCGAGCTGCGCGCCATCGGCTGGATCATCGGCCAGCACCACGCGCACATGATCCCGCGCGGCCTGCCCGGCGAAGGCAACATTCTGGTCTTTGACAACGGCGGCTGGGGCGGCTACGACGTGCCTAATCCCGGTTCGCCCACCGGCGTCAAGGCCGCCCTGCGCGACCACTCCCGCGTGCTGGAAATTGATCCCGTGACCCTCAAGATCGTCTGGCAGTACACACCGCGCGAAGCCGGTTTCCTGGAACCCATGGACAGCAACCGCTTCTACAGCCCCTTCATCAGCGGCATGCAGCGCCTGCCCAACGGCAACACCCTGATCACCGAAGGCTCGGACGGGCGCGTGTTCGAAGTCACCCCGGAACATGAAATCGTCTGGGAGTTCATCTCGCCCTACTGGGGCAAGCATGTGCCCATGAACATGACCTACCGCGCCTACCGCGTGCCGTATGAATGGGCGCCGCAGGCGGCCAAACCCGTTGAAACGCCCATCGCGCCGCTGGACGTGACCACCTTCCGCGTGCCGGGCGCCGCGGCGGCCGGCGACCGGGCCAGGGAAGTGGGCGTGGAAGGCTGCCAGCCTTATGAGGGCAGCAATGCCCTGTGCGTGGCCTCGGTGGACGATCCCACGGAAAAATAACGCCTGACCGGCCGGGGCGTTCCCCATGCGGGGCACCCCGGCCGATGCCGTAAAGGGGCCGCGCCGCCCTTTCACCGCTACGGGTTCAGAACACGCAAGGAGCCGCGTATGTTCTTCAAGACTTCCGACTTCAACCGCAGCATGCTGGCCAAATGGGCCTTGAGCCTGATCCTTCCCCTGGGCGTCTACCTGCTCTTGCCCAGGGACGGTTCGCTCAGCCAGCCCATGATGGCCTTTCTGGCCATCACGCTCTGGGCCGTATGCGCCTGGGCCATGGACACTCTGAACGAAATCGCCGTGGGCATCCTGCTGCCCGCCCTGTACATCCTGTTCTGCGGTGTCGGCATGAAGGTGGTCTACAGCCCCTGGCTTTCCGAAGTGCCGATCATCGTCATCGGCGGTTTCATCCTCGGCAAGATCATTCAGGATACGGGCCTGGGCAAACGCATCGCCCTGGGTTGCGTGCGCGCGGCGGGCGGCAGCTTTGCCGGCGCTCTCTGCGGCATTACGCTGGGAGCGGCCATCGTGGCTCCGCTGGTGCCTTCCATTATGGGCAAGGCCGCCATTTTCTGCGCCGTGGCCCTGAGCCTCTGCGACGCGCTGGACTTCAAGCCCAAAAGCCGCGAGGCCACGGCCGTGGTGCTGGGCACCTGTATCGCCGTGGGTTCCACCAAGCTCTGTTACCTCACGGGCGCGGCGGACCTGACCATGGGCATGGGCCTGGCCGACAAGATCATGGGCACCCAGACCACCTGGATGCAATACGCCCTGCACAACTTCGTGCCCGGCATGCTTTACACCGCCATGTCTCTGGGTATCGTGCTGCTGGTGCTGCGCTCGCCGGTCAAAAAAGAGGTTCTGCGCTGTGTGGTGCAGGAAAAATATCATGAGCTGGGCGTCATGACGCCTGAACAGAAACGCGGCCTGGCCCTGCTGATCCTGACCCTGGTCCTGCTGGCCACGGACAGCCTGCACGGCATCAGCGCGGGCGTGGTGCTGGTGCTGGTGTCCATGTCCGCCTTTCTGCCCGGCATCAGCCTGATGGACGGGCCGCGCGTCAACAAGGTCAACTTCGCGCCGCTGTTCTTCATCATGGGCTGCATGTGCATCGGCAGCGCGGGCGGCTTTCTCAAGGTCACGGACTGGCTGGCCAATCTGGTGCTGCCCCTGTTCAGCGATATGGGGGCCACTGTGGCGGGCTTTTGCGCCTATCTGGTGGGCTTTCTCTCCAATTTCCTGCTCACGCCCCTGGCCGCCACCTCCACGCTCTCCTCGCCCATCACCGAACTGGGCATGGAAATGGGCCTGGACCCGCGCCTGCTTTACTACTCCTTCCAGTACGGTCTGGACAATCTGATATTCCCCTATGAGTACGCCCTGTACCTGTATTTCTTCAGCAGCGGCTATATCAACTTCAAAGAAATGGTGCTGGTCATGGCCATCCGCATCGTGCTGGCCGGAGCGTTTGTGGCCTTTGTAGCCGTGCCCTACTGGCGGTTGGTTGTATAACTGTCATTCCAGACTATTTCAGAGGAGGAAAGCAATGAAGACTTGGGGCATTCTTTTCCTGGCCGTCGCTCTGCTGCTCGGAGACGCCGCCACGGGCCGGGCTGTGGATTTCAAGGTCAAGGGCAGCTGGCAATTCGCCTTTGACTATATCAACGGCGGCAATTTCATGGGCAAGAACCGCCAGGGCCGCCATGAAATCGGCCAGCAATGGGCGGCCGTGCGCCAGAAACGCGATGAATTCGAGGCCATCCAGCGTCTGCATCTGCAATTGCAGGCTGTGGCATCGGAAAGCCTGCAGGGCGTGGTCTTTTTTGAAATCGGCGAACAGCGTTGGGGCATGGCCGCCCAGGGCGGCGCACTGGGCGCGGACGGCGGCAATGTCATCAAGATCAAGCAGGCGTATCTGGACTGGATGCCGCCGCATGCGGACCTCAAAGTGCGCATGGGCCTGCAGGGCATCCGGCTGCCCGGCTTCGCCCTGGACAATCCTGTCTTCAACGATGACGTGGCGGGCATCACCGCCTCTTACACCTTCAACGATTCCTTCGGCCTGAGCGCCCTGTGGATGCGCCCCTACAACGACAACTGGGTGGGCGACGCTGACGGCGCCACAGCCAACTATCTGGACAATTTCGACCTTTTCGCCCTGCTGGCCCCGATAACTCTGGACGGTCTCAAGATCACGCCCTGGGCCCTGGCCGGAGGCATGGGTCCCAACACGCTGCAACCATTCAAAATCACCGGCAAGAACGGCGGCAGCCATGCCTTCACCTTCAACAATCCCAGCAATCAGGCCATTGACGGCTTCCAGGTCCGGGACGGACTCTTTCCCGCCGCCTTCACTTCCGGCCGCCAGGGCAACTCCCTCTGGAACACGTCCTACAGCACCATGTTCTGGGGCGGTCTGACCGGCGAACTCTCGGCCTTTTCACCCTTCAGAATCAGCTGGGACTTTATTTACGGCAGCGTGGACAACGGGCGGGAGTACCTCAACCGTCAGGGCTGGTTCGGCATGCTGTTGGGCGAATATGAGGCGGATTGGGGCGTGCCCGGCCTCTACGGCTGGTATTTCAGCGGCGACGACGACAATCCGCACAACGGTTCGGAGCGCCTGCCCTACGTCGTCACCACCAATAACCTGACCAATTCCCTGTCCAGCTTCGGCTATCGGGGCAATCCCATCATGGGCGGCGGCAAGGGCGTGCTGGGCACCAACCCCAACGGCACCTGGGGCGTGGGCGCGCGGATCAAGAAGCTCAGCTTCATGGACAATCTCAGCCATATCGTGCGCGTGAACTACTTCGGCGGCACCAACGACCCCAAGATGGCCGCCTACATCACCGGACGCCGCCCCGTGGACGGCGCGGGCCGCGCGGTATACCGCAACAATACGGACTTCAACTCCTTCGGCACCTACCTGACGCGCGCGGACAGCGGTCTGGAAGTCAACTTCGACAGCACTTACAAGGCTGCGGAAAATCTAAGTTTCATTCTGGAGACAGGCTACATTCATCTCTGGCTGGATGAAGGCGCCTGGGGCCATTATGAAAACATTGCGGGCAACAGCCTGAATTACAAGGACGCCTGGAAAGTCAGTCTCAATGTGATCTACGCTTTTTAAACCTGTCCGGCGCGGATTCGACCCCAAACAGCTCTGTCGGCCAACAGGGCTGTTTTTACTTTGAAATTTTTTTCACTTTTTTGTGGAAAAGGTTGCAATGGCAACAGTACGTGCGATGACGTCGGGCTAAGCTGATTCCACTACAATAACATGCTTCATGAAGTTCGCCGGGGTGCGCACGGTCCACTCCACCGTTTGGGAGGAAAATCCCATGATCCCCGCAAGCCGCATTTCGCGGCCATGACCACCGACGGCAGATCTCTGGAAGAGATCCCTGATTCCGGACGTGGCATGTCATTCAACACAAAAGGAGAAGCAACATGGGCCATCCGAGCGTCTATCCCACCGGCGTGACCGTGTACAATCCCGACAAATGCTGGAACGGCTTCACCATCTTTCAGGCACACGAAGTGGGCGCGGTGCTCATGGACATGAACGGCCGCGAGGTCAAAGTCTGGAAGGGCGTCAACGGCATGCCCAACAAACTCCTGCCCGGCGGGCAGATTCTGACCACGCGCGGCCTGCGCAACGGCAAATACGGCGTACAGGATTATCTGGATCTGGTGCAGGTGGATTGGGACGGCAACATCGTCTGGAAATTCGACCGCAATGAATTTATTGAAGACCCCGGCGCAACGGGCCGCTGGATGGCCCGCTACCATCACGACCACCAGCGCGAGGGCAACCCGGTGGGATATTACGCGCCGGGCATGGAACCCAAGACGGATTCGGGCAACACCCTGATTCTGGCCCACCGCAATGCCCGCAACAAGGACATCACGGACAAGCTCCTGCTGGACGACCTGATTCTGGAAGTGGACTGGGACGGCGACATTCTCTGGGAATGGTCCTGCAATGAGCACTTCCATGAAATGGCTTTCCGCGAAGGCCCCAAAAACACCCTCTGCCGCAACCCCAACTACCGTCCTACCCAACCCGAAGGCATGGGCGACTGGATGCACACCAACTCCATGTCCGCGCTGGGTCCCAACAAGTGGCACGACGCGGGCGACGAACGCTTCCACCCCGACAACATCATTGCCGACGGCCGCGAAGCCAACATCATCTTTATTATCAGCAAAAAAACCGGCAAGATCGTCTGGAAGCTGGGGCCGGACTACGACAGCACGCCCGAGCTGCGCGCCATGGGCTGGATCATCGGCCAGCACCACGCGCACATGATCCCGCGCGGCCTGCCCGGCGAAGGCAATATCCTGGTTTTCGACAACGGCGGCTGGGGCGGTTACGACGTGCCCAATCCCGGTTCGCCCACCGGCGTCAAGGCCGCCCTGCGCGATCACTCCCGCGTGTTGGAAATCGACCCCGTGACCCTGAAGATCATCTGGCAATACACCCCCAGCGAAGCCGGTTTTCTGGCGCCCATGGACAGCAACCGCTTCTACAGCCCATTCATCAGCAGCGCCCAGCGCCTGCCCAACGGCAACACCCTGATCACCGAGGGCTCGGACGGCCGCGTCTTTGAGGTCACCCGCGAGCATGAGCTGGTCTGGGAATACATTTCGCCTTACTGGGGCAGGCTGATCCCCATGAATATGGTTTACCGCGCCTATCGCGCGCCCTACGAATGGGCTCCGCAGGCGGGCAGGCCGGAGGAAAAGCCCATTGAGCGCATTGATGTGAACACCTTCCGCATGCCCGGCGCGGCGGCCTTCGGCGAACGGGATTCGGTGGTGGAAGTGGAAGGCTGCGCGCCCTTTGAGCCGGACAACGCCCTGTGCGTGGCCTCGGTGGAAGATCCAGAATAAAAAATCACCGCTACGGACAGACCGCCCCCAAGGGCGGCCGCCAACAGGAGGAAAACATGAGCATTACCCTGTATACCGCGCCGGACTGCATCCGCTGCAAAATCGTCAAAGCTTTTCTGGCCGAGCGTGATCTGCCCTACGACACTGTGGATTTCAAGGCCGACGCGCCGGTTTTCAATACCTTTTACCGCACCAACCGCAAGGCCATTTACCGCAATCCCGAAGGCGTGGAATTTCCCCTCTTCGACGACGGTCAGATCATCAAACAGGGCAGCGGAGAAATTATCGCCTACCTGCTTTCCGGGCGGGAGATGGAAACCTGCGTGACCCGCAGCGACATGCTTCACGGCAGCATTTCCGGGCTTTATCTCTCCCAGTGCCCGGACGGGCGGGAAGACGATTTCGTGACTCTGGTGGACCGCCTGGCCAAGGGCGGACTGCACGTCTGGGTGCAGAGCGACGGCCGCAAACCCGAACTGCTGGAACGCCTGCTGCAAATCAAGCCGGTGAGCGCAATTCTTAACAGCGTGGGCCCCGCGCCCGTGTATGAAAGTCTGTTCGGCTCGGCCCCAAGCAAGGAAGATCTGGCCAAAAGCATTGACCTGATTCGCAAAACAGAGGACGGTATCGTCCGCTTCCTGGCGTATCCCGTGCCCCGCGCCGACGGCTCCGTATCCTGGCCCACGCGCGACGAGGCGGCGGGCGCGGCCCTGCTGGTTTCCGAGGCGGCGGGCGACCACACCCTGCCCTACGCCGTCGTCGCCGTGACGGCGGACATGCCGCAGGATTTGCGCGGCCTGGAAGCCTTGCCTGACGCCATGCTGCTCAAATACCGTTCCGCCGCGCGGGAATTCCTGTTCAAGGCGGACATCGCCAAGTAAAGCACGGCGCGTAACCCTTTTCTTACGCAGGGAGCACTGCTATGGACAAATTTGACGTCATCATCATCGGCGGCGGCCCCGGCGGCGCAAAGGCCGCCAAAGTTCTCATCGCCGGGGGCAAATCCGTGGCCCTGGTGGAAGACGCCCACTGGGGCGGCGTCTGCCTCAACTGCGGCTGCATCCCCACCAAGATGCTGCTGGGCGCGGTGGCCCCCAAGGGCCTGCTGCGCGGGCTGGAACGCCAGCGTGTGGCCAAGGGCACGGTTGAGGTGGACTACGCGGCCCTGCAAAAAAGGGTACAGCGTTATACCAAGGCCTCCAGCCAGACCCTGGCCAAGGGCTTGGCCGACGCGGGCGTGAGCCTGTTCAACGGACGCGGCGTTTGCGCCGGGCCGCATGAGGTGCGGGTCACGGCGGCCGACGGCGGCGAGCAGACGCTTTCCGCCCAGTACATCATCCTGGCGGGCGGTTCCCGTTCCGCGTCCTTCCCCGGCCTGACCCCGGACCATGACGCGGTGCTGGACAGCACGGATCTGCTCAACATTCCGGCGGTGCCCGAAAGCCTGATCATTGTGGGCGCGGGGGCCATCGGCCTGGAAATGGCCGACTTTTTCAGCGCCATGGGCAGTACCGTCACCGTGGTGGAAGCGGCCCCGCAGCTGGCCCCCACCGAAGACGCGGACCTTGCCCGGGAATTGCAGAAGCTGCTGGGCAAGGCCGGGCGCGCCTGTCTGGCGGGAGCCAAGGCGTCCTCCCTGCTGACCAGGGACGGCCAGGCCGTGCTGACCCTGGATGACGGCCGGGAGCTGACGGCGGCCAAGGCTCTGGTGGCCGTGGGCCGCAAACCCAACACTGACGGCCTGGAAGCCGAAAAGGCCGGTTGCGGCTTGAACAAACGCGGCTATGTCACTGTGGACGACTACCTGAAGGCCGCGCCTTCAGTCTTCGCCATCGGCGACATCAACGGCAAAACCCTGCTGGCCCATGCCGCCGAACATCAGGGCGACTACGTGGCCCGCCAGATCCTGGGCCTGGAAAGCGGGGTCTACGACTCCGGTCCGGTCCCCTCCTGCATCTACGGCAGCCTGGAGGTCATGCGCGTGGGCAAAACCGCCCGTCAGGCCCTGGCTGAAGGCGGCCAGGTGAGCGTTTCGCGCGCCATGCTCACGGGCAACGCCATTGCCCAGGCGGGCGGCGACGCTTCCGGCTTTGTGAAGGTCGTCTGGCAGGGCGACCGCATGGTCGGCATCGCGGCTCTGGGTCACGGCGTGTCCCATCTGGTCACGGCGGCCCAGCTTTTGCTGCTGGGGCAGTACAGCGGCGACAGGCTGCACAGCTTCATGTTCGCCCACCCCACTCTGGACGAAATACTTTCCGCGGCTGTTCAGGCCCCTCGCGAGCCCGCAGCCTGACACGGCGTCCCATCTTCGTGACGGGATGTCCGCGCTCAAACGCAGGAGAAAACATATGAGTCTTTCCTATCCTGACGACCGCCAGTACCACCCGGAACACCTCTGGGCGCAGCCGCAGACCGACGGCAGCGTGCTGGTGGGCATTTCCGACTATGCCCAGGAGCAGCTGGGCGCGGTGATCTTTGTGGAACTGCCGGAAACGGGCGCGCATTTCGCCCAGGGGCAGTCCTGCGCCTCCATTGAGTCGGCCAAGGTGACTTCCGACGCCATCATGCCCCTTTCCGGCACGGTGCTGGAAGTCAATGCGGCCCTGGACGACACGCCGGAACTGCTGAACCAGAGCCCCTACGCGGAAGGCTGGTTGGCGCGCGTCAAGCCCGACGACCCGGCCGAGCCGGGCCGGATCAGCGCGGCGGCCTATGCCGCCCAAGTGGCCTGAAGCTTTTTCAATCCCTCTTTCATGGCGTCCCTTGGGGGTGGATACGATTATCCGCCCCCAAGGGACGCTCTGTTTTGCGAGCTGACCAGCTCTAAATACAACCTTTTATCAACCATTAAGCGTCGGCGGTTGCCGTCGAAACGGCCCTATGCACCTGATGTCCAATATTTTATCTTATAACTTATTAACAATATTAATAAGTTATAATGAAATTAATTGGTATAAAAATGGTTGACAAAAAAATCACAAGCAAGCACAGTAAGTCAACCACTATAAACCACGGAAAGAACCATGACCGCAACCGGCATACACAAAGAAGGCGCGCGGCCACGACGCAGCTACCAGCGGCTTTCCGAACGTCTCCGTCGGTTCATGGCCGAAGAGCGCTTCCAGAGCGGGGACAGGCTGCCGCCGGAGCGCACCCTGGCGGAAAATTTCGAGGTTTCGCGCAGCAGCATCCGCAAGGCCATCCAGATGCTGGCGGACAAAGGCCTTCTGGAAAGCCGCCAGGGCGACGGCACGTATGTGCGGGCTCCGGATATGGAGCCGCTCAAAAACGCCATCCTGGAAGCTGTGGATTCAGAAAATCTCGTTTTCGACGAGATCATGGAATTCCGCAAAATCCTTGAACCCGCCATCGCCGAACTGGCCGCCCTGCGCCACAGTCCCGAGCAGCTCGACCAGCTGAAGATCATCGCCTGCGACCAGCAACGCCGCCTGCTGGCCGGCCAGGAAGACGGCGATCTTGACGCCCGTTTTCACCACTGTCTGGCCCTCTGCGCGGGCAACAGCCTGCTGGCCGGAACCATGGACCATTTGAACAAACGTTATGCCACCGGCCGCACGGCGGAGCTGCGTGACGCGCAATGGCGGCAGTTTTCGGTTTCCTCGCATCTGCGGATCATCGACGCTCTGGAGCGCCGCTCACCCGCCGATTGCCGCAAAGCCATTGAAGAGCATCTGAACACCATACTGCAGAAACATCCTTTTGTGATTACGCGAGATTAACCATGTCATTTCTTAAACGAAGGCATACGCGCGGACAAGGGATCACACACGGGCGGCACGGCCCCCCTTAGACGCGAAAACAGAGAGGAAAAACATGAAAAGTCCAACAGACGTCGTCAGCGGCTTTATTTTGCTCGGGCTGTGCGCCGTGGGCGCTTACAGCGTCAGCCTGCTGCCCGCAGCCGGAAGCACCGAAAACGTGGGGCCCGGCGGCGTGCCCAGAGCGGTTCTCGTCATTCTCGCCGTCCTGAGTTGCATTCTGATCGTCAAGGGTCTGCGCCAGATGCCCGATAAGCGCTATTGGCCGGAACCCCGCGTCTTCAAAAAAGTTCTTTGCTTCCTCGGCCTGATCTATCTTTATCTGATCACTCTGACCGGTCTCGGCGACCTTTTCGCCGCCATGGAAAACCCGCCCTTCGCTTCGGGCGGAGCCTTCTGCATCAGCACTTGTCTCTTTCTTCTGATTGCCCTGCCCCTGCTCGGCAGGCGCAAGCCCGTGGAGGTCCTGCTGGTGGCTGTGTTGACCACGGCCGTCCTGCTCGCGGCCTTTGGCTGGTTTTTCCAGATCATGCTGCCCTGAAGTCCCGACTTTCCGGCATAACCGGCATCAGTTTCAGAGGAGAAAGACATGCTTGCGAATATCTTTGACGGTATCATGAGCGCCCTCAGTATGAGCGCGCTGCTGGCCAACCTCATGGGCGTGGCCCTGGGAATCGTCTTTGGCGCGCTGCCAGGACTGACGGCGGCCATGGGCGTGGCCCTGCTCATTCCCCTGACCTTCGGCATGGCCCCGGTGGACGCCTTTTCCGCCCTGCTGGGCATGTACTGCGGCGCCATTTACGGCGGCTGCATCACGGCCATTCTGGTGGGCACGCCGGGCACGGTCTCGGCTGCGGCCACCATGTTGGAAGGCCCGGCCCTCACGGCGCGCGGCGAGTCCCGCCGAGCCCTGGACATGGCCACCGTGGCCTCCTTCATCGGCGGCATTTTCAGCGCGCTTGTCCTGGTTTCCGTGGCGCCGCTGCTGGCCCGCGCGGCCATGTCCTTCAGCGCGCCGGAATATTTCGCGGTGGCCGTCTTCGGCCTGACCATCGTGGCCTCGCTTTCCTCCGGCCATTTGGTCAAAGGCCTGATAGCGGCCTGCCTGGGTCTTTTCCTGGCCACCATCGGACTGGACCCGGTCACCGGCGACATGCGCAACACCTTCGACATCCCCGACCTTTTCAACGGTCTGTCCCTGGTGCCTGTGCTGGTAGGCCTGTTCGCCATGTCACAGGTGCTGGTGACCGTGGAGGACGTGATCCGGGGCGTGTCGCTCAAGGAGGGCAAGATTTCCCGACTCGGCCTCTCATTAAAAGACCTCACCGGCAACATCGTGAATTTCCTGCGCTCCTCGGCCATCGGCACGGCCATCGGGATCATCCCGGCCACGGGCGTGAGCGCGGCCACCTTTTTCGCCTACTCCGAAGCCAAACGCCACTCCAAGACGCCGGAAATGTACGGCAAGGGCTGCCTGGAGGGCATTGCCGCCACGGAATCCTCCAATAACGCGGTCTGCGGCGGCGCGCTGATCCCCCTGCTGACGCTGGGCGTGCCCGGCGACATCATCACCGCCATCATGCTGGGTGCGCTGATGATCCAGGGGCTGACCCCCGGCCCGTTGCTCTTTGTGGAACATCCGGTCACAGTCTACGGCATTTTCGCGGCCTTCATCATCGCCAATGTGATGATGCTGGTCTGCGGGCTGATCGCCGTGCGCGGGGCCAACAAGATCACCTCCATCCCCGGCGGCGTGCTCATGCCCATTGTAGTCACGCTCTGCGTGGTGGGCGGCTACGCGGTGAACAATTCCACCTTCGATCTGCTGGTAGTGGCCATATTCGGCACCGTGGGCTATCTGATGATCAAGTGCGACTTTCCCCTGCCGCCGCTGCTGCTGGCCATGATTCTGGAACCCATCGCCGAATCCAACTTCCGGCGCGCCCTGAGCATCTCCCAGAACGACTATGCCATTTTCTACACCAGCCCCGTGGCCTGCATCATCCTGGGAATCAGCCTCTTTGTGCTGATCAAGTCCGTTTGGGACGACCTTCGCGCTGCCCGGAAGAACCCGAGCAAATCCTGACCAACACAGACAAGGAGCCCTACATGGAACTCGCGCAATGGAAAGAAAAGCTGGATGTCTGGTTCAATGACAAGGAACCGGAAATGTTTTCCCTTCTGGAACGCATCGTGAATATGGATTCTTTTTCCCACGACGGCGGCGACGTGAACAAACTGGGCGAAACGCTCACCGCCTGGATGGCTGAAGCGGGCTTCCGGACGGCCAGACTGCCCAAACAGCCCTCGCCGCCGGACGAACGCTGGATGGACGGTCTGGGCAATACCTTCTGCGCGCGCAGCCATGCCGAGGAGGCCGGACCGGGCGTAGCCTTCATCGGGCACATGGACACGGTCTTTCCGGCGGGCACGGCGGCGGCCCGCCCCTTCCGCCTGGACCGCGCCGCCGACAGAGCCACCGGCCCCGGCGTTCTGGACATGAAGGGCGGCCTGGTGATCAACATGTTCGTCGCCAGGGCGCTGAAAGAACTGGATCTGATGCCCGTGCCCATGACCTTGACCTTCTCGCCCGACGAAGAGCTCGGTTCGCCTTCCACCACGCCCTTGCTGGGCCGGGTTCTCAATGGCGCGCACGCGGTGCTCTGCACGGAACCGGGCTATCCCGGCGGCGGCGTTTCCGTGGAACGCAAAGGCTCCGGCCACCTTTTCCTGGAAATCCGGGGCAAGGCCGCTCACGCCGGACGCAATTATGAAGACGGGGCATCGGCCATCCTTGAGTTGGCCCACAAGATTCTGGCCTTTAACGAGCATCTGGATCTGGCCAGCGGCACTACGGTCAACACCGGCCTGATCAGCGGCGGCATCTCGGCCAATTCCGTGGCCCCCAACGCGCAGGCGCGCATCCACTGCACCTTCAAGACGGTGGAGGCGGGGCGCAGGCTGGTGGAAGAGATCCGGGCCGATGTGGCGAAAACCTTTATACCCGGCACCAGTTCCCACGTCAGCGGCGGCCTGCGTCTGTATCCGCTGACGTTCACGCCCAAGGTCCAGGCTTTGTGGGAACTGGCCCGGCAGGCCGGTGAGGCTCTGGGCCGCCCGGTGGAATGCATCCGCTCCAAGGGTGCGGCGGAATCCGGCTACTGTGCAAGCATTCTGAACCTGCCGACCCTCTGCAGTCTGGGACCGGAGGGAACGGGCCTGCACTCCGACGCCGAATACATCACGCCCTCAACCCTCTTGCCGCGCGCGAAACTGGTGGCCCTGACCGCCCTGCAAGCTGCTCACGCTTTCGACGCATCCCCTGAAGTGCAACTTTAACAGCCACACCATCTATAAAGGAGCAAGATATGAAAAAACTGACACGCCTTTTGTGCGCCGCGCTCGCACTCTGCGTCCTGCTGCCGCTTTCGCCCCGCTTGGCTCAGGCCGCTTATCCCGACAGGCCCGTGACCATCATCATTCCCTTCGGGCCGGGCGGCGCGGTGGATATTGCCGCCCGTATTCTGGCCGAATATTTTCAGACCAAGCACAACATCACCCTGAACATCGTCTGCAAGGGCGGCGGGGCCGGGGCTCCGGCCATGCTGGACGTGGCCAAGGCGCGTCCCGACGGCTATACCTTCGGCTTCCCGGCTCTGACCACCTTTTCCACAACGCCCCAGGTCAAAAAAACCGGCTACAGCCTCAAGGACTTCCAGGGCGTCGCCCAGATCACCAATATGTGGCTGAGCCTTGCCGTTAACGCCGACTCGCCCATCAAGGACTTCAAAGGCCTGATTGAGGCGGCCAAGGCCAATCCCGGCAAGGTCAACTACGCGACCCACGGCGCACTTTCCTCCCAGCGCCTGTTCATGAGCGGCATCCTGAAAGCCTTCCCCGGCGTTGATCTGCCCCACGTCGCCTATACCAGCGGCCACGACGTTTCCACCGCCCTGCTGGGCCGCCACATCACCAGCGGTTTCGGCGTGACCACCAACCAGAAGCCGTATGTGCTCTCCGGCGACTTCAGAATCATCGGCGTGGCCAGCCCCCAACGGCTGCCGGAATTTCCCGATGCGCCCACCTTTGCCGAGCAACTGGGGCCGGAATACACCTTCCCCTCCCCCCACGGCCTTGTCGCGCCCAAGCGTGTTCCGCATGACCGCGTGATCGTCATGCAGGATCTTCTCAAGGCGGCCTTGGCCGATCCCGATGTACAGGCCAAGTTCGCCAAGGCCGGACTTTCCACGGATTTCATGCCCGCCGACCAGTTCCAGCAAGAAATGGAAAAGGTCTGGAATACCGTGGGCGTGCTTCTGAAGGAAAACAATCTCAACTAAAACGGCTTGCCTTCGGAAGCGGCCGGCATTCTAATGGCGGCCGCTTCCGAAGGATTTTCGTGAAGCGCACGCTTATCTCAAAGCCAACATGTTGTTTTATGGAAGCGCCGGAACCGTCGCCGACGCGCCACAGGGAGAAAGCTGATGAAAAAAACTTTGCTTGCCGGTCTCTGCCTTGGATTGTTGTCCCTGATTCTGGGTCATACCCCCGCTTGGGCGGCGGACGCGCCAGTGCCCATGAAAACGGCATGGCTGGGCGAAAACGAAGCCTTTGCCGTCTGGTACGCCAAGCAACACGGCTGGGATAAAGAGGTCGGACTGGATATTTCTATGCTCCGCTTCGACTCCGGCAAGGCCATCGTCGAAGGCGTTCTGGCCTACGATTGGGCCGTGGCGGGCTGCGGAGCCGTGCCTGCCCTGACCGCCGCTCTCAACGAGCGCCTGGACATCATCGCCGTGGCCAATGACGAATCCCTGTCCAATGCCCTCTATGTGCGGGCCGACAGCCCCATTCTCACGGTCAAGGGGGCCAATCCCGCCTTCCCGGAAATCTACGGCGACCGCGCCACGGTGGCGAAGAAGCTGATACTCTGCCCCAAGGCGACGTCCGCGCATTATCTGATGCGGGCCTGGCTCAAGGCCCTGGGACTGAGTGAAAAGGACGTGCGCGTCAGATACATGGACCCCACACCGGCTCTGGGCGCGTTTTCCGGCGGCCTGGGCGAGGCTGTGGCGCTCTGGGCGCCCCTGACCTATGAGGCAGAACAGAAAGGCTTCAAGGCCGCGGCGCTTTCCAACAACTGCGGTGTCTCCCAGCCCGTGCTGATCGTGGCCGACCGGGCGTATGCCGCCAAATATCCGCAACGGATCGAAGCCTTTCTCAAAATGTATTTCCGTGCCGTGGGCATGCTGCACGCCACGCCGCCGGAGCAACTGGCAACGGACTATATCCGTTTTTTCAAAGAATGGACTGGCCTGGAGCTGACCCCGGATCAGGCCGTGCGGGATATCAAGGCCCACCCCGTGTTCACGCTCAGCGAACAGCTTGCCCTTTTTGACGCCCGGCAGGGTAAAAGCAAGCTTCAGACATGGCTGGGCGACATCGCCGCCTTTTACGAAAGCATCGGCGCCCTGCGCCCGGCCGACCTTCCGCGTCTGGAACGCATGAACGCCGTGACGGACGTCTATCTCAAGGCCATCAGTCCCAAGCCCTGAATGCGATGCGGAAGCCCGGCGGCCTTGTACGGGCTTTTCCCCGCCGCCGGGCGCTAAAAAAAGGAGCAGTCATGGATCTGGAACAGTGGAAGAGCATTCTGGACACGGAGCTTCAGAACCAGGAGGCTCCCATGCTCACCCTGCTGGAGGATTTGGTGAGCATGGACTCCCCCACGGCCCATGCGCAAGGGGTCAACCAGGTGGGTGAGCGTCTGGCCGCCTGGTTAGGCGAAGCCGGTTTTCTGGTCAGCCGCCTGCCCAAGCCGCCCATTCCCGACGACGAAGCCTGGCAAAAAGATTTGGGCGACGTTTTCATGGCCGGGACGCACGCGCCCGAGGCCGGTCCCGGCATTGCCTTCATCGGGCATATGGACACGGTTTTTCCCGTGGGCACCGCGGCGGCGCGGCCCTTCCGCCTAGACAGGGCTGCGGACCGCGCCACTGGGCCGGGCGTGGCGGACATGAAGGCCGGGCTTGTGGCCATGCTTTTCGCCGCGCGAGCCCTGAAGCGCAGCGGTCTGCTCCCCTGCCCGTTGACCCTGATGTTCTCGCCCGACGAAGAACTGGGGTCGCCCACGGCATCCCAGGCTCTGGCCGCGAAGCTTCCCGGCGCTCTGGCCGTAATCTGCGCCGAACCGGGCGGCGAAGGCGGCAAGGTGACCCTTTCCCGTAAAGGATCGGGACATATGCACTTGAAAATTCAGGGTAAGGCCGCGCACGCGGGGCGCAATTATGAGGATGGCGCTTCGGCCGTGATTGAACTGGCGCACAAAATTCTGGGCATCAACGCCTTCTTGGATCTGCCGCGCGGGCTGACCGTGAACACCGGCCTGATCAGCGGCGGCATTTCGGCCAATTCCGTGGCGCCCTCAGCCGAGGCCCGCATCCATCTGACCTACCGCACCCTGGAGGATGGCCAGCGCGTTGTGGCGGGCATCCGCGCTCTCGCGGCAAAGCCGGTAGTGCCCGGCACCATTGCGCGCGTCAGCGGCGGACTGCGCCTCTATCCTCTGGAACGCAGTCCGCAGGGCGACGCCCTTTTCAAACTGGTTCAAGAGGCCGGAGAAACACTGGGCCTGCGCCTTTCCGGCCAGCACTACGAGAGCGCCGCCGAATCCGGCTTCTGCTCCAGCGCGCTGGGCGTCCCCACTATCTGCTGCATGGGCCCCGAGGGGGAGAACATCCACAGCGCACAGGAATATATGCTGCCCTCCACGCTCGTGCCGCGCTGCAAACTCATGGCCCTGAGCGCGCTTCAGGCGGCAAAGGCCTTCGGCCGGTAGCGTCTATTCAGAGCGGCCCCACTCTCTTCAATGCAAACAGAGAGGATAAAAGCTCCACTGCTACAGACTACCTGTAACAGTTATCTTATATTGCACTAATCCGCCTTTTTCGTGCGGCTGTGCCATAGCGCGATTTTGCCGCTCACGTACTCAAGTATCTGAGCGGCAAAATCGCGCTATGGCACAGCCGCACGAAGCAATCATCAATTTTACAAAAATTCCGCCCTCCTGACTCCTCGCTCACATACAGACTGCGCCGGTTCCATTTACCGGGATCAAAAAAATTAAACGACGTCCGCCCTGGACGCACACCTGAAAAACCTTGCCAGCCACCCGGAACTTGGATAAAAGTGATCCTCCAAAGCCTTATTTATTCCCCCTCCGGTGCGAACCGGTTCAGCCACAAGGAGAGCAAAATGTCGTATGTGCAGCGAGTGATGGACAGTCTGAAAGAAAAATACGCCTATGAACCTGTATTCTTACAGGCTGTTCAAGAAGTGTTGCAGAGCCTGCAGCCGGTACTGGACAAGAACAAAAAATATGAGCAGTACAAGATTCTCGAGCGCATGGTGGAGCCCGAACGCAGCATTGCTTTCCGCGTGGAATGGGTTGACGACAAAGGCGAAGTGCAGGTCAACCGGGGGTATCGCGTGCAGTACAACTCCGCTATCGGCCCCTACAAGGGGGGCCTGCGCCTGCACCCCAGCGTAAATCTGGGCATTCTCAAGTTTCTGGGCTTTGAGCAGGTCTTCAAGAATTCCCTCACCGGACTGGCCATCGGCGGCGGCAAAGGCGGCTCGGACTTTGATCCCAAGGGCAAGTCCGAAATGGAAGTCATGCGCTTCTGCCAGGCCTTTATGACGGAACTGTACCGCTACATCGGCGCCACCATCGATGTGCCCGCCGGGGATATCGGTGTGGGCGGCCGCGAAGTGGGCTTCCTCTTCGGGCAGTACAAACGCCTGACCAAGAGCTATGAGGGCGTGCTCACCGGCAAGAATCTGCTTTTCGGCGGCTCCCTGGCCCGCACCGAAGCCACCGGCTACGGCGCGGTCTACTTCGCCCAGAGCATGCTGGAAGACCACAAGGAAGACCTGGCGGGCAAAATCTGCGTGGTTTCCGGCGCGGGCAACGTGGCCACCTATTGCTGCGAAAAACTGTTACAGATAGGGGCCAAGCCGGTCACCGTGTCCGATTCGCGCGGCATGATCCACGATCCTGACGGCATCAGGCTGGATATGCTGAAGCAGGTCAAGGAAGTGGAGCGCGCCTCCCTGACCCGCTACGCCGAGCTTGTTTCCTCAGCTAAGTATACCCCGGTGAGCGACTATCCTCAGGGTCGTAACGCCGTGTGGTCCGTGCCCTGCTTCGCCGCTTTCCCCTGCGCCACCCAGAACGAGCTCAATCTGGCCGACGCCGAAACCCTGCTGGGCAACGGCTGCCAATGCGTGGCCGAAGGGGCCAACATGCCCTCCACACTGGACGCCGTGCACGCCTTCCTCAAGGCGGGCATCGCCTACGGTCCGGCCAAGGCCGCCAATGCCGGCGGCGTGGCCACCAGCCAGTTGGAAATGGCCCAGAACGCCAGCATGCAGAGCTGGAGCTTTGAAACTGTGGATAACAAGCTGAAGCAGATTATGACCAACATCTACAAGAACGCCGCCGCCACAGCCGTTGAATTCGGTCAGCCCGGCAATCTTGTGATGGGCGCCAATATCGCCGGTTTCCGCAAGGTGGCCGACGCCATGCTGGCTCAGGGCATCTGCTAGAACGGTTTCAAAACGGACGTGCGTTAATCCGCCCGTGCATCCAAAAACGCCAAAAGCCGTCCGGCATCTGCCGGACGGCTTTTTCCTTTCGCACTAATTCGACCGCCTCACCAGCAATCATTGTGAATTCTGTCCGCGCGGAAGCGGTCCGCTTCAGCAAAGGGCTGAGCGGGATGACCCAGCACCACCAGACTCAGGGGCATGACATTACCGGGCAGATGCAGAATCTCGCGCACCGGCTGCACGCGTTCCTCCACCGGATGCAGGCCGCACCAGACCGAACCGATATTGCGGGCGCGCGCGGCCAGCATGAGGTTCTGCGTGGCGGCGGCGCAATCCTGCACCCAGAAGCCGGGCGTTTTTTCCTCATTGAGATCCGCGCAGACCACAATCACCAGCGGCGCGTCTGCGGCCATTTTGGCATAGGGGTGCCGCTCGGCCAGAGCCGCACGCACCTTGGAATCGCGCACCGCCACAAAGTGCCAGGGCTGCCGGTTGCTGGCGCTGGGGGCCAGCATGGCGGCCTTGAGCATGATGTTCAGATCCTCGTCGCTGACGTCTTCCTGCGTATATTTGCGGATGCTGCGCCGGGTGAACAGGGCTTCAAAAATATCCATGACTGTTTCTCCTCATCTAAAAAAGCTCTTTTTTTCAAAATATGCCCAATGCCCCGGAAAGTAAAAGGTCGGGCCGGACGGGCAGCCGCGCCATCTTGCGCGGGCGGGCGGCCAATGCTATTTTGAATAGCTTGGAGGCCGCATGGAAGTTCCCTTTCTCTACGAAATCGTTATTATTTTTCTGCTCTCCATTGTCGTCACCATTGTCTGCAACCGCCTCAAACTACCCGCTACGGTGGGCTTTCTACTTACCGGCGTGCTCTGCGGCCCGTCCCTTCTGGGTATTGTCAGTAACCGCGAGGCCATTGACCAGGTGGCGGACATCGGCGTGGCCATGCTGCTGTTCACCATCGGCATGGAACTTTCGGGCGACGCCCTGAGTCGCCTCAAACGGCCCGTCTTTCTGGGCGGCAGTCTGCAGATCGGCTTGACAGTTCTGGCCGTCACGGGTCTGGCCGTCCTGGAGGGCATTTCCTATCAGAAAGGAATTTTCTGGGGCTGCCTGGTGGCCCTTTCCTCCTCGGCCATCGTGCTGCGCATCCTGCAGGAGCGTGGAAGCAGCAATACGCCCACCGGCCGCCTTTCTCTGGCTATTCTGGTCTTTCAGGACATCATGGTGGCCCCCATGCTGCTCTGCGTGCCCCTGCTGGCCGGCACACTGAATCTCTCACTGGAAAACGCGCTCTTTTCCGTCCTCTGGGTGGCGCTGGCCTTGGGCGGCGTGCTGCTTTTCGCCCGTTTCGGGCTGGACCGGCTGATGGAAGCGGTCATGCGCACCCGCACCCGTGAAATTCTGCTCCTCACCACCCTGGGCCTGTGCATGGGCATGGCCCTGCTGACCAGCGCCCTGGGCCTCTCCCTTTCCTTGGGAGCCTTTCTGGCCGGCCTGCTGCTGGCCCGTTCGCAATACAGCATGAGCGTCATCTCCGGCATTTTGCCCTACCGCGACGTGTTCATGAGTCTTTTTTTCATTTCCGTGGGCATGATGCTCAATGTGGATTTTTTCGGCCAGCATTTCTTCAGCATCATTCTGAGCACCCTGTTGTTCATTGCCATCAAAAGCCTGCTGACCCTGCCCGCCGTGCTGATTCAGGGCTATCCGTTGCGCGCGGCCATCATTACCTCCCTTTCCCTGGCGCAGGTGGGCGAATTCGCCTTTGTGCTGGCCGCATCCGGCCTTGAAGCCGGCCTGTTCGACATGACCGCCTATCAGAATTTCCTGGCCGTAAGCGTATTGACCATGATGCTCACGCCCGGCCTGATCGCCATAGCCCCGCGTCTGGCCAACCGGGTCGCGGGATGGCGTAATGAGAAACAGTTGGAGGATGCAAAAGAGTCTAACAGCGAAAGCTGCCCGCTGGAAGATCATCTGATCATCGTGGGCTTCGGCATCAGCGGCAAGCATCTGGCCCATGTGGCGCACGAGTCGGGCATTCCCTACACTATTCTGGAAATGAATCCCGAGACAGTGCACCGCTATCACGGCAAGGAGCCCATTTCCCACGGCGACGCCACCCAGCCTGTGGTGCTGGAGCATCTGGGCGTGGAAAAGGCGCGGGTGCTCGCGATTATCATTTCCGATCCGGCCGCGGTGCGGGCTATTACTATTGAGGCGCGCAGGCTCAATCCCAATCTGTATATCGTGGCCCGGACCCGTTTTGTGACCGAGGTGGCCCCGTTGCGCCGTCTGGGGGCCAACGACGTGATCGCCGAGGAATTTGAAACCTCCATCGAGGTCTTCAGCCGCGTACTCACCCAGTATCTGGTGCCCCGGCAGGATATCGACGCCTTTGCCGCGCGTATCCGCCAGATGAACTACCGGATGATCCGCCGCATGAGTAACGCGGTGGATCCCCTGGATGAAGTGGTCAGCCGCCTGCCGGACATGGGCGTACAGGCCATGCGTCTGGGGGCGGATTCGCCGCTGTGCGGGCTGCCCCTGTCCCGGAGCGGCCTGCGGCCCAAGTATGGCGTGACTGTGGTGGCCATTCACCGTCAGGGCGAAATCCATGCCTCGCCGGAACCGCAGAGCTGCCTTGAGGCCGACGATATTATTTATCTTTTCGGCAGAACCGACAAACTATACGCCGTCAAGCCGCTCTTCTCCGGTTCGCTGAAGGAAAACGCCGCGCCGTCCAAAAGTGCTGAGGCCTCCATATAAAGCACTACGGTTTCGGCGGCGCAAGCGCCTCCGTTCCGGAATCCCGCCCCGGCGCAAGCGGCGGCTGAAAGACCACAAAGTGCGGCGTTTCTTCTACCATCCGCCACTCGCGGCGCACCCGTTGCGGCACGGAATAACCCGCGCGGTCATAGGCGTCAGCCTTGCGTGTGTCCAGTTGGTCCCGTTCCATGAACACCGTGAGTTTTTTATCCAGCAGTTCCTGGTACAGGGCGTCCACTTCGGCGTTGATCTCCCAGTCAATGAGCCAGTCCGATCCGTAAACCGGCCTGTCGTTATTGAGGTAATAGCTGAAGGAAAAACCGGGCATGGTTTTGTAGTCCGGCCCGTACTTGGTCCGCAGGGTTTTGAGTTCGGCCAGTCTGGCGTACATTTCCGCATCCACCAGTACGCCCCCGGCCTTGGGATAAATATCACCGGCATCCATGTTCAGCGCGGCGCGGGGCATGGGCCGCACCGGAAAAACATAGGGATACTGATAGCCTACGCCGAACATCAGCAGGCCGGCCAGCAGAGTTGTCCAGGCCAGAACGCGCGCGTTGCCGCCCAGACGGACATGCACCAGCAGAAAAGAAAAGATCAGGGGCACGGCGAAAAAAGCCGGAATTTTATAGCCGCCGCTGATCGCCACGGACCAGGCCGCCAGCAGACCCGCGCCCAGCCCCACGGAGGCCCGCCAGCGGGGATGCGGCGTCACGGCGTCGCGCAGCCAGGGCGTCAGGAAAACCTGCGGAAAAAGCACGCACAGGCCACCCAGCAGCATGAACAGCGTGGGCCAGGACAGGCCGTAGCCGATCCAGGTCTGGCTGCGCAGCACTTCCCGGATATACCAGACCGCCAGCAGCGCCAGATAGATATAGGCGGGCCGCAAGGCGGCGGGCAAAGGTTTCTGTAGCAGTTTTGCCGCCAGCCAGGGCAGAACTGCCAGACCGGGCAGCCACCAGCTCTGGCGCAGATAGATGAAAATGCCCGCGTCCAGGGCTTCGCGGATATCCAGCTGTCCGGTGGTCATCCGCGAAAAGGCGGACAGCGCCCCCGCATTATACAGCAGACCATAGACCAGGACCATAAGCCCCAGCCAGGCGGCCAGACAGTATACGACTTCGCGCCGCCAGGGCCGGGTCAGCCAGATCAGCAGGGCCACGGCCGGAGGAACCAGCAAAAAGGACTGTTTGCAGAGCATGGCGCAAGCCGCCAGCAACCCGGCGACAGCGGGCCAGCCGCTCACGGCGGCCCACAAGGCCCCGCCTGCGAAAAGAATGCCGTCCACCGTATGCCAGGGCATGTGCGGGAAACTGTGCACGCCCCAGACAAACCCGCAGGTAGCCAGCAGAGGCAGCGGCAGACCCAGCGCCTCCAGGCGGAAGAGCCTGTTCAGAAAAAGCGCCGCGAACCAGGAGGCCGCCAGCATGCCGGCCACAAAACCGGCCTTTCCGGCCAGCACATTGACGCTCTCCGGCGTGAGCCACATCCAGAACGCATGCCAGTACAAGGGCAGCGCAGGCTTGATGTAGTAAAAATCCCGATACGGCACCTGCCCTTCCAGAATGCGCCAGGCATAACCGTAAAAATAGCCGAAATCCGTGGTGTCCATGCCGTAGGGCGTGTAGAACAGCAGATAGGCCAGGGGCGTCAGTACGGCAGCGGCCCAAGCCCAGCCGCGTTGTTGTTTGTCAGTCATCTGCGCCATTGCGTCTTGTTCCTTTTACAGCGGAGTTCGCTGTCGCGCGGCGTATCACAGGCCCGGCCCGCTGGCAAGGCGGATGGAGCATGGCACAACCGAAAACATCGGCATGTCCGCTTGCGCATTTTGCAAGAGCCAGCTAAGGTCGTAAACCACAATTCTGGAAACCGGGCCGCCGACGCTGCCGGAGAGCTCACACAACGCCATGAGTTTGGCGGGTTTTGCCATGCCTGACGACATATATTTGCGTACCCTCTTGGCCAACGCCAAAAATATCGCCATCTTGGGCGCCAACGATACGCCCGGTCGACCGGTGGACCGCGTAGGCCGCTATCTGCTGGGCCGGGGCTACACCGTGTGGCCTGTGCATCCCGCGCGCCGCACGGCCTGGGGGCTGACGGTTTTTCCTGATCTGGCCTCTCTGCCCGGCCCGGTGGACATTGTTGACGTCTTCCGCGCGCCGCAGTATTGCCCGGAGCACGCGCGCGAAGTGCTGGCCCTGCCCTGGCGGCCCAAAGTCTTCTGGATGCAGTCGGGCATTGCCTCGCCCGAGGCGCGGAAACTGCTTGAGGCGACGGGCGTGGCCGTGGTGGAAGACGCCTGCCTGATGGTAGAGCATGCCCGCCTGTTGGGAAATGCGGCGGACAACAAGCATAAGGTTGGTTGACCCATGGCTTCCGAGAGCACGGAAACTGTGTTTCAATGCCGCATGTGCGGCCACTGCTGTGAAGGTCGCGGCGGCATTGTGGTCAGTCCCGCCGACCTCACGCGTCTTTCCGCCTTTCTGCAGCTTGCGCCGGAAGAGGTCGTCACGCGCTATGGCGAACACTCGGGCGGCAAACTCAAAATCCGCACGGGCGCGGATGGTCGCTGCATCTTCTTCAAGGAAGGACAGGGTTGCGGCGTGCATGAAGGCAAGCCCGCCATCTGCCGGGCCTGGCCTTTTTTCAGGGGCAATCTCGAAGATCCCGCAAGTCTGGCTCTGGCCAAAGATTTCTGCCCCGGCATCGACCCACGGGTGACTCACGCCGTCTTCGCCCGACAGGGCCTCGCCTATCTGCGGGAAGAAGGCTTGCTGGCCCATGACCCCTCCTGTGAAGCCAACGCGCTGATCCTCAAGTAACCTACGATGCGACGCCGCCCCCGCCAGCTCTCAGTCAAGGAATGCTACGAGATCCTCAAGGTCGACAAGGGCGCCGATCTTCAGACCGTCAAGCGGGCCTACCGCCGTCGCGCCTTTGAGCTGCACCCGGATCTGAACCCCGGCAATCCCGACGCCAGCCGCCAGTTCCAATTGCTCAGCGAGGCCTACGTGGCCCTTTCGGCAGTGCTCAAGCCCGCCGAAGACGCCCGGCGGAAAGACGAGAGCCGCCGCGCGGCATCCACCGCCCAGGCGACTGATGCACCCCATCCGGAAGACCGGACGGCCCCCGGCGATGCGACCGGACAGCGGCGGGAAGAAAACCGGGAACAAACGGCGCAGAAAACCGGGAGCGCCAAAAAGACGCGGGCTGCGGGCACCGCTTCGACCCAAAACGCGGAACAGAACACAGCCTCGCAAACAGCCGGGCAGGCGGCTTCCGGCCCTTCAAACGGCGCGCAGGCCGGGCCGCAAGGCGACGCTCCATCCGGCCAGGATCAGACAGGACCGACGGAGCAACAGGCCGGAAACGCCACAAATGCCTATGCCGAACAGGATGTGCTGCGGGATCTGCTCAATGATCCTTTTGCCCGGCGCGTCTTTGAGGATATTTACAGTGAGCTGAGCCGCCAGCAGGCCGATCAGCAACAGGGGGAGGCGTCCGGAAACGCGACCCAGCCCCGCCAGTCGGCGAATCAGGAAAAGAAAACCACCAAGCTCCATCAGGGGAATCTGGCCTGGGGCACTCCCAAGTGGAATCTGGACTTCAACAAGGGCGTCAAGGGCGTGGTCAAGGACTGGCTGCGCCGCCAGATCGACGAAGAGCAAAGCCTGACCCTGCCCGCCGCCCGGCTCGCCCCGGGCAGACGCGTGCGTCTGCAAATCCGCCGTGGCCTTTCCGGCGAATTGCGTACAGTGGAAATCACCCTGCCGCCGGATTTCGCGGTGGGCAAGCCCGTGCGCCTGCGCGGTCTGGGCAAACGCGTAGGCCCCTGGCAGGGTGACCTTTATCTCACCCTGTACAATGAGTAGACCTACAGCGGCTCTTCCGCAACGCTGAAATTGAACTCCCCGCGTTCCTCGCCCCCCACCACATAGCGCAGACGTTCCCTGACCGCGTTGCCCGCGTCGAAAGTCAGCACCACGGGCTTTCTGGAATACAGTTCCCGCGGCCCGTTGACATACTCCACAGCGGTGATGATCAGCTCGTCGTCCGGCTGGCAGGTGCGCGCCGCGGCGCCGTTGAGAATGCAGCAGCGGGAACCGGCCTCGCCGTAGATCACATAGGTGGAAATGCGCTGTCCGCTGTTCTTGTTCCAGATATTGACGAATTCCAGAGGATAGATGCCCGCCAAAGCGCACTGCTCCGGATCAAGGGTGATGGAACCGTGATAATCCAACACGCAGCCGGTCACATGAATGCCGTGCAGTTTGGCCCGCAGTATCTGAAGCATGTTCTCCGCCTTTGGCTTGAACGTCCCGCGCGAAAACGCCGCGAGAGCGCGCTCTGAAAAAGGCCGCGTAACGCGGCCTGGGAAATTGGGGAAATATTTCTGTCAGTTTCCGGAGGGACAACGGCGGGCGCTGTGCTCAATAGGCCCGGATGTATTCATCCATATTGTCGGCGGAACAGTTGCGGCTGACCCAGAAGGCCGAAGCCCATACCATCAGGGCCGTGGCCTGGGTGTCGTCCAGAGCCTTGAGTTTGGATTCCAGACTGGATTTGCTGGCACCGTGGCGCAGATGGACGTTGTTGACGTCGCAGGCGTCCGTCACCCGCAGCAGCAGATAGGACAGACGGGTGTGATCGGGCATCAGCTTCATGTCCTTGTGGGCTTCCACGATGGTTTTCAGTTCGGCCGCGCTGAACATGTGCTTGATGCTGGTAATGGCCCGGAAAAAGGTATCCACGGCCCACGGCAGAATAAATTCCGCGCCGGCGCTCTTGGTGCGGAAATAATCTTTGAGCCAGCGTTCCTGATCGTCATTGATGCGTGCTGCGACCTGCGGCATGGATGCCCCCGATACTTACGTGCGGCCCGGCCTGAAACCGGGTATCATTACGGTGTTGTGCGCCATCTGCTTCTTTAGGGGCTACACTACCTTGCAGAAAAATTCAAGACATGATCTAGACATCATTCCAGAAACATTCCAGGCGCATCCCGCCCGCGCGGCGGGCACGGACAAAGGTGGACCGACGCGCAAGATTCTGAGGAGGAAGAATGACGCCACGAGCGGAAGGGAGAGGAGAGGACGATTCTTATGCGTTCAAAACCGCCCTGCTGCGCATGCACGCCGCCACAATGCTTTTCGGCCTGTCCGGCATTTTCGGCAAGCTCTGTGCCTGCTCGCCGGCCATGCTGGTCTGCGGCCGCGCTCTTTTCGCCGCGGGCGCGCTGGGCCTGCTCTGTCTGGTGCGGCGCCATGCGCCCTGGCACGGAGTGCGCGCACAGGATCTGGCGGGTCTGGGCCTGAGCGGCATGCTGCTCACCGCCCATTTCGTCACCTTCTTCATGGGCGTTCAACTGGGCGGCGTGGCCGTGGGCACACTGGGTTTCGCCTGCTTTCCGGCCTTCACCACCCTGTTTGAGGCTCTGGCCTACCGCGAAAAACCCAGCTGCCGCGAATACGCAGGGCTGGCTCTGATCAGTTGCGGCCTGCTCCTGGTTACGCCCTCTTTTTCCCTGGCGGACACGGCCACCCGCGGACTTTTCTGGGGCGTGATCTCCGCCGCTGTATACGCCCTGGTGGCTATCGCCAACCGGCGCAACGCCGTCAGCATGACCGGCACGCAGGCCTGCTGGTGGCAGAACATGGTCATCATCGCCTGTCTGCTGCCCTTCACCGCCACGCAATTTCCGACTGTTTCCGGCCCGGACTGGCTCTGGATCGCCTGCCTTGGTCTGCTCTGCACGGCTCTGGCCTACAGTCTCTACGTGGGTAGCCTGGCCGCGCTCAAGGCCCGGCGGGCGGCCATGATCATCAGCCTTGAGCCGGTCTACGCCATCCTGGCGGCCTGGCTGCTGTTCGGCGACGCGCCGGGTTTGCGCATGATCGCGGGCGGTCTGCTGATCGTGGGCACAGTATTGCGCATGAACCGGGCGTAAGGCCGGGACGTTTCCAGGCTTTCCCCGGCAAACCGTGGAGCTTTGGCTTTCCAGCAAGGAAAAGCGCGCGTTGGCCGACTGGAGTGGACTCTTTTCGTCCACGACCGGAGGGCAAAGCGTGCTTTGACGCGGATGGAAGCCAAAAGAACCGGTTTGCCTAAAATGTGTCCTGCATGCTGTAGAGCCTGCCCGGCTTCTGTTGCGCCAGCCAGGCGGCGGCGCGCAGGGCGCCCTGGGCGAAATTTTCGCGCGAATGGGCCTGATGGCTCACTTCGATGCGTTCGCCGGGTCCCATGAAGTACACGGTATGTACCCCCACCACGTCGCCGCCCCGGACGGCCTGAATGCCGATCTGGGCCTTGGGCCGCTCACCGATGATGCCGTCGCGGGACGAGCAGCGCACATCCGGGAGCTTCCAGCCGCGCGCTTCGGCCAGGCATTCGCCCAAGGTCAGGGCAGTGCCGCTGGGAGAGTCCTTTTTGCGGTTGTGGTGCAGTTCCACCATTTCAATGTCGTAGCTGTCGCCCAGAGCCTTGGTCAGTTCCGGCAGGATTTTCAGCAGCACGTTGACGCCGATGCTCATATTGGAGGACCAGAAGATGGGCGTTTTGGCGGCCAGAGCGCGCAGTTCATTCTTCTGTTCCTCGGTGAAGCCTGTGGTGCCGATAACCAGGGCGTGTCCGCTTTGGGCCGCCACGCGCGCCGAATGCAGGCTGACCGCGGGGGCCGTGAAATCGACGATCACCGCACCCGGAACCTGCGGCAGCAGGGCTTCCAGATCATCGGTCACCGGGCAGCCCGCTCCGGCCAGGGCGTCCAGATGCTCTTTGCTGTCCACCAGACCGACCAGCCTGTATTCCGGGTCAGCGGCCACAAGACCGCTGATGGTTCTGCCCATGCGCCCGTTGGCGCCCACGACGACAATGCCTGTGCTCATTACGGCCTCACTCGCTTGCATCCAAGGTTATTCCCGAAGCGGCGAGCAATGCGCGAAAGCCCGCCTCGTCCAGCACGGCGACGCCCAGGGCTTGCGCCTTGTCCAGCTTGCCGCCCGGTTTGTCCCCCACCACCAGATAATCCAGCTTCTTGTTCACGCTGCCCGCCAGAACGGCTCCGGCGGCTTCGGCCAGACGCTGCGCCCTGCCGCGCGGCAGGGACAGCGAACCGGTAAACAAGACATTTTTGCCGCGTAACGGCCCGTCCTGCGCCGCCTCCACGCCGTTCTCCGCCCCGCCGGACGGAGCAAACGGAACAAGGGGACTTTGGGGCCAAAGCCCCAACTCGCGAAAACGGGCCAGTTGCGCCCGGTTGGCCGGGCTTTCAAAAAAGTTGCGGATGGAAGCCGCCACCTCCGGCCCCACGTCCGGCAGGGCCTGCAAGCTTTCGCCATCGGCCCGGCCCAGTTCGTCCAGGTCACGGAACTGCCCGGCCAGCAGGCGCGCGGTCTGTTCGCCCACATGCCGGATGCCCAAGGCGCTGATCAGGCGCGGCAACGTGGCCGTATGCCGGGCCTCGTCCAGGGCATCCACGAACTTTTGGGCCAGCACCTCGCCCATGCGCTCAAAGCCCAGCAGTTCTTCCGCCTTCAGTGTAAACAGATCCGCGGGAGATTGCACCCGGCCCGAATTCACCAGTTGCGCGATCCATTTCTGGCCCACGCCCTGGATGTCCAGACCGGCCTTGGAGACAAAATGGCTGATGGCGCGCAGGCGCACCGCCGGACAGGAAAGGTTGTCGCAGCGCCAGGCCGCCTCGCCGGGTTCGCGGTGCACGGTTTCGCCACAGGCCGGGCAGGTGTGCGGAAAGACGAATTCCACAGCCTCGGGCGGACGCTTGGCCAGCACCGGCCCCACCACCTCGGGGATCACGTCTCCGGCGCGCTGCACCATGACCGTATCGCCCACGCGCACGTCGCGGGCGCGGATTTCATCCTCATTGTGCAGCGTGGCCCGCGACACCATGACCCCGCCCACAGGCACCGGCTCCAGCACAGCCACGGGCGTGAGCACGCCGGTACGTCCCACCTGAATGTCGATGCCCGTCAGCAGGGTTTCGGCCTGCATGGCCGGAAACTTGAAGGCCACAGCGAAGCGCGGCGCGCGGGCCGTGAAGCCCAGAGCCTCCTGCGCCTCCAGATTGTCCTGTTTGGCCACGGCCCCGTCGATTTCCATGGGGAAATCCTGGCGGTGTTCACGCACCCAGGCCGCATAGGCCTCCACTTCGTCCGGACCGGCGCAGAGTCTGCCGTCGGGCGGGGTCAGGAAACCATAGGCCGTCAGGCGCTCCATGAGTTCGTGCTGGGACGGACAGGGCTCCGCCGGAGCCCAAGCCGCCTCGCCCAGGCTGTAGGCCAGAAAGCGCAACGGACGGGATTCGGTAATGGAAATGTCCAGCTGGCGCAGCGTGCCCGCAGCGGCGTTGCGCGGATTGGCGAAGACTTTCCGGCCCAGCGCCTGCTGCTGCTCGTTGAGGGCCGCGAAATCCTTTTTGAACATGACCACTTCGCCGCGCACTTCCAGGCGGGAGGGAAAAGGCCCCTCCCCGCGCAGGCGCAGGGGCACGGTGCGGATGGTGCGCACGGCCTCTGTGACCACTTCGCCCGTTTCGCCGTCGCCACGGGTCAGGGCTTCGCGCAGCACGCCGTGCTCATAGATGATTTCCAGAGCCAGACCGTCCAGCTTGGGGTCGCACCAGAATTCCAGAGGCAGGGGGCCGTTGAGTTCCGCATCCCAGGCGCGCCGCATGCGCTCCACAAAGTCGCGCCAGTCTTCGTCGGAAAAAACGTTGTCCAGGCCGTACATCCGGCGTCTGTGCGCTTTTTTGGCCAGACCGTCCAGCAGGCCGCCGCCCACCCGCAAGGTGGGCGAATGCGGGCTGCGCAGGCCGGGCCAGCGCTCTTCCAGGTCTGTCAGCTCCCGGAACAGGGCGTCGTACTGCTCGTCGCTGATCTCCGGCGCGTCCAGCGTGTGGTACAAATAATTATGGCGCTCCAGTTCGGCGCTGAGCCAGCGGGCCCGTTTCCGCTCCTCCGCCGAAGGTTGCGGCGCGAGAAGGGAATGTTGTTCGGATGGAATGGAGGTCTTATTCAGGGAGGACATAGGGGGAGAACCTTTACTCGGGCAGAGCTATGAGCCGAGCGCGCAAAGCGCGGATGCGGTCACGCAGTTCCGCGGCCTTTTCAAATTCCAGATCGCGCGCGGCCTGGCGCATTTCCTTTTCCAGCTTGAGCACAAGGGCCGCCGTATCCTCGGCGGTGAGCGGCGCGGCGTCGGCAGCGGCCTTGGCCTTGTCTTTGCCGCGTCCCCGGCCCTTGGCCGCATCGTTATCCACATACAGAGTATCCAGCGGAGATTCAAGACTTTTTGTGGTGCTGCGGGGCGTGATGCAGTGCTCTTCGTTGTAGGCCGTCTGCCTGGCGCGGCGGCGGGCCGTCTCGTCCATGGCCGCCTTCATGGAGGCCGTCACCTTGTCGGCGTACAGGATCACCCGGCCCCGGGCGTTACGCGCGGCGCGGCCGAAAGTCTGGATCAACGAACCGGTGGAGCGCAGAAAACCCTCCTTGTCCGCATCCAGAATGCAAACCAGGGAGACTTCCGGGATGTCCAGGCCCTCACGCAACAGGTTGATGCCCACCAGGACGTCGAATTCGCCCGTGCGCAAGGCCCGGATGATCTGCAGGCGCTCCAGGGTTTCGATATCCGAATGCAGATAGCGCGCCTTGACGCCCATATTGCAGCAGTATTCGGTGAGATCCTCGGCCATGCGCTTGGTCAGGGTGGTCACCAGCACGCGCTCGCCGCGCGTGACCCTGGCCCGGCACTCGCTGAGCAGATCCTCCATCTGGCCCTTGACCGGGCGGATTTCCACTTCCGGGTCCACCAGGCCGGTGGGACGGATGATCTGTTCGGCCACAATGCCCTGGGCCTGATCCAGCTCGTAGCGACCCGGCGTGGCCGAAACGTACACCACCTGATTGAGCAGAGAGGTGAATTCGTCAAACTGCAAAGGCCGGTTGTCCAGGGCCGAGGGCAGGCGGAAGCCGTAGTCCACCAGGGTTTGCTTGCGCGAACGGTCGCCCTTGTACATGCCGCCCACCTGGGGCACGGTGATGTGCGATTCGTCGATGAACAGCAGAAAGTCGCGCGGAAAGTAATTGAGCAGACAGGACGGCGGTTCGCCGGGCTTGCGGCCGTCCAGGTGGCGGGTATAGTTTTCGATGCCGTTGCAATAGCCCAGCTCTTCAATCATCTCCAGATCCAGCTGGGTGCGCTGTTCCAGGCGCTGGGCTTCCACCAGCTTGCCGTGTTCCTTGAAGGCCGTGAGGCGCGCGGCCAGCTCGTCGCGAATGTCGCCGGCGGCGCGCTTCAGATTATCCTGGGCCGAAACAAAGTGGCTGGCCGGATAGAGCACGGTTTTCCCCACCTCGGCCAGCACCTCGCCGGTGAGCGGGTCGATTTCGCGTATGGCGTCGATATCGTCGCCAAAAAATTCCAGACGCAACGCCCGTTCATGGTGATAGGCCGGAATGATTTCCAGGGCGTCGCCGCGCACGCGGAAGGTGCCGCGGTGGAAGTCGTAATCGTTGCGCTCGTAATGCACTTCCACCAGGCGGCCGATCAGGTCGTCCATGGGCAGGCGCTGCCCCACTTCCACGGGAATGACCATCTTGGCGTAGTATTCCGGCGAACCCAGACCGTAGATGCAGGACACCGAGGCCACAATGACCACGTCGCGCCGGGTCAGCAGGGCATGGGTGGCCGCGTGGCGCAACTTGTCGATATTGTCGTTGATGGAGGAATCTTTTTCAATATAGGTGTCCGAAGCCGGTACATAGGCCTCGGGCTGGTAGTAGTCGTAATAACTCACGAAATATTCCACGGCGTTGCGCGGAAAAAGTTCGCGAAACTCATTGTAGAGCTGGGCCGCCAGAGTTTTGTTGGGCGCGAGGACCAGGGCCGGGCGGTTGCAGCGGGCGATCACGTTGGCCATGGTGAAGGTCTTGCCCGAACCGGTCACGCCCAGCAGCACCTGGGCCGGAACGCCGGACAGGATATTCTCGGCCAGCGCGGCAATGGCCTCGGGCTGATCGCCCATGGGCGTGTAGTCGGTCTGCAAACTGAAGGGAATGGTTGCGTTATCTTCCATAGGGATCGATTTTGGGGTAAAAGGAATGACGTTGGAGCACGCCATACAAACAAACAGGAACCATTATGGAAAAACAGAGTATCGCCGCGCCGGACAATGCCCCTCTGGACAGGATTTATATCATAGCCGCCACGCTCAACGCCTTCAAGGGACGCCGCCATGTGGAAGTGCACATCTTCCGCCACGGAGCCACTGACGAGGAACTGGCGGCTCTTGAGGGCAAAAAGCTGGTGGGTCCGCCCGACCCGGCGGTGCCGCCCCAGGTTCTGCAAGGCGCCACCGAGAAGGCCGCCCTGCGTTGCGTGCTGGAGGCCTTTACCGCCGAGGAAAGCCAGGCCCTGGTGGCCTATCTTGAACAGCGCTATGCCGAGCACATCGAAAAAATCATGGTCTGTCCCATGGACCTGCCGGTGCCGCTGGGCGTGGCTCCGTTGAGCGGCATCCCCGAAGGCAAAAGCACGGGTTTCATCCGCTTCGACGCCGTGCCCGATTATCCCCTGCCCTTTGTGGCGCGAGGCTTTTACGATCTGGCCGTCCACGAGCCGCTGATGGCGGAATAGGCGTAGCCCGTTTTCCAGGGAGCCCAGGGGACGGTTTCCGCCTGCCGCCCGTCCGGTTCTCCTGCCCCATCGGCGGCCAGCGCCCGCGCCAGCCGTTCCAGAAAAGACGCTCTCGGCAACATGACCCCGCCCATCCGCATGATGTGCGGGGTCTGTTGCTGGCAATCCAGCAGATCCGCTCCGCGCAGCCGCAACAGCGCCACCAGCCCGGCCAGAGCCGCGCGGGATGCCTCGGACGCGCGGTGAAACATGGATTCGCCGAAAAAGGCCCGGCCCAAGGCCACGCCGTACAGTCCTCCGGCCAGAGAGCCGTCCCGCCAGGCCTCCACGGAATGGGCGTAGCCCAAGGCGTGCAGACGCTCATAGGCCGCGATCATCTCCGCCGTGAGCCAGGTGCCGTTTCCGGCCGCGCGTGGTCCGGCGCAGGCCCGGATGACCTGACCGAAGGCCGCGTCCAGAGTAAGCTCAAAGGGGCGGCGGCGCAATGCGCGGGCGCTGCGGGACGGCAGACGGAAGGACTCCAGGGGCAACACGCAACGAGGGTCCGGCGCCCACCAGAGAATGGGCAGCCCCTTTTCATACCAGGGAAAGATCCCCCGGCTGTAGGCCGCCAACAGGCGTTCGGGCCGCAGATCGCCGCCCGCGCAGAGCAGTCCGTCCGCGCGGGCGGTTTTCGGCGGCGGAAATTGCGCGGCCAGCTCCGCGAACACGCCGCGCATGCCGGACTCAGGCCTCCACGCTCTGCCGCGCGGCTTTGGCGCGGGGCGAGGCGGTCGGCATCAGCGCCAGGGCATCATCCTTGAGCGTCAGGCGGGCGCTGCCGCCCTTTTTCAGCGAACCGAACAGAAGCTCGTGGGCCAGACGGTCCTCAAGCTCATTGCGCAGCAGGCGGCGCAGGGGGCGCGCGCCCATGGCCGGATCAAAGCCCTTGCGCGCCAGCCACTGCCGGGCCTTGTCCGTCACGCTCAGCGTGACATTGCGCTGGGCCAGGGTGGCGCGGATCTCGGCCAGGAACTTGTCCACGATGCGCAGCATCATTTCCTGCGACAGACTGCGGAAGGGCACCATGGCGTCCAGACGGTTGCGGAACTCGGGCGTAAACAGGTTTTCCACAGCCTTCAGCCCCTTGCGGGCCGCGTCTTCGGGCGCGGCCTGACCAAAGCCGATGGCCGAGCGCGACATATCGAAGGCCCCGGCATTGGAGGTCATGATCAGGATGACGTTCGAGAAATCGGTTTTGCGGCCCGTGTTGTCCGTGAGGGTCGCGTAGTCCATAACCTGAAGCAATACATTAAAGATGTCCGGGTGTGCTTTTTCCACTTCGTCCAGCAGAACCACGGAATACGGGGCCTTGCGCACCGCTTCGGTGAGCAGGCCGCCCTGGTCAAAGCCCACGTACCCCGGAGGCGAACCGATCAGGCGGGACACGGAATGCTTTTCCATGTATTCGCTCATGTCGTAGCGCAGGAACTCCACGCCCATGAGTTTGGCCAGGCTGCGGGCCACCTCGGTTTTGCCCACGCCCGTGGGACCGTAGAACAGAAAGGCCCCTGCCGGGCGCTGTTCCTGCCCGAGTCCGGCGCGGGCGCGCAAAATAGCCCGCACGGTGAGCTCAATGGCTTCCTCCTGGCCGAAGACCAGATGCTTCAAGTCCCGCTCAAGACTGGCCAGACGCGCGCGCTCCCGCCCGGACACCGTGCGGATGGGGATGCCCGCCATACGAGCCACCACCCGCTCCACATCGGCCATGCTCACAGCCGGTCGCGCCTCCCTGCCTGACGCGGATGGGGCGGTTTCGGACGGGCCGCTCTGCCGCAGGCGCACGGCGGCCCCGGTTTCATCCATGACGTCAATGGCCTTGTCCGGCAGTAGGCGGTCCCGCACATGACGCGCGGAAAGTTCAACCATCGCCTTAAGGACAGCGGGGCTGTAGCGCACCCGGTGGTGCTCGGCGTAGCGCCCTTCCAGCCCCTGAAGAATAGCCAGACAGTCCGTAACGTCGGGCTCACGCAGGTCAATGCGCTGGAAGCGTCGGGCCAGGGCGCGGTCCTTTTCCAGATGATTGCGGAACTCCTCATAGGTGGTGGAGCCGATGCAACGGATTTCGCCGCTGGCCAGAGCCGGTTTGAGCAGATTGGAGGCGTCCATGGAACCGCCGGACGTGGAACCGGCCCCCACTATCGTATGGATTTCGTCAATGAACAGGATGGCCTCCGGCATGGCCTTGAGGGCCTGCACAATGGCCTTGAGCCGCCCCTCGAAGTCGCCGCGGTAACGGGTGCCGGCCAGCACCAGGCCCATGTCCAGCGCGAACAGTTTGGTGTCGGCGAACATTTCCGGCACCCGGCCCTCGGCGATGCGCAAGGCCAGACCCTCGGCAAGGGCGGTTTTGCCCACGCCCGGATCGCCCACAAAGAGCGGATTGTTCTTGCGGCGGCGACAGAGCACCTCAATGGCGCGGTCCAGTTCCTGCTCACGGCCCACAAGGGGATCGATCTTGCCTTCTCTGGCGCGGGCCGTGAGATCCACGGTATACTGGGCCAGAGGGTCGCCCTTGGCCGCGCGGGTTCCGCCTGACGCGCCGTCGTCCGCCTCTCCGGTTCCGCTTTCCTCCACGCCGCGCGAGCCGCCGCCCTCGCCCAGGCCGTGGGAGATGAAGGTCAGCACGTCCAGACGCTCCACGCCCTGCCTGCGCAGGAAGAAGAGCGCGTAGCTTTCCTCCTCGTCCATGATGGCGATGAGCAGATCGCCCAGTTCCACAACGTCGCGGCCCGCCGAGCGGATGTGGTTGAGCGCGCGCTCCAGCACGCGTTGCACGCCGTCGGTCTGGGTGACTTCATATTTGCCGGGCTGGTCCACCACTTCCAGTTCCGTACGGAAAAAGCCTTCCAACTGCTCACGCAGCACGGCCACGCTGGCCCCGCTGCCTTCCAGAATGACCCGGCCTTTCATGCTGTTGGTCAGGGCGTAGAGCACATGTTCCACCGTCAGCAGATCATGCCTGCGCCGCTGCACTTCCATAAGGGCGTCCCGCAGGACGCTTTGCACGCTTTTACTCAGCATATTTTCTCCAAACTCCCGCTACGGCCGAAGCGGCTGCGGGGAGCTGTTCCGAGGGCGCGGCCGCATGCCGCGCCTCAACTGCGGCGCTTTGATGCGCCGTGGCGACAGCCTTTACACGGCTGACCGCGCTCAATGAATTTTTTCCATGGTGCATTTGAGGGGAAAACCCGCAACGCGCGCCTCCCGATGGACGCGGCTGACCTTGGCTTCGGCCACTTCGCGGGTATAAATGCCGCACTGCCCCACGCCGCGCTGGTGTACGGCCAGCATAATGGCCGTGGCTTCTTCCAGCGGCTTGTGGAACACGCCACAGAGGATGTTCACCACAAAATCCATGCTGGTGTAATCGTCGTTATGCAGCAGAACACGGTAGCGGTCCGGCTCCTTGAGCTTCCCGGCCACAATGGTCCGGCTTTCTCCGTCGGTTTCGCCCTGATGAGACAACGGCATGGCACAATCTCCCGCAAGCGCTTCAGGCCTTGGCTGCTGTTCCGGACTTGCCGCCCCGCGGTTCCGTATCCGCGAGGCCCAGTTCCCGCCGGCAGCGGCGCCGTTGCTCCGCGTCGAACACAAAAGAAAGATCCGGGGGCAGGTTGTGCAGGCGGCGCCATTCCTGATGCAGCTGATGATAACTTTTGGTGCTTATTTCGGCCTTGTCAAGCCCCAGACGCGCGGCAACCCGGTCAATATGCCCGGCTTCGCCCTCCAGTTCCACCACATCGGCGAAGGGCAGCGCGTCCAGTTCCACTTCCACATCCTCAAAAAACCACGGCTCGCGCACCTTCTCGTAACGCGCGCCCACAGCGTAGCCCAAGCCCTTCAGCACGGCGCGCATGACCGCGCCGTCGGCCACTTCCAGTTCGCGTTCCTCGCGCACCTTGAACTGTCCGTTCTGCGGCGCGGGCAGCTTGAGGGTCAGCACATGGCGCGTGACGTCCGGCCATTCCTGCAGGCGCAGGCGCAGCAGACGCCCGCTGGCGAACAACTGCGCGTCGGGCGTATCAAAAACCCAGTTGCTTTCAAAATGCGCGCCCAGATTGCGCGCCCCCAGATCGTGCAGCGCCCGGCGCAGCGTTGCGAAATCCACGTTCAGATATTTGCGTTCCACTTCCAGGGGCATGTTTCGCTTCCTCCGGCAAAAAATCACTGGCGGCGGAACAAACGCTGTTGCAGGGCCGCGATAGTGGCAATGCCGCCTTTCTCCTTGCCGTTGCCCGCTCCGCCGTCAGGATAGACTATAGGCTCGAAGCCCAGCCGCCGGGCCTGCGAAAGGCGCAGATCCTGCGCGGCCACGGGCCGCACCTGGCCGTTGAGATCCACCTCGCCCCAGAGCACGCACTTTTCCGGCAGGGGCACGTCATAATAGGAGGACAGCACGGCGGCCACCAAGGCCAGGTCCAGGCCGGGCTCCTGCAGACGCATGCCGCCGCCCACCTTGGCGTAAATGTCCACCTGACCAAAATTGAGCTTGAGCCGCTTTTCCAGCACGGCCAGAAGCAGATGCAGGCGGTTGGCGTCAAAACCCAGCGCGGCGCGGCGCGGGATGCTCAGGAAGGTCCGCGCCACCAGGGCCTGAACCTCCACGGCCAGCGGGCGCTGCCCGTCCACGGCCATGACCACGGCGGTGCCGGACAACGAAGCGTCGCGCGCCCCCAGAAAAAAGGTGGAGGGATCGTCCACCACCTGCATGCCGCGCTCTCCCATGCGGAAGACCAGCAATTCCTCATTGGGGCCGAAACGGTTCTTGAACACGCGCAGCAGACGGAACATCTGACGGCGGTCCCCTTCCAGCGAGATGACCGTGTCCACCATGTGCTCCAGCAGACGCGGCCCGGCCAGAACGCCGTCCTTGGTCACGTGGCCCACCAGAATCAGAGTGCAGCCTGAACGGCGGCAGGCCTCCAGCAGGGCCGTGGCCACGGCGCGCACCTGGCTGACGTTGCCGGGCAGGCCGTCGGCCTCCAGACTGGTCAGGGTCTGCACCGAATCCACGACCACCAGGGCGGGCGTCGAGGCTCCGCCGTTGAGAGCGTCCAGCACGTCTTCCACCCTGGAAGTGGCCAGCGCCAGAAGGTTGGGGTCCAGCATATTGAGCCGCTCGCCCCTAGCCTTGATCTGCGGCAGGGATTCCTCGCCGCTGGCATAGAGCACCGGCTTGCCCTGGGCCGCCACCAGCCCGGCCACCTGCAACAGCAGGGTGGATTTGCCGATGCCCGGCTCGCCGCCCACCAGGATGGCCGCGCCCGGCACCAGACCCTTGCCCAGCACACGGTCCAGAGCCTTGAGTCCGCTGCCGTAGGGGGTGTGTCCGGCGTCAGCCACATCGCGCAGGGGCACAGGGCGGTCGGCCCCGCCGGGACCGGAAGACGCGGCGGCCCGGCGGCCAGCCGCCGGACGGGACTGGGCCGAGGCCTCAAGAGTATTCCACTCGTGGCAGTTGGGGCACTGGCCACGCCATTGCAGAGTCTGGGCTCCGCATACTGAACAGAGATAGATTTCGCGCGTTTTAGCCATGTCTGAAGCCTACGGAAAAAGGACGCTCGGCGCAAGAAGAGCGGTATTCCTCCCCTAAAAAGGACTTCAAACGTGGGGGGGAGCGGACGCGCCGGAGCGCAAAACGCCCGGAGGGGAAATGACGGCGCTTCAGGCCTGCCGTCCGCTCTGGAGTTTGCGGAAGATGGTGCTGCGGTTGACCTGAAAAAGCTCGGCCACTTTCTGCACCGAGCCATGCGCCTCAATGGCCTTGAGCAGAAAATCCCGCTCCATTTCAGCCATGATTTCCTTCAGGGGTCGTCGGGCGGCCAGGATTTCCTCGGAGTAGGAAGAGATGTCGCGGTTCACGCCGGAGATCTGCGCGGGCAGATCCCGGGGCGAGATCAGCGGCCCGTTGAGCGTGATCACCAGGCTGTGGACCAGATTCTGGAGTTCGCGCACGTTGCCGGGCCAGGCATAGGCGCTCATCATGTCCAGAGTCACGCCCATGAAGGCCAGAACCTTGCGGTATTTGGCCGTGTACTGGTGCAGAAAATGCTCGGCCAGGGGGCGCACGTCCTCGGGACGCTCGCGCAGGGGCGGAATGCGCAGGGTAGCCACATTGAGCCGGTAATAGAGATCGCGACGGAAGGTACCGGCCTCCACGCTTTCGGCCAGGTTGCGGTTGGTGGCCGCGATGACCCGCACATCCACCTTGCGCGGACTGGACGAGCCCACCCGCATGATCTCCCCGTCTTGGAGCACGCGCAGCAGGCGGGTCTGCATGGACAGGGGCAGTTCGCCCACCTCGTCCAGAAAAATGGTGCTGCCGTCCGCGATTTCAAAATACCCGGCCTTACCTTTGCTGGACGCCCCGGTGAACGCGCCGGGCAGATAGCCGAAAAGCTCGGACTCGGTCAGGGTTTCGGAAATGCCGCCGCAGTCGACCTTGAGCATGATCTTGTCGTTGCGGCGGCTCAGGCTGTGGGTCAGGCGGGCAAAGACATCCTTGCCCGCGCCGGTTTCGCCCAGAATCAGCACCGTGGCGTCCGTGGCCGCGAAGCGCCGCAGCAGCGACACGGTTTCAGCCATGACCGGACTGGCGTAGACCGGCTCCTGTGGTCGGCTTTCATGGGCCATGTGGGCCAGCTGGTCGTTGATCTGGTCGATGAGGCGACACTGTCCCGCCACCTGCTCCTGGAGGTTTGCCAGCAGGGTGATATCCCGCGCGAAGGTGACCACCAGGCGGATGCTCCCGCCCTCGTCAAAAACCGGAAAGCCGGAAAGCACCAGCTTTTTGCCGTTCTTGAGCTGCTGCACATGGGTGGCGGGCTTGCCCGTGCGCACGATCTCCGGGTTGAGGATATGGTCGAAAACCCCCTCCTCCACCAGGGAACGCACGTTTCTGCCCTGTACGCTCTCCTGCTTCAGGCCGGTAAGCTGCTCATACATGCGGTTGATGTACAAGGCCGTGCCCGAAACGTCGGAAATAAACACCCCGTCAGGCAGGGCGTCAAGAATGCGCTCGACATATCTGGAGAGAAGTTCCGCGGAGCGGCAGGTCATGGGGCATCATCCGGGTTGAAAAAGGCGTTACCGGGGAATCTGCACTCTCGACCCCAGAATGTCCAGCGCCACGCCTTGCAGGCGGGACATGACGGCCTTGTCCAGCGTCACGTCGCCCATGGGCGGCCTGCGGTCCAGAAAATGGTATTTCTGCGTGCCCAGGCGGTGGTACGGCAGCATTTCATACCGGACCCGCTCAAACGGCTTCAGAAAGGCGGCGATGGCGGCAATGGCCTCTTCGCTGTCGTTGAAGCCCGGAATCACCGGGGTGCGCGCCAGGATGGGCACATCCGGGAATTCCTCGGCCAGAATACGGAAGTTCTCCAGAATGCGCGTATTGGGGCGGCCGGTCCGGGCCTCGTGCGCGGCGCTGTCCATGTGCTTGATGTCGAACAGGACGTAATTCAGATACCGGGCTACGGCCCGGACGCTGGTTGCGGGCACCATGCCGCAGGTTTCCACGGCGGTTTTGAGCCGCCGGGCGCGGGCCTGGCGCAGCAGGGCCACGGCAAAATCCGCCTGCAACAGGGGTTCGCCGCCGGACAGGGTCATGCCGCCGCCGGAACGGGAATAAAAAGCCGCGTCCTGCTCCACGGAGCAAAGCACATCGTCCACACTGCGCTGTTTGCCGTAGATCAGCAGGCCCTGGGCCGGACAGGCCTCCGCGCAGGGCATTGCACAGCCCGCGCAGAGGGAACGGTCAATGACGGGCTTGCCGTCCCTGCCGTGGCTGACGGCCCCGCGCTCACAGGCCGTGACGCAATGGCCGCACTTGTCCAGTTCCAGACAGCGCCCGGCATTGTAGGCCAGCTCGGGGCGCGGGTTCTGGGATTCGGGATTGCTGCACCAGTGACAGGACAGCGCGCAGCCCTTGAGGAACACGATGGTCCTGATGCCGGGTCCGTCATGCACCGAATATTTCTGAATATTGAAGACAATGCCCCGCTGTTCGAGATCCCGCTGCTCGTCGTCTTCCAGGCACATACGTCCGTCCTTTGGCTGAGGGAGGGGAAAAGGCGCGGGGAGAACCGGAAAGAGGGCCGGTTCTCCCCGCGTGTTGCCGCTTGGCGACACGCCCTACATGGCGTCGTGCTCAGTGCGGGCAATCAGGTCATTCTGGAGATCCGGCGAAAGGTCCACAAAATAGGCGCTGTATCCGGCAATGCGCACAATCAGGTTGCGGTATTTCTGGGGATCTTTCTGGGCCGCCAGGAGCGTCTCGCGGTTGAGCACGTTGAACTGCACGTGCCAGAGCTTGAGATCGCAGAAGGTGCGGATGAAGGAAACCAGCTTTTCCGTGCCCTGCTCGCCTTCCAGACACTTGGGCGTGAACTTGATGTTCAGCATGCGGGCCGCGCGGTCGCGCATGCCCAGGTTCTTGGTGTTGTAGTTGGAGAGCAGCACGGCGGTGGGGCCGTTGACGTCCGCCCCGTGCGAGGCCGAAGAGCCGTCGGAAAGCGGGAAACCGTCGACACGGCCGTTGGGCGTGGCCGAAACCACCTTGCCGAAGGGCACGTGGGAGGTGAAGGGCACATAGCGCACGTCGTTGTGCATGCCCAGATCCTTCATGCCGTATTTGCCGCCGTATTCCACGGAAAGCCTGTCGATCTCGCGGCCGATGGCGTCGGCGTATTCATCATTGTTGCCGTAGCAGGGAGCGGAGCGCAACAGGGCCTGCACGTCATCATAGCCTTCAAAGTTAGCGTCGATGGCTGCAAGCAGCTTGTCCATGCTCAGTTTTTTTTCCTCAAAGACCAGTTTTTTCACGGCAGCCAAGGAATCCACCACCGTACCCAAGCCCATGTATTCAAAGTAGCCCAGATTGATACCCTCGGGGATCTGCTCCTGATGTAGGTCCATGCAGTGCTTCATGCACAGGTCGTGCATGGCCGAACCCATGGGCTGGGCGAAATGCCGGGCGCGCAGTTTGTTGATGATGTACTGCTGCGTGAAGGCCGTCTTCAGGAAGAGCAGATGCTGTTGCACATAGGCGTTCCAGAATTGCTCCCAGGTCTTGAAGCCGCGCGGATCGCCGGTTTCCACGCCCAGCACGCGGTCGCCGTATTTCTTCATCCGGCCGTTGCGCAGCACCATTTCCACGGCGGCGGCAAAATTGATGTACGCGCCGCCGGAGGTGTAGGTGTCCCGGTTGGGCATGCGGGCCTCGGTGCAGCCGGACACGGCGTAGTCCAGGGCTTCCTCGAAGGTCGCGCCCTTGGAGACATACAGGGGCACCACTTCCTCGTCGTTGATCAGCTTGGGAAAGCCTGTGCCGTCCTTGATGGTTTCGGCCACGTCCCAGAGATAGCGTTCCGGCGCACGGGAATGGATGCGTGCGGCCAGATCCGGGTAGTGCAGCGGGAATTCGCGCTTGGATTTGAGGATCAGGTAGGTCAACTCATTGCTGGCGTCGCGGCCGTCCGGGGTCTGGCCGCCCACGGTCACGGCCTCCCAGTGGGCGTAGCCCTCGTTGAAGGCTCCGCCGGTGGGGGAAATGTACATGTCGATGAACTCGGCCATGCCCACCCACATGCATTCCAGAAGTTCCATGGCCTGCTTGTCGGTGATTTTGCCCGCCGCGCGGTCCTGCTTGTAATAGGGATAAAAATACTGATCCATGCGGCCGTTGGAAATGGTGGTGCCGGTCTTCTGCTCAATACGCGAGAACATCTGGGTGAACCACTGGCTTTGGCAGGCCTCCCAGAAATCCCGGGCCGGTTCGCCGGGCACGCGCTCGGCATTGTCGGCCATGCGCAGCAGCTCGGCCTTGCGCGCGGGATCCTGTTCCTTTTCGGCCATTTTACGCGCCAGCACGGCATGACGTTTGGCCCAGAGCACAATGGCGTCGCAGACGATGACCACGGCTTCCAGGAAAGGGCGCTTTTCACGGTCTTCCTTGGCGCTCAGGGGATCCAGGGCGGCCAGCTTTTCCTGGGCTTCCTTCTTGATGCCGTTGAAGCCGCGCTTCAGAACCTTGGCGTAGTCATGCACCCACTGGATGGAGGAACGGAAGGAGGAGGTTTCGTTGACAATGAAGCGGGAAATCAGACCTTCGGGATCGTCATAGGTCAGCTTGTGCACCTCGGGCGGCAAAGCCGCATTAAGGGCCTCGTGATAGGTTTTACCTTTCCAGTAGGGCGCGATTTCCTCAACGACGCGCTTGGCGTCTTCGGGCGTGATGGTGGCAGGCGAGGTCTGGCGGGTGGGCAGATCGCGCACGGCGATATCCAGAAAGTCGCCGTCCAGTTCAGGGTAAAGGATGCCATAACGGCCGTCGCAGCCGGCGCGGCCCAGCAAAAGCTGATCCTCCTGCACGCAGACGGAAATGTTTTTGGCGATGTGCATGAGCGCCTTGGCCCAACGCAGCACCAGGGGCTGGCCCTCTGTTTCCATCATGGACTGGGTGAAATACAGAGCGCGCTGGATGTCGATGCGCGGCTTCTGTCCCTCAAAGCGTTCCAGCAACCGAAAGACGCGGGCGTGCGTTTTGCGGAACCGGTCCTCTTTACCCTGAATCTGGTCATAGAGGCGTTGTTCCTGAGGGGAACGACATTCACAGGTGGTCATGGTCATCGCTCAACTCCTGATAAGATAATATGTGTGGGGCGCGGGGCCCATCACCGACTACCGACGCGCAGGGAAGCCTCTGGACAAACAGCGGTCGTTGTTCACGCCGTCTTTTGCATGGGTCATGCCATTTTTTTAACATATTGATATTTTTAAAAAATAAAAAAATATTTACCCTGACTGCCCTTCCCTCATCCTTCCCTCCTCATAAATGACGCAAAGTTGCATCACTCAGGAATGAATTCCAACAAAACCCGCGAAAATTGCGACGCAAATTTGCAACCAGATCGTCAGGCAACTTCCGCTTTTTGCTCTCCAAGGCCTGGCAGCGCAATATGAATCTCTTTTCACAATCTCCGGTCAATCCTGAATCTGTGACCTTTATGAATGTCGCATAATTGCGACATACACAACCCGCCTTTTGATGAGGAATGTTTGTTACTAATATAACACATTGAAATAAATATAAAAATTATATCTTCGCAGTTATGTTCCCATTGCCCGGCTGGCACACATCATGCAAACCCCAAAAATCACAAAGCGCGGCCAGCGGCGTGGCCAAGACCAAACGGGAAAAGGTCGCGGACACGGCTTGCTCATGATTGGCCTGATGCCGGCGCTGTGGCTCAGCGCCGACTTCCCGCAGTCGCCTCTCTGTCTGGCGGACAGGTGAACACGGTTTCCCGGGGCGCCCAGCGCGGCCTTCAACCTCAGACGGTTCAGGAGAATACCAGTTATGGACATCATTGATTTCCGTTTCCGTCCCAATACGCCTGAGATCATCAACGGCATTAAAAACAGCGCCATGTTCAAGGCGGCCTGCAAGGCCATCGGCTTTGACGCCCGCACGGCCAGGCCCCTGCCCGACATTGTGGCGGACCTCGACCGTCTTGGCGTGGAACTTGGCGTAATCACGGGGCGGGACTGCGAAACCACCTACGGCTTTCCGGCCAACAACAAGAGCGTGCTGGAGTTCTGCCGGGCCTATCCACAAAAATTTGTGGGCTTCTGGGGCATTGACCCGCACAAGAAAATGGCCGCCGTGCGTGAAATTGAACACGTGGTCGGCGAGTACGGCATGAAGGGCATCGCCATTGATCCCTACCTGGCCCATATCCCCGCCTCCGAAGCGCGTTTTTATCCACTCTACGCCAAATGCTGCGAACTGGACGTGCCTGTCTTCATCACCATGGCCCCTCCGCCGCAGGTACCGGGCGCGATCCTGGAATACGCCGACCCGCGCGATGTGGACAAGGTGGCCCGCGACTTCCCGGAGCTGACCCTGATCATGAGCCACGGCGGCTATCCCTTTGTCAACGAGACCATTTACACCTGCCTGCGCAACGCCAACGTCTACATGGACATTTCGGAATACGAGCGCGCGCCCATGGTGGACGTCTATGTGCGGGCCATGAACGATCTTATCGGCGACAAGGTGCTGTTCGCCAGCGCCCACCCTTTTGTGGAACTGGCCGATGCCCTGGAGGCCTATGCGGATTTTGAGCTGAACGCGGACGTCCGCCGCAAGGTCATGTACGAAAACGCCCGGCGTGTGCTGCGCCTGGCCTGACACAGGAGAAAATCATGAACCACGATCAGAAAAACCTGCGGCGCGTCGTCCTCTCCTCGCTGGTGGGCGCGGTCATCGAATGGTATGATTTCTTTTTGTACGGCGTGGTGGCCGGTCTGGTGTTCAACAAGCTCTTTTTCCCGGAATTTTCCGAAGGTGTGGGCACAATCCTGGCCTTTGCCACCTTTGCCGTGGGCTTTGTGGCCAGGCCTTTGGGCGGCATGATTTTCGGGCACTTCGGCGACAAAATCGGCCGCAAGAAAATGCTCATTCTGACCCTGGAAATCATGGGCGTGGCCACGGTGCTCATCGGCCTGATTCCCTCCTACGACGTCATCGGGATATGGGCGCCCATCCTGCTGGTCGTCTGCCGCCTGGCTCAAGGCATCGGACTCGGCGGCGAATGGGGCGGCGCGGTGCTCATGGCCTTTGAATCCGCCCCGGCCAACAAGCGCGCCTTTTACGGCAGTCTGCCCCAGATCGGCCTTTCCCTGGGCCTGATGCTGGCTTCCGGCGTGGTGGGTCTGCTCTCTCTGCTGCTGTCCGACGCGGCCTTTATCAGCTGGGGGTGGCGGCTTGCCTTTATTCTGAGCGCGATTCTGGTTTTTGTGGGCGCGTACATCCGTACCTCAGTGCAGGAAACCAAGGATTTCTCCGAAGTTAAAAAGGACGTGGAGCAGATCCGCTACCCCATGCTGGAAGCCTTCAGACGTTACCCCAAAACGCTCACGGCCTGCGTGGGCGCGCGCCTCGTGGAAGGCATCTCTTTCAATGTGTTCGGCGTGTTCTCCCTTACCTATCTGACCCAGAGCTGCGGCGTGGACCGCACCGTAGCCCTGATGGCCGTTGTCGCGGCCTCAGCCGTCATGGGATGTTTCATTCCCTTCTGGGGCCAGATGGCCGACCGTGTGGGCAAAGGCCGCATTTTCGGCTTCGCCGCCTTGCTGCTGGGCCTGACCGCCTATCCCGTGTTCTGGGTCTTCCATAACTATTCCGGCAATCTTATGCTGACCTTCCTGGCGCTGATCGTGCCCTTCGGCATTATCTACGCCGCCGCCTATGCCAGCATGGCCAGCCTTTTTTCCGAAGCCTTCGACGCCACGGTACGCTATTCCAGCATTTCCTTCGTCTACCAGTTCTCCGGCATTTTCGCCTCCGGTCTCACGCCCATGATCGCCACCATGCTGGTGCAGGCCAACGACGCCCAGCCCTGGTATCTCTGCGGCTATCTCGCCGTGGCCGGAATCATCAGCACCGCCTCCACCATCTGGATCGGCCGCTTGCGGATCAGCGGCGTTGAACCACGCCTTACGGCCGAAGCGGAGACAAAGTCGGCGGCGGTCAGCATAGCGCAACGGGCCGTCTAGATGTAGAACGGAGAACAAATATTACAAGCCTTGCATGTAGTCCGAATTGTGCTGAATCTTTATAACGATAAAAGCGGAACCATCTCCGTAAAAAGATGGTTCCGCTTTTGTCAGAAAGACGGAAAAGAATATTTCAAAATTGTTATTTTTCAGGAGCAGGTATGTCCTGTACGTCCACAATCTTCACACCGAATTCGGCAACACCCTCTGGCGGAGCGTAAAACAGCACCATGAATGGCACTTCGCCGCCGTGTCGCACATTAGTATTGTTGGAAAGAATTTCCACCTTGTTGTTCAGAAATGATTCCATTTCCTTTTCGCTGAGCACCTGCAACTGGAAAAGTGAAAGCTGGGTGCCCGCGCGTTGCGTCTTGGTGGCCAGCGGTTTTTTGTCCTTGTCGTAAATGGCGGCCTCAACGGCGATCAGTTCCTTGGGCTGCGGAAACTCATTGACCACCCGCCCTTCAATCACAAAGACCTTGCCCACTTTTTCATTGTCCACATAGTACTGCCGCACATTGCGCATGGTCAGCAACTCGACCTTTTTGGCCAGTTCCTGCTCCGTGGGCGGCGTCTCGACCTGCCGCACGCCGAAATACCAGTATGCGCCGCCGCCCAGACAGGCCAGAATGAGCGCCACGGCCAGCCATAGCTTGCGGTGGCCGCCGGAGCTCCGCACCTGCATATCAGGCAGTTCGTCCTCGCCGGGCAGCGCTTCTTTATGCTCCAGCGCGAAAGGAAACACGGTCTTGCAGACCGAACAGCGCAGCTTGACGCCCGGCTTGGCCAGGGCGTCAGATAGATTGAAGCGGCTCGAACAATGCGGACATTTTACTTCCATGCCAATACTCCACAAAACGATCCGGCCGCCGGAGCCGGAACAAACCTATTCAGGAATAATTTCGCAGACGCCGGGCAGCATCCGGTAATGTTCGGCGTAATCCAGGCCGTAACCGACAATGAAGCCCTTGTTCAACCTGAAGCCGGCGAAATCCACTTTGACATCGGCCTGACGGCGCTCATGCTTGTCCACCAGAGCAGCCAGACGCAGACTGCGCGCCTGACGGGCCGCGAACTGATCCAGCAGAAAGCGCATGCTGTAGCCGCTGTCCACCACGTCTTCCACAATCAGCACATGCTTGCCGCGGATGTCAACTTCCACATCCTTGTTGAAGATCACATGCCTGGAACTGGAGGAATTCTTGCCGTAGCTGGACAGGCGGACAAAATCCAGTTCCATATTGTGATTATGCAAAGTACGTACCAAATCGCTAAAAAAGATAAAGCCTCCCTTGAGCACGCATACCGCCACCAAGGGTTCCTGACCGTACAACGCGTCGATTTCCACAGCCAGCTCACGCACGCGCACGGCAATCTGTTCCGGGCTGAACACGGTTTTGAGTTCCTTGACCCGTATCTCCTCAGCCATGCTTCTCCCTCTCACTCCCCGGCCGTTGTTTCCGGCGCGTCGGGCACTTCCAGAAAAACCGCCGTTTCGTCGCAATCCGGGTATTTGGCGCAGTGCACGCAGTCAGCCCAGATTTTTTGCGGCAAGACGCTTTTATCCACCACTCTGAAACCTAAACGGGTGAAAAATGCTTCCTGATAGGTCAGGGCGAAAATCTTTTTCAGATGCAGCTCGCGGCATTCGTCGAGACAGGCCGCGACCATCCGCCGCCCCAGCCCCCGGCGGCGCAGATCGTCGCGCACCACCAGGGAACAGATTTCCCCCAGATCCTCCCAGACCGGAGCCAGGGCGCAGCAGGCCACAATTTCGCCGCCCGGAGCCTCCACCACAAAAAAATTGCGGATGTGCCCGTACAGATAGATCAGCGCGCGCGGCAGCAGCAGGCCCTTCTGGGCGCAGGTCAGCAAAAGGCCGTGCATGGCCTTCACATCGTCCAGGTGCGCCTTGCGGACGAGGTAATCCTGTTCCATTATTTCTGGCTCAAAAGTTTGTCGATGACCATTTTAAGCATGCTTTCGTCGGCCATGCCCGGTTCGGAAAGCACCAGCGTGCCGTCCTTGGCGTAAAAGGCATTATGCGGAATGCTGCTGACTTGATAGGCCCGGGTGATGTCCCGCCCGGCCAGATAGACCGGATAGTCCATGCCCATTTTTTTGACAAAGGGGGCTACGGGCGCGGCGTCCTCGTCCACGGCCAGACTGATGATCAGCACGCCCTTGTCCGCATAGGCCTTGCTGGTCTTGATCAGTTCGGGAATTTCCACCCGGCAGGGCGGGCACCAGGTGGCAAAGAAGTTGAGCATCACCACCTTGCCCTTGTTTTTGGCCAGCAGGTCCGTCAGACCTGCCAGGTTCAGCGAGGGCAATCCCTCGGCCCAGGCGACGCAGGGCAGAAGCAGACACAGCAGCAGGGGCAGGAATATTTTTTTCATATTTTGCCTTGAGTACAACAGCGCTAAAGGTTGGGGCGGCCGCGCCGCCCGGGCGGAGTCACACAAAATTTTTGGCCGCGCGCACAGCGCAGACCGCGTCCGGGCAATAGGCGTCGGCACCGATGGCGTCGGCGAACGCCTGAGTCACGGCCGCGCCGCCCACCATGACCTTGATGGGCAGGTCGCGCTCCCGGATCAGCCGGATGGTGTCCTCCATGCGGACCATGGTGGTGGTCATCAGCGCGGAGAGGCCGATGATACGCGCGTTATGCTCGAGGGCGCAAGCCACAATGGCCTCGGCGGGCACGTCCTTGCCCGCGTCCACCACGTCAAAACCGTGGTTGCCCAGCAGCAGGGCCACGATGTTCTTGCCGATGTCGTGGATGTCGCCCTCCACCGTGGCCATGACGATGACCGGGCGTTCCTTCTGGCCGCGATTGGCCTCCAGCCGGGGTTTGAGGTGGGCGAAGGCTGTCTGCATGGTTTCAGCGGCGCGGATGAGCTGGGGCAGAAAATACTCCCGCCGCTCGTAACGCGCCCCCACTTCGGTGATGGCCGGAATCAGCGTGTCCTGCACCAGAACAAAAGGATCGGCCCCGGCCTCCAGTTCCGCGTCCAACAGGGGAAGCACGTTTTCCTTGTCGCCGTTCAGCACGGCCTCACCCAGGGTTTTGGCAGCCCCGCCCCCGCCGTTCCGCCGCAGCACCGCGCCGCCCGCCGGTTTCCATTCGGCATAGGAGGCGATGAAGGATTCGGCGTGCGGATCATGAGCGCCGAGCACGCGCATGGCGTCCACAGCCTCACGCAGACGCGTGGCCGAGGGATTGGCGATGCAGGAGGTCAGGCCCGCGCCCACGGCCATGCTCAGAAATGTGGCGTTGAGCAGTTCGCGGGCGGGCAGGCCGAAGGAGATATTGGAGAGGCCCAGCGTTGTGGGCAGGCCCTGCGACCGGCACCAGCGCGCCATTTGCAGACACTGGCGGCCGCCCTCGGCCTTGGAGGACACGGCCAGGGCCAGGATGTCCACCATCACCAGACGGCGGGGAATGCCCAATGCGGCGGCCCGCTCCAGCAGGTGTTCCACAATGCGGATGCGCTCGGCGGCCCGCACCGGCAGCTTCGCCCCCTGCAAGGGCAGGAGGATGAAGGGCGCGCCGTAATCCCGGCAGAGCGGGCCGAGAACGTCCATGCGGTCGGCTTCGCCGCTGATGGAATTGACCAAGAAAGAACCGGGGCAGTACGGCAGGGCCTTGGCGATGGCCTCGGCGTTGGAGGAATCCAGCGAGAGCGGCAGGGTCAGCCGCCCGGCCAGACGCTGGACCAGATCGGGCAGCAAAACGGTTTCATCCACCAAGGATGCGCCCACGTTGACGTCCAACACTCCGGCCCCGGCCTCCACCTGCTGATCGGCCAGTTGCAGGGCCGTGTCGAAACGGCCTTCCTGCAATTCTTGGGTCAGCGCCTTTTTGCCTGTGGGATTGATGCGCTCGCCGATGACGACCAGGGGTTCGTCCACGCCGATACGCACCAGTTGCGAACGGCTGGTCAGGCAGATGCCGTCCCGGCGCGGTGTTTCCGGCAGTGCGCATTCCATGCCGCGCAGGGTCCGGGACAGGGCCGCCAGGTGTTGCGGCGTAGTGCCGCAGCAGCCGCCCAGGATGCGCGCGCCCAGCCCGGCAAAGGCGGCCGTTTTCCGGGCGAACTCCTCAGGTCCCAGCGGAAAGACCGTCACGTTGCCGCGCAGCTCGGGCAGACCGGCGTTGGGTTCAGCCATGACCGGGCAGGCGCAGGCCGACAGCAGTTCCCGGAGCACCGGCAGCATCTGGTCCGGCCCCAGACTGCAATTGGTGCCCACCACGTCCACGCCCAGATTCTGCATGGTTTCGGCGAAAATGGCCGGACTGGAGCCGGTCAGGCTGACGCCCTGCTCAAAGGTCATGGAGACCATGACCGGCAGGTCGCATTCCTGGCGGGCCGCCACCACGGCGGCACGGGCCTCGGCCAGATCGAACTGGGTTTCCACAAAAATCAGGTCCGCCCCACCGGCCACCAGGCCACGGATCTGGGCGGCAAAAGCGGCGATGAGATCGCGCGGTTCCACCGGCCCCAGCGGCTTGGCGAACTGACCGCTGGGGCCCACATTGCCGGCCACGAAAACGGGCCGTCCGGCGTCGCGCGCCGCTTCGCGGGCCACTTCGGCCATGCGCCTGTTGAAGGCGAAGACATCCAGATTTTTCGGCAGCTTGAAGGGATTGCCGCCGAAGGTGCAGGTGGTCAACAGGTCCGCCCCGGCGTCCAGGTAGGCCTTGTGAATGCCCCGCAGCACCTGGGGGCTTTCCATGCAGTATTGTTCCGGGCTCATGCCCACGGGAAGACCCGAAGCCTGCAGCATGGTGCCCATGGCCCCGTCCAGCAGCAGCGGCCGCCCAAGGTTCAGGGCCTGTCTGAATGTCATGTCAGCCATTTCGTCCACTCTTTGTCGTTAGGGCGGACGCGGACGCACGGACCGCCCGCGCGGAACGGGGTCCGGCGTTTTTTGATCTCCGCCGATGATAACTGTATAAGAAGTTGAGCAACAAGCGCCCGGCGCTTTTCAGCCCCTCCAGCCGGGAAAGCCTTCCGGAGAGCGGCTGGGTTTTTAGTACTGAAAAACATTGAAAAGGACAAACCAAAACTATAGCATAAAACATTGCCGCCTGTTCCGAGCGGCAATGACTGAGTATGAATAAAATGAAAAAAAATAATAAGATAGCCCCTTCCACGCGGCATAAGAGTGGAAAAGACAAGACAGCCTCCAAAAAAATCGCGCCTGAAATCGAAGTCCTTGAGGCTCCGCGCGACGACAAGGAGGATGAAGACCGGAATCTGGAAACGCTGGATATCCTGGACGGCGAAGAGCTGGCGGCAGGTGAAATTCTGGATGTGGACGACGACAAGGACGGCCCGGACGCGGAGCCGGAACTTGCCCTGGAGGAAGACCACGACGCTCCCCTACCCGCGCCGAGCCTGCCCCGCCTGCCCTCTCCGACCGGCACGCGCGACAGTCTGCACCTCTATTTGCGCGAGGTGAGCCGCTTTCCCATGCTCCAACCCGAAGAGGAACATGAGCTGGCTCTGCGCGTGCGTGACCACAACGATCCGGACGCGGCCTTCCGGCTGGTATCCTCCCATCTGCGGCTGGTGGTGCGCATCGCCATGGACTTCCAGCGACGCTGGATGCAGAACGTGCTGGATCTGGTGCAGGAAGGCAACGTGGGTCTGATGCGCGCGGTGAACAAGTTTGATCCGGACAAGGGCATCAAGTTCTCCTATTACGCCTCGTTCTGGATCAAGGCCTACATCCTCAAGTTCATCATGGACAACTGGCGAATGGTCAAGATCGGCACCACCCAGGTCCAGCGCAAGCTGTTCTACAATCTGAACCGCGAGCGCCAGAAGCTGATCGCCCAGGGCTATGATCCGGACGCCGCCATGCTCTCCGAGCATCTGGGCGTGACCGAGGATCAGATCAATGAAATGGACCAGCGTCTGGCCTCCACGGACCTTTCGCTCAACGTCCAGGTGGGCGAAGATTCCGGCGGGGCCACCCGCATGGACTTTCTGCCCGCTCTGGGGCCCGGCATCGAGGACAGCCTGGCCACGGACGAAATCGCGGGACTGGTGCGCTCGCGCCTGAAAACCATCATGCCCAAGCTCAACGAGAAGGAAGTCTACATTCTGCAGAACCGTCTGCTCACCGACGAGCCCGTCACCTTGCGTGAGATAGGCGAACGGTATAACGTCACGCGGGAACGCGTCCGTCAGCTTGAGGCCCGGCTTCTGGAAAAGATCCGCCAACACCTCACGCTGGATATCAAGGACTTTTCAGACGCATGGATACAATCATAAATGAAACGTAAGACCATAGCGCTGCTCTGCGCGTTGACGCTGGCCGCCACGGCTCCGCTTTCCCTTCTCGGCTGCGGCGGTTGTGCCGGCAACAAGCCGCAAACCGGCCAGACCTCCGACCGGACAGGCGAAGAATCCGCAGCCGGGGAGAAGTCCGCGCTCTCGCGCGGGGAGTCCGCCTCCCTCCAGAGCCTGCCCGTGCGGCCGCTGGAGAACGAGCTTTCGCCCGATGCGCAGAGCACCTATGCCTATCTGCTCTATACCCAGGCGCTGCTGGACGAGGACGAGGCAGCCTTGCTGCAGGCCGCATCCCTGCTCAAGACGTCTCCGGTTCCGGCCAAGGTCTGGATGGAGGGCGGGGTCTGGCTGATGAGCCGCAAGTCCCCCAATGCCGTAATCCTGCTGGAGCAGGCCCTGAGCGTCTGGCCCGAGGACATGTCGCTCAATCTGCTCTATGCCGAAGCGCTTCTGGAGCACGGCATGCCCGAGCGCGGCGTGGAACTGATGCGCGCCTACCTGCAAAAGCATCCGGATTCCCTGGACGCCCGTCTGGAGCTGGCCCTGCTGCTGGTCAAAAGCAAGCAGTTCACGGAAGCCGAAAAACTGCTCAACAGCGTGACGGCCAAACAGCGTTCCCCTCTGGTGGATTATTATCACGCCAGAGCGCTGATCGGCATGGAGCGCCGCAACGAGGCCATCCCTTATCTTCAGAAGGCCATCAGGGAAATGCCGGACTTTGTGGAGGCCCTGGCCGAGTTGGCCTTCATTTACGAGCAGCGCGGGGATCTGCGCGAAGCCCGCAATGTCTATGAAAAACTGATCAAGCTCAATTTTTCCACCCAGGATGTGGCTCTCAGGCTGGTGAACATTTCCCTGCGCCTGAAGCAGCCCGAAAAAGCCCTCCAGTATATGCGTCTGGGTCCGGCCACCGTGCCCTTCAAACTGACGGTAGCCAGCATGTTCATGGATTCGCGCCATTATCTGCAGGCCGAAAGCCTGCTCAAGCAGATCGTGGCCGACGGCGGCGCGCCCGGCGATGTCTATCTGCTGCTGGCGGATCTGGCCTACGAGCAGCGCCGTGATCTGTCCATGGCCCTGTCCTGGCTGGATAAAATGCCGTCCACCAGCAAAAGCTCCGGACGCGCCCGTCTGCTGCGCGCCCAACTCCTGGCCGAGGCCGGGCAGAACGACAACGCCCTCAAGGTGGTGCGCCAGGGGCGGAAAGATTTTGCCGAGATTCCCGACTTTCAGGAGTTTGAAATTCGCCTGCTGGCCCGTCAGAAACAGATGACGGACGCCCTCAAGGTGGCCCGCGAGGCGGTGAAAACATGGCCGGACAATACGGACCTGGCCTTTCTGCTGGGTTCCCTGCTGGACGAGACCGGCGACAAGAAGGGCGCTTTTACGGTCATGGAAGGCATCCTGACGAGCCATCCGGACAACTATCAGGCGCTCAACTATGTGGGCTACACTCTGGCCGAGGAAAGCCGGGAGCTGGAGCGGGCCGTCAAACTGCTGGCCAGGGCCAACGAGCTTTCGCCTGATCAGGCTTATATTGTGGACTCCCTGGCCTGGGCCTTGTTCAAATCCGGCCGCCTGGAAGAGGCCCTGAGCGAAATCCGCCGGGCCGTGAAGCTGGGCGATCAGGTGGACCCCTCCATCTGGGAGCATTACGGCGACATCGCCCAGCGCATGGGCCTCAAGGATGAGGCCCGCAAGGCCTATCAGAAGGCTCTGGACCTCAAACCCGCCAATGCCGAAACCTTGCGGCAGCGGCTTTCAACATTATGAAAAAACTCGTCCTTCTCTGTTGCTTTCTGCTGGCCTGCGCCTGTGCCAAACAGCCTTCCAGCCTGGATTCGGGTCCGGAGGCGCAAGCCCGTCTGGAAAGCCGCTGGCAGAAGTTTACAGCCGTCAGCGAGGCCGCGCCGCGCGCGCCCTATCGCCTGCAAATGAGCCTGCGCTTCGGCGCCGAAGGCGATACCCGCCGGGTCACGGCCCTGTTCTGGGGCAACAGCGAACGCCGGTTGCGTCTGGACGTCATGGCCGGCGTGGGCGCGGTGATCGCCAAAATTCTTGAAGACGGCCAACATTTTCTGGTCTACAGCCCAAGTGAAAACAAAGCCTATTTCTACCAGGGCGCGGCCAAGCCGCTGCTCAAAGTGGGCGTGCCCGTGCCCTTTGATCTGGAGCATCTGGCCGCCCTGCTCAACGGCCGCTACGCGGCGGTCTTCGGAGATGAGCACAACGCCGCCGCGGAACTGCCCGATGGCTTGGCGCGCTATGAGCTGAGCGGCAAACCCGGGGGCAGCGTGACCCTCAACGCCGAAGGTCTGCCCGTGGCCTGGCGCGAAGCCCCGCAGGGCGGCAAAGGCTGGAGCATGGACATCGCCTATGACGACGCAGTGCCGCCCCTGCCCCGCCGCCTGACCCTGACCCACAGCAACGGCAAACGCGCCATCCTGTTGGTTAAAGAGCGGGAAAAACCGGCCGGGGCCTTTACCACGGAGCAGATGAGCCTTACCTTGCCTGAAGGCGCGCCTCTGCTGCCGCTTTCGCAGTACAGAGCGCAGTAGTCCCCTATTTTCTCTGCAAGGAGCAGATATGCAACGCATCCACCTGGCATCGGACCACGCCGGATTTGACCTGAAGGCTACCCTGGCCCAGCAGCTGACCGGACTCGGCTACGAGGTTGTCGACGACGGAACCCATTCCAGGGAAAGTTGCGACTATCCCGTCTTTGCCCACAAACTCTGCGAAGCTGTGGAGCGTGAGCACTGCCTCGGCATCCTGGTCTGCGGCACGGGCATCGGCATGTCCCTGGCCGCCAACCGCCACCCCGGCATCCGGGCCGCGCTCTGCGCCACCGAACTGCACGCCCGCCTGAGCCGCCGCCACAACAACGCCAACGTGCTTTGCCTGGGTTCGCGCGTCACGGGCGTGGAACTGGCTCTGGCCATCATGGGGGCTTTTCTGGAAAGTCAGTTTGAAGGGGGCCGCCATCAGCGCCGCCTGGATCAGCTCAACGCCCCGGCCTGAGGCGTGGCAACGGCGAGACTTGCGCTTTTTTCGGCAGGCATGCACGCATCTCGCGCCGGAAGCCCTTTTGAGGGCAGATTGCCTTTGGAAGGCTATGCCTGTTCAAAGAGAATCTGCTCGATAACGACCACATAACTATACTGAATTCTGCCTTTTTCCGTATGGCTCGCAAATTTGCGCCGACGGTTGAAGCGGGGACAGGTCAGCAACAGCCCCTAAAGGATTGCCATGCAGCTCTACAACACTCTGGGCCGTCAAAAAGAAGAATTCATTCCGGTCCGGCCGGGCAAAGTTCATATGTACGTCTGCGGCATCACCGCCTATGACTACTGCCACATCGGCCACGCCCGTTCCGCCCTGGTGTTTGACGCTCTGGTCCGCCATTTGCGCCATCTGGGCCTGGAGGTCAGCTTCGTGCGCAACTTTACGGACGTGGACGACAAGATCATCAACCGCGCCAACAGCGAAGGCCGCGACTGGCGGGAAGTGGCCCAGACCTATATCGACGCCTTCCATGAAGACATGGACCGCCTGGGCGTGCTGCGCGCGGACTCCGAACCGCGCGCCACGGAATATATTCCCCAGATCCAGGATCTCTGCGCCAAACTGATCGACGAGGGCAAGGCCTACGCCACGCCTTCGGGCGACGTCTACTTCCGGGTGCGCTCCTACCCGCCCTACGGCAAACTTTCCGGCCGCAGTCTGGACGAACTGCTCTCGGGCGCACGCGTGGCGCCGGGCGAGGAAAAGGAAGATCCGCTGGACTTCGCCCTCTGGAAGGCCGCCAAGCCCGGCGAGCCCTCCTGGGACAGCCCCTGGGGCAAAGGCCGCCCCGGCTGGCATATCGAATGCTCGGCCATGAGCGGTCCCTATCTGCCACTGGATATCCACGGCGGCGGCCAGGACCTGATCTTCCCCCACCATGAGAACGAAATCGCCCAGTCAGAGGCCGTCTGCCGTTGCGAACTGGCCCGCTACTGGGTGCACAACGGCTTTGTGCAGGTCAATGCGGAAAAGATGTCCAAATCGCTGGGCAACTTTAAAACCATCCGCGACATTCTTGAAAGCTACCTTCCTGAAACTCTGCGCTTTTTCCTGCTGGGCAAGCACTACCGCAGTCCCATTGATTTCACCGCCGAAGGCATGGACGAGTCGGAAAAAGCCCAGCACCGGGTCTATTCCTCCCTGCTGGAAGCCCGCAAGGCTCTGGAGCGCGCCTCCCGGAAAAAAACGCCCCTGCCCGCCGAACTGCGGGAAGAATGGACAGCCCTGCCCACGGCCTTTGAAGCCGCGCTGGACGACGATCTGAACACGGCCCAGGCCCTGGGCCAGATTTTCTCCCAAGTGCGCATCGTCAACCGCCTGCTGGAGGAAAAAAGCCTGCGCGCGGCTGAAGGCACGCGGGAACTGCTGGAGGAATTCCTGGCCCGCGCCCGTGACTGGGACGCGCAACTGGGCCTGTTCGGCAGGGATCCCGCCGAATTTCTCTCTGAACTGCGCGCCATGCGCGTTGCCCGCAAAAACCTGGATATGGATCATGTGGAAAACCTGCTGCGCCAGCGTCGGGAAGCCCGCATGCAAAAGGATTTCGCCCGCTCCGACGCCCTGCGTGAGGAACTGCTCGGCCTGGGTGTGAGCGTGCGGGATACGCCGGACGGACAGGACTGGGATCTGGAATAGCCCCGCTTTCCGGCCCCGGCCTGGAACAGATTAACGTTACGAATTTAAATCCGTAACGTTTAAAGACGTCTACTTCGGCGCTTAACAGCGCAAATACATTGCGCTTACGCCTTCGTGGCTGGCGGTTGCTCTCGCAACCGCCAGAGCAATTTCAAACTGAAATTGCTCTATTGGTCCGGCCTTGCCGTGAGGAGAATATGCCGTTTCGTCGTTTCGCCGCCCGCCGCTGGACGGCCCTGCTGGTTCTGCTGGCCTTTCTGCTGCCGCAGTTCTTTCCCGTGCCGGCGCGGGCCTTCTTTTTCGGCGGCGTTTCCATCAAAGATGAACAGGAGATGGGCCACAAATTCGACGTGATGGTCCGCTCCAGCCTGCCCGTGGTCGAAGACCCGGAAGTAAGCCAGTACGTCAAATATCTGCTGGACCGCCTGGTCAAGGCCCTGCCGCCTCATCCGTTCAACTTCAGGGCCACGGTAGTCCTGCACAATTCTCTCAACGCCTTTGCCGTGCCCGGCGGCTATGTCTTTGTCTTCACGGGCATGATCATGAACCTGGAACGCGAAGAGGAACTGGCCGGGGTACTGGCCCACGAACTGGCCCATGTGACCCAGCGTCATGTGGCCGCCCGTCTGGAGCGGGCGCAATACCTGACTGTGGGCTCGCTCCTGCTGGCCATCGCCGGCGTGGCCGCCGGCGGCCCAGGAGGCGGCGCTCTAGCCATGGGAGCCCTGGGCGCGGGGCAGTCGGCCATGCTCAATTACAGCCGGGTGGACGAAAACGAAGCCGACCACCTCGGCCTGCAATACCTGATTGCCGCCGGCTATCCGCCCGCCGGCATGGTGGGCGGCTTCAAGGTGTTGCGCCAGAAAAGCTGGATGAGCGGCACCAGCATGCCCGCCTACCTTTCCACCCACCCGGCCATCGGCGACCGCGTCAACGGACTGCAGGCCCGCATCCAGACGCTGCCCGCCAATATTCGCGACCGCAAGCAGGACAACCGGCGCTTCACCCGCGTCAAAACCCTGCTCTGGGCCCGCTACGGCGACGAGCAGGCGGCCCTGCAACGCTTTTCCGGCAGGGACGGCCTGTCGGCCATGGGCCGGGGCATCGTGCTGGCCCGACAGAACAAGATCAACGAAGCCAGCGCGGCCTTTGATCAGGCGCTGGCCGCCGCGCCCGCAGACCCGCTGATCCTGCGCGAAGCCGGGGCCTTCCACTACCGCAAGGGGGACATGAGCCGGGCCGACGGCCTGTTGCGCCAAGCCATGAACCTTGATCCGCGCGACTACATGGCCTCCTTTTTCTACGCCCGGATGCTGGATGAGACCGGACGTCAGGCTCAGGCGGACAAATATTACGCGGAAGTGCTGCGTTACGTGCCGGAAGACGCCGAAGTGCATGAATCCTACGCCCGCTCGCTGGGCAAGGCGGGCAAAACGCTGGACGCCTACATCCATATGACCTACAGCGCCCTGTACTCCAACAACAAAAAGCAGACCGAGCGCTTTTTCAAGCAGGCCAAGGCCCTGGCCGACCGTTCGCCGGACAGGCGGCGGTTCCAGCGCCTGGAAGCGGCCTACAAGGAACGCAAGGAAATCTGGGATAAAAACTGATGGACACCCACGCGACAACTATTCTGGCGGTGAAAAAAGGCAACCATGTGGCCATGGCCGGGGACGGTCAGGTGACGCTGGGCCAGACCATGATTATGAAACACACGGCCCAGAAGGTGCGCCGCCTGTATGAAGGGCGCATTCTGGCCGGTTTCGCCGGAGCCACGGCGGACGCCTTCACCCTTTTTGAACTGTTCGAGGCCAAGCTCAAGGAAGTGCGCGGCAACCTGCTGCGCGCCGCTGTGGAGATGACCAAGGAATGGCGCAAGGACAAGTATCTGCGCAAGCTGGAAGCCATGCTGCTGCTGGCGGACAGTGAACATCTGCTGGTGGTTTCCGGCACGGGCGACGTCATTGAACCTGATGACGATGTGGCGGCCATCGGCAGCGGCGGCCCTTACGCCCTGGCGGCGGCCAGAGCGTTCATCCGGCACAGCGATCTCGACGCGGAAACCGTGGCCCGCGAGTCCATGCGTATCGCCTCGGAAATCTGCGTGTACACCAACGGTCATCTGACTGTGGAAACGCTATGATCCATCTCACGGCCGGTTGCAAGGTCAACCTGGGCCTGCATGTGGTCGGCGTGCGGGCCGACGGCTACCACGAGCTGGATTCGCTGTTTTATCCTCTGCCGACCCCCTGCGACCACCTGGAGATCAGGGAAACCGGCAGGCAGGGCATCGTGCTCCGTTGCGATGAGCCGGGCGTAAACCCGGAGCACAACACGCTGACCAGGGCTTATGCCGCTTTTGTCAAGGAGACGGGCGGCGCGCCCGGCATCGCGGTGCATTTGCGCAAGGGCATTCCGCTGGGCTCGGGTCTGGGCGGCGGCAGCAGCGATGCCGCCTCCCTGCTGCTCTGGCTCAACGAGCGCGCGGACCTGCCCCTGGACGCCGCCGGTCTGGCCCGCACGGCCTTGGCGGTGGGCGCGGACGCGCCTTTTTTTCTGTACAATCAGCCCTGCCGGGTACAAGGCATCGGCGAAATACTGACGCCCATGGACTATGATTTTTCCGGCCTCCGCCTGGTGCTGGTCTGTCCCGAAATCCATGTGGACACAGCTTGGGCCTTTGCCCGTTATGACGCCCTTTTCCCCCACGCGGACCGGACGGCGGCGCAAAACAGCTTGACAAAGAGCCCGTGCGAGGCTAATGGAACTTTTCTCTCTGGAGCAGGGAACGCGACATGGTCCGTGTGGGATATCCGCAACGATTTGGAAGCCGCGGTTTTTCCCCAGTATCCGCAACTGGCCGCCATCAAGGCGGATCTTTTGCGCCTTGGGGCCGACACGGCCTGCATGAGCGGCAGCGGTTCCAGCGTACTGGGCCTGTTCGACCGCGCGGCGGCGGCCAAAGCGGAAGACGCCGCAGCGGCCCTGCACGCGGAAAAGCGGCATGTCTACCTGCTTCCTCTGGGGAATACTGGGATGTAGCCAAGTGGTAAGGCAACGGGTTTTGGCTCCGTCATTCGAAGGTTCGAACCCTTCCATCCCAGCCACACAGCACACACGACGGCGGCGACGCCGTTCGCGTTGACCGGGCCGGGCGGCCCTTTCCGCCCACGCTTCCAGGCGTCACTGGCGTTGTCAGCGGCGGGCGCGGCCTCTCCTTTCAGAGCGTCGACATGTATCAACGGGCACTTCCAAGGCAAAACACGTTCATTGCCCGTGAACGCGTAAAGCAAGGCAGCCTCATGTTCAGCGACCTGAAAATCGTCACAGGTTCTTCCAATCCAGATCTGGCCAAGGCCATTTGCGACCACTTGGGTTGTCAGCTCACGCCCACGCTGGCCACCACGTTCAGCGACGGTGAACTGCGTATCGAAATCGGCGACAATGTGCGCGGGGACGACGTATTCGTCGTTCAGCCCACCTGTCCGCCCGCGGTCAACCGCAACCTGGTGCAGCTCTGTCTGATGCTGGACGCCCTTAAGCGGGCCAGCGCCGGGCGCATCACGGCGGTGATCCCCTATTACGCCTACGCCCGTCAGGACCGCAAGGTCAGCCCCCGCGCGCCCATCAGCGCCAAGCTGGTGGCGGACTTCATCAGCGTGGCCGGGGCCGAGCGCGTAGTGACCATCGACCTGCACGCCGGACAGATTCAGGGCTTTTTCGACTGCCCGGTGGACAATCTTTTTGCCGTGCCGGTCATGCTGGACAGCCTGCGCCAGCTCAATGAAGACAAAATCGTCATCGTTTCGCCCGACGCCGGGGGGGTGGAACGGGCCAGAGCCTATGCCAAGCGGCTCAACGCCCCTCTGGCCATTGTGGACAAGCGCCGCGACCGGCCCAACCAGGCCCAGGCCATGCATGTCATCGGCGAAGTGGAAGGCCGGGTGGCCATTGTGGTGGACGACATGATCGACACCGCGGGAACCCTGTGCGCCGGAGCCGAAGTGCTGCTCAAGTACGGGGCCACGAAGATCGTGGCCTGCGCCACCCATCCGGTGCTCTCCGGTCCGGCCATCGACCGCATCAACGAAACCGAGGCCCTTTCCCAGGTCATCGTCACGGATACCATTCCGCTGGGCGACAAACTGGAGCGCTGCCCCAAGCTGAAGGTCACTTCCGTGGCCGCGCTGCTGGGCAAGACCATTCACAACATCCATACCGGCTCTTCGGTAAGCGTGTTGTTTGTATAACCGGCGCGTGCCGGACAAAAAACGTGAATACGTCCCGCAAGGGAATGGCAAGAACCCCATACGAACTTTTTCCGCACGTTTCAGGCGGCGGCCAGCAAGGAGAGGATCATGAGTATTGAAAAAACGTTGAGCGTGCAGAAACGCGAAAATTGCGGCAAGGGTCCCAGCGGCCGCCTGCGTTCCCAGGATCTGATCCCCGGCGTGTTCTACACGGCCCAGGGCGAAAACATCATCGTGCAGGCCCCGACCCTGCCTCTGGAAAAGATCTATGGGGAAGTGGGCCACACCACCGTGTTCAACCTCGAGATCGACGAAAACGGCCAGAAGAGCACGCATCCCGTGCTGATCTGGCAGGTGCAGCGCCACCCTTACAAGAAGTGCTTCACCCACATCGACTTCTACGGTGTGGATCTGAACAAGGAAGTCAAGGTTGACGTGCCTCTGGAATTCGTGGGCGTTTCGCGCGGCGTGAAGCTGGGCGGCGTGCTGGAAACCTACCGCGAAAGCGTGCGTCTGAGCAGCAAGCCGCTGGAAATGCCCCAGAAGATCACCGTCGACGTGTCCGATATGGACATCAACGACACCATCAGCGTGGCTGACCTTCAGTTGCCCGCCAATGTGAGCGCCGTGTACGATCATAACTTCGCTGTGGTCAGCGTGCTGACCAAGACCAAGGAAGACGAGGAAAGCGGCGAGGAAGGCGCGGCTCCGGCGGCTGCGGAATAAGCCCCTTTTTCCGCTTTTTTTTCAGGCCGGTCCTCTGGGGCCGGCCTCATTTTTATCAGGAGGAAAGCCGCGCGAACGCCGCGCCCGCCCGAGCGAAGCCCATGCCCAGATATCCGGTTCAATATCACACCCTGCGTGGCGGCCGCCACGGCCTGATTCTCGAGCTCTGGCCCAATGCCGGCGCCGGAACCATGTTGTTTTACCCCGGCACCATGCTCTCGCCCTGGCAATACCGTCCTCTGCTGGCCGCCCTGCGTGAAGCCGGATTCGCCGTGGCCGCCCTGCACCTGACCGGGCACGGGCTCAACCCGCATAGCGTGGGCTTCACCTTTGACGATCTGCTGCGTGACGGACTGGAGGCCGAGCGCTGGCTGCACGACGCGGGTCTGGGGCCGCTGGCGGTCTGCGGGCACAGCCAGGGCGGCATCCTGACGCTGGCCCATGCCGCGTCATCACGGCACCTGGCGGCGGCCTTTCCCATCTGCGGCATTTTGCCCCAACAGAGCGAGGCCATTGCCCTGACTCTTTTCCGCCCGCTGGCCGCGCGGCGACAGAAGCTGATGGCCGTCATCAACGCTCTGGCCCGGCGTATGCCGCGCCTGCCCCTGCCCGTACCGGCCTACCTTTCCCTGCGGCGGATCAGCGCCGGTGCGCGCCACATCCGCGCCAACCGCCGCAAAAGCCGTTCGACCTATCCGCTGGCATTTCTGGCCAGCCTGTTCAATGCCCGCCTTTCGCCGCGCCTGCATTGCCCGCTCTACTTTTTTAATGCGTGGGACGACGCCCTGTTCACGCCCGCGCTGGTCCAATCCACCTTCGACCTGCTGCGCGCCCCGCGAAAACGGCTGATCTGGCTGCCCGGCGGCGGCCATCTGGCGGCCATGAACCCGCCCGCCTGCCGTTATCTGGCCCGCACGGCGGCGGCGGCCTGCGCGGGTCTGGGGCTGCCCCTAAGGCTGGAATCCCCGGATGCGCCCAGCCCGGATTCGCTTTGAAATATTATACTTTTCAAAGTTGGAATGCCTGACGGCAGTCTCATTTCCCACGCGTCTTCAACCCGTAAGGATCGCTCATGGAATATACAGGCGTACTGGTGGGCCTCGGCAATCCCGGCCCGCGCTATGACGGCACCCGGCATAATTGCGGCTTCGCCCTGGTTTCCGCCTTGCTGGAGCTGGCGGAAAAAGAAGGAGATCTCAACGCCCTCAACGGCGGCAAATTCTCCTGTGAACTCTGGCGGGTCCGTCTTCCGCAACTGGGCGGAACCTGGCTGGCGGCCAAGCCCCAGACATTTATGAATCTCAGCGGCCAGTGCGTGCAGCCCCTGCTGGCCTGGCACAAACTCAAACCCGAGCAGTTGGTGGTGGCCCATGATGAACTGGACATTCCGGCCGGAGAGCTGCGCTTCAAGCGCGGCGGCGGCAATGCCGGACACAACGGCCTCAAATCCATCACCGAGTTGCTGGGTACGCCCGATTTTTACCGTCTGCGCCTGGGCATAGGGCGACCGCCCCACAAAGGCGACGTCACCAACTGGGTTCTGGGACGGCCTGACGCGGAGGACGCCGGGAAGTTGCGCGCCTCCCTGCCCATGGCTCTGGACACGCTCTTTGCCTTTGCGGACAAGGGCCTGGAGGCCGCCGTGCGCATGGCGCGTAAGGCCGACGCGCCCAAACCGCCTAAAACCGGAACAAAAGCCGCGGATACGGACATGCCGAACGGATAAAATTTCTTTCTCTCTGGACAGCCGTTCGCAGATGGAGTATCAGTTTTGGAGAGTGGATACGTATATCCATGCCTCTTCAAGCGTAATTTGTTCTCCTTCCTGCCCTTTTCCGCGGGAAACAGGGGCACGCCGGGCGTAGTCGGCATAGTGCCCGAGACGGGCGGATATTTGCCGGAAAATCGCGTTTCCGCGAATGTTTCGTCTGCTTGCGAGGCCTTCGTAACACACTGAGAACTCTGCGGAGCGGCGTCCCCTTGCGGCGCGTGGTGAAAGAATGTTCACACCGGACGATCTCGTGGTTTATCCGGCCCAGGGCGTGGGCAAAATAGAGCGCATCGACCGACAGAATATCGGCGGCATCGCGTGCGAGTTCTATATTGTCCGCATCCGCGCCAATAACATCACGCTGATGGTTCCGGTGAATAATGCCGTCAATGTGGGCCTGCGCACTCTCACGCCCAAAGATGAAGCCCAGCGCATTCTGCAAACCTTGCGCGGCGACACGGATACGCCGGTCTATACCGGACAGAACTGGAACCGGCGCTTCCGCGAATATTCCGAACGTCTCAAAAGCCCGGAACTCGCCGTGGTTACGGAAGTTTTGCGCGAATTGCTGCTCATCGGGCGCGGCAAGGAACTCTCTTTCGGTGAACGCCGCCTGCAGGAGCAGGCCATGGGCCTGGTCACCGGCGAACTGGCGGAAGTGCTGGAACTGTCGGAAGATTCCCTGCGCGGAGAGCTGCTCGAACGTTACGCTCCGCCGCCGCAGGTCGAAGCCGTGAATAACTGAGGAACGGCCGGGCAAATCAGCCTTGAAAACCCCGCGTTTTCTTCGTCCTTCAGCTGGAAAGCGCGGTTTCGGCATATTGCGCGCCGCGTCGGCGGCACGAAGGCTGTTGCGCTTCATTCGGCATATCTATATTTTTTTCTTGCCATCAGCGCCAAGATACGCTAATCGCATTGACGCACATCTTTTTTGTTCCCTTATCATTCGCCTGCCGCACTACAATGCCGTTTGACATTGTAAATGTTTTTTCATGTAGTTTCTTCAAAAAATCGGACCGTTATGCGTAAAAAGAAAACGACCCCCACACTGTTGACCGACAGCGCCATGAGTCTTACGGATTTGAAAACCCGCAGCATGCAGGAACTCATGGAGCTGGCCGAGCAGTTTGAGATTGAGAATGCGAGTTCCATGCGTAAACAGGAGCTCATTTTCGCACTGCTCTCGACCTGCGCTTCGCAAAACGGCGCCATTTGCGGCGACGGCGTGCTGGAAATATTGCCCGACGGCTTCGGTTTTCTGCGCTCGCCGTTGTGCAGCTACATGCCGGGGCCGGACGACATCTATGTCTCTCCATCCCAGATCCGCCGTTTTTCGTTGCGCAAGGGGGATATCGTTTCCGGCCAGATCAGGCCGCCCAAGGAGGGGGAGCGCTACTTCGCCCTGCTCAAGGTGACCGAAATAGGCTTTGAACCGCCGGAACACGCCAAAAATCTCGTTCTTTTCGACAACCTCACCCCCATCTATCCCGATCATCAGCTCGTCATGGAAAATGGCGAGAAAAATCTCTCCAACCGGGTCATCGACCTCATGGCCCCCATCGGGCGCGGCCAGCGCGGCCTTATCGTGGCCCCCCCGCGCACCGGCAAAACCATCCTGCTTCAGTCGCTGGCCAACGCCATCAACGCCAACAATCCCGAAGTCTATCTCATCGTGCTGCTCATTGACGAGCGGCCGGAAGAAGTCACGGACATGGAACGCACGGTCAAAAAGGCGGAAGTCATCAGTTCCACCTTTGACGAGCCGCCGCAGCGCCATGTGCAGGTCTGCGAAATGGTGCTGGAAAAGGCCAAACGCCTGGTGGAGCGCAAGCGCGACGTGGTCATCCTGCTGGACTCCATCACCCGTCTGGGCCGGGCCTACAATGCGGTGACGCCTTCATCGGGCCGGGTGCTTTCCGGCGGTCTGGACGCCAACGCCCTGCAACGGCCCAAGCGCTTTTTCGGCGCGGCCCGCAATATTGAGGAAGGCGGCAGCCTGACCATCATCGCCACGGCCCTTATCGACACGGGTTCGCGCATGGACGAGGTGATCTTTGAGGAATTCAAAGGCACCGGCAACATGGAAATCTATCTGGACCGCCATCTTTCGGAAAAACGCGTCTTCCCGGCCATCGACATCAACCGCACGGGCACCCGCAAGGAAGATCTGCTGCTGGCTGACGACGTGCTCAACCGCGTCTGGATTTTGCGCAAGATTCTGGCCCCCATGTCGTCCATCGACAGTATGGAATTCCTGCTGGACAAGATGCGCGCCACCAAGTCCAACAAGGACTTTATGAACGCCATGGGCAAGTAAGCCCTTTTCCCGCCGGAACAAAAAAGCCTTTCCCCACGCCTGGAGAAAGGCTTTTTTTATGGCGCGCCCAAGCCGGAGACATATGGACATGCGGGAACAGAACACAACAGCTTTTGCGCCATTGCCCTAGCCGCATACGGCGGACAAGGCCACCTTGCGCATCGTGGCCGCCGGTTCCGGCAATCCCGCCAGATCCGCCAGTCTGGCACGCTTTCTGGCAGCTGCCTTTTTGTTCCTGGCGCTGCTGCTCCTGCTGATTGGTCTGGCGAAACGGCATGAGGCGGCCCTGGCCGGGGCGGGCGGTCTTCTGCTTGCCGGGCTGTCCCTGCTTGCTATCGGCCGTTTCAACGTACGCCCCGTCGTTTTGCTGAACCGGGAGAAAAAGGAAATCCTGCTTTCCCGGCGTCGGCTGGGACGACTGCAATTTCACGCAGTTCCCGTGGACCGGATTGAGCTGTCTGTTGAACAGCATGCCTCGTTCTGCCGCCTGCATATTGTTCCCCGCCATGAGAACGGCGCAAACGAAGGCCGTGGCCGGAGCACTCAGGATAAACAATGGCGGAGCGGCATGACGCTGGCCTGCCGTGCCAATGGTGAACATCTGCCCGCCCTGCTGCGGGATTGGCTGGACTACGGCTTGGCCTTGGATGTCGACGATAGCGGCGATGCGGAAGAGTACGCGGCGGCTCTTGACGGCATGAGACTTCCCCCGGAAGTGGAAGCCTGGGCGCGACCCGGCTCCCCCGGTAAGTGGAGCTCGAAAAATACCGAAGCAGAAGGAACCGCGAACCGTCCCGCGTCCCGCTCCGGCTCCGGTCCCGCTCTCAAATCCGAACCGGATGAAGCTTTGGCCCGCCGTCCGGAAATCCACAGGGCGGGCGATCTGCGGGATGCCACACGCGGACGCGACAAACGCGGCTAGGGTGTGTTACGGCAAAGCCCCAATCACACGTCCACCGATACCCGCACCGACAGAACCGACAGGTAAAAAAATGCCGGTTGTCCTGTAACGACAAGACAACCGGCACTTGGCCAGACCCTGTAAAATAGCGCTACATCTAAACCAGTTTCTTCACCGCCGCCAGAGCCGCGTCGTAGTCGGGTTCGTTGGTCACTTCAGGCACAAGCTGGCTGTAGGCCAGCGTGCCGTCAGGGGCCACCACGAAGATGGCGCGGGCCAGCAGGCGAAGTTCCTGGATCAGCACACCGTAATTTTTGCCGAAGCTTGTATCCTTGTAGTCGGACAGGGTTTCCACAGACTTGACCCCGGCTGCGCCGCACCAGCGGGCCTGGGCAAAAGGCAGATCGCAGCTCACCGCCACAATGCGCACCTTGTCGGACAGTCCGGCGGCTTCGGTGTTGAAGCGGCGCACTTCCAGATCGCAGACGGGCGTGTCCAGCGAGGGCACACTGACCAGCACCAGCACTTTACCGGCGTAATCCTTGAGACCGCGCGGGCTCAGATCGTTGGCGGCCAGAATGAAATCCGGGGCTTTCCGGCCCTGAACGGGCAGTTCGCCCTCAAGATGCAGGGTATTGCCCTGAAAGGTAACCGTATTCATATGAAAAACTCCTTGATGGTCACTTTGTATTTTAAAATTCTGCCGCATGACCTTCAAATTGTCAATAATTATTCCTGACAAGCTATAGTGATAAAGAGCGCCGCGCTCAATCCCAGACCAGAGCGCACCATTCGCCCTCAATGATCCGTCGGGCCGCGGACAGGCCTTGCGCCGTGTACGCGGCCTCCACGCCGTCGGCCTGGATTTCCAGCAGGCCGGAAAGCACCAGACAGCCTTCGGGCTTGCGGGCGGCGGCCACAGCCGGAGCCAGTTCCGTCAGGGGGCGGGCCAGAATATTGGCCAGGACCAGATCAAAGGTGCGACCGGCAGCGGCTTCGATGCCGCCGAGAGCCGCCGCAAAACCGTCCACCTGATTGAGCGCCCGGTTCTCCAGAGCGTTGTCCACGGCCAGAGGGTCAATATCCAGGCCCAGACCACTGAGGCCGCTCTTGCAGCAGGCGATGCCCAGCACGCCGGAACCCGTGCCCAGATCCAGAAAACTCTGGCCGGGCGTTATGCGCCCCTGATCCAGCAGGTCGCTCACAACGCTCAGGCACAGCGCCGTGGTGGCATGATGTCCGGTGCCAAAGGCGCTCTTGGGTTCGATAAGTATGGGCGTGCGGTCCGGGAACTCCGGGCTGCCGGCCAGCCAGGGCGGCAGCACCACAAAGCGCGAACCGCAGCAAACCGGCGTGAAAAACTGTCGCCAAGCCGAGAGCCAGTCCTGCGCTTCCAGCGTCTTCAGGGTGCAGCACGCCTCGGGCGTGCCCCGCGCTATGCCGTCCCGCAAGGTGTGGAGAAAGTCTTCCTTTTCGCAGTGCACGCGAAAGCGCGTCTCGCCCGTGGGCAGGCTTTCCTCCTCCCAGCCGAACGGCGCCCGCAAGGCCAGCAGGCCGCTGATCCGGTCAACTTCCTCTTCCCGGGCCACAATATCCAGACGGAAAATCTGCTGCATCCGATGGTTCCTTTGTCTTGCGCGGCAGCGCCGCTTCCGGTTGATGTGCGAATGGTAGCCGCCGCCGGTGCTAAAGACAAGGGCGGATTGATTTGTGGCCGAACTCGCTGTACATACCCACGTTAGCCCGCCGCATACCAATCCGTCGCAAGGAAAAGCCATGCCTCAGACTGAAGATCTCGACAGCCTTCTCGCCGGTATCCGCGCCACCTTTGACGTGGAATTCGAACTGTTGCAGGTGGACGACAGCGCCCTGGAGGTGCTGACCATCCGCAATATGCAAGCTCATCTGGACGGCCTGCTGCAACGCAAGGCCATCCGCGACCCCCTCAAGGATCTGCCTCTCTGGGCCAAGATCTGGCCGGGTTCCTTTGTGCTGGGCCGCCTGCTGCGCAAATACGAGCCCGAGGGCAAAAGCCTGCTGGAACTGGGCGCGGGCTGCGGCATCCTCAGCATGGTGGCCGCGCGTTACGGCTTCGCGCGCATTGTCCTCAGCGACATTGTGGAGGACGCCCTGCGCTTCGCCAAGGCCAATGTGCTGCGCAACAATCTTCAGGACCGGGTGGAAGTCCGCCGGGTGGACGTGACCACGCCGGGCCGCGACCCGCGCTTCAGCGAAGGCTTCGACCTTATGGCGGCCTCGGAGATCCTCTATCTGGACGATCTGCACCGGCCTTTGCTTAAATTCGTGGACCGGCACCTGGCCCCCGGCGGCAAGGCCCTGTTCTGCACGGATCTGGCCCGGGCCAAGCCCCATTTCGCCAAGCTGGCGGCCAAATCCTTCAAGCTCACGGAAGGACGCATCGGCGTCAAAAGCCGGGACGAGGACGGCGAGGAACAGCGACGCATCTACAGCATTCTGATTCTGGAGCGGGCATGAACGAATCCCTGCCGATCATCCGTCTGCGTCCCTGCCCCAAGGGGTACACCAGGGATCTGGACAAAGCCGTCAGTCCGGAGCGGACCATCGCCCGCGTGCGGGACCGTCTGGCCGCCGCGAACCTGGACATCCTGGCGGAAACCCGCCGGGTGGATGTGGGCCGTCTGGGCATCCCGGTCTATCTCAGCGTCTGCGGCGCTGACGCCCGCGAGATCATGCCCACGCGCAAGCAGATGGGCAAAGGTTCCTCGGCGGAGCAGGCCCAGGCCTCGGCCCTGATGGAGCTCATGGAACGCTTCGCCTTTTTCAGTTTCTGGCGGGAGCGCCCGCATATGGCGCGCGCCACCTGGAGCGAGGCCGAGGCCCGCTTCGGAGACGCCTTGCTGCCCCTGGAAGCCATGCTGCGCTCCGTGGACGACCGGCTCCCCCCGGAACAGGCCCGGCGCGTGCTGGACCTGACGCCCTGGCAGTTCTACCCGGCCACCCATCTGCTGAGCGGCCGCACGGTCTGGCTGCCTCTGGACTGGTTCAAGCTGCTCAGTGAATTCAACGGCACCTCGGCGGGCAACAGCAACGAGGAATCCCTGTTGCAGGGCCTGAGCGAACTGGTGGAGCGGCACGTCTGCTGCCGCGCAGACCGTGAACGCCCGCAAACGCCGACCATTGACCCGGCCGGCTGTAACGACCCGGTTTTGCGGGAACTGCTGGCCGCCTTCGAGCGCGAGGGCGTGCGGCTGATCCTCAAGGATTTTTCCCTGGGCATGCCCCTGCCTACAGTGGCGGCGCTGGCCTGGGATCCGGCCACGTTTCCCCAAAGCTCGGAAATCGTCTTTACGGCGGGCACTGCGGCTTCCCCGGCCAAGGCTGCCATCCGCGCCGTGACCGAGGTAGCCCAGTTGGCCGGAGATTTCTGCACCCAGGCCTGCTACGAAGCTTCGGGCCTGCCCAAATTCACCAGCCTGGAGCAGGCCGCCTGGCTGCTGGAAGGCCCGCTGACGCCGCTGGAGAGCCTGCCGCGCGTGGAGGCCAACGACATCCGCGACGAGCTGCTGGCCGCCCTGCGCGGTCTGGCCCCGCTGGAAGTCTACGCGGTGGAGACCACCCACCCGGCTCTGGGCATACCAGCCCACTACTGCATCGCGCCGGGCCTGTCCTTCCGTGAACGGGACCGCAACCAGAGCCTGGGCCTGTTTGTGGGACGCAAACTGGCCGAGGAGGCTGACGCCGCGCAAGCCCTGGCCGGACTGGCAGTGCTGGAAGAATGCTACCCGCAGGCGCATTTTCTGCCCTTTTTCCGGGGCATGCTGGCCCTGCGCGCGGAACAGTGGGACGCGGCGCACGATCTCTTCAGCACGGCCCAGCCCTTGCAGCCCGACAACGACGCCGCCGCTCTGGCCGCCTTTTACGCCGGTTATGCGGACACCTTGCAGGGCCGCTGGCAGGAGGCCCTGCCGGCCCTGGCCCGCGCCGTGGAACTCTGCCCGGAAATGAAGGAATACGGCAACCTGCTGGGCGTGGCCCGCTTCAAGACCGGCCGTTACGCCCAAGCCGCCGAAGCCTTTTCGGCGGTGCTCAGGGTGGACAAGGGTTCGGCTCTGGATCTGGCCAATCTGGGCCTCTGCCAGAAATTTCTGGGCCAAAAGGAAGAAGCGGCCAGGCATTTACGCGCCGCTTTGGAGCTGGACCCCTCTCTGGATTTCGCCCGCAAGCATCTGGCGGAACTGGAAGACTGAGCGCCTTCAAATAGATCACCTTAAGATTAGAGTATGTTACGCTTGAAATGCTTGTTTACGGCGGGCAAAGCCCTCTTGCTCGCATTTCGCGGCAAGGAGTTGCGGACAACTCCTTGCAGAGCAGTTGATGCATTTCATGCGCGAACGACTCTAAAAACCGCTGAAGCCCAGAATATTGCGCGTTTTGATCACGCAGTCCACCGGTTCGCCCGGCGTCAGAGCGGCGGACGGCGGGCCGTCAAGCGTGATCTTTACGGGCAGGAAAAGCGCCGCGCCGCGAACTTCAGTCCCTTTGGCCTGTTGCGTCATGTTCCGCGTTGTTGCCCGCTCCTGTCCTTCCGGCAGGGGCTGGGGCGCGAGCACTTCGGCCACTGTGCCGTTCAGTCGCGCGCCGTCGGGCTTGAGCCGGATGTCACAGGCCTGTCCCGCCCTGATGGCCTCTCCGTCCGCCAGGGGAAAGTAAGCCTGTACCCAGTAGGCCTGGGCCGCGTCCGCGCCTTCCGGCAGAATCAGCAGCACGGGCTCGCCGCTCTGCACCTCCTGGCCGGGCGTGGCGCTGCCCTGCAATACGCGGCCGTTCACCGGCGCGTAGAGAACGCCGTCCGCCTGAACGGGCAGCGGCGCGGACGCGCGGGCGTTCCCCGGCGCGGCGTAGCGGTTGCGTGAAGCCAGTTGCTTGGCCCGCAGCATTTCGTCGCGAATCCGGCCCAATTCCTGACCCATGGCCGCGCGCATGCGGCTGACCTGCTCAAAATCCGCCTTGGCACTCTCCATGCGGGCGCGCGCCTCGGTTTCGGCCCGTTGCGCCGCCGCGTAGCGGCTTTTGCCCGCCGCGTGCTCCCCGCCCTGGCTGTCCAGAGAACGCAGATTGAGCTGAGCCCGCACATGCTCGGTGACGCGCTCTTCGCGCTGTCGCCGTTTGGCTTCTTCCTCGTGCCGGGCCTGGGCCAGGCGCGTCACCAGGTCCTTTTCCGCTTCCTGCGCCTGCCGGAGCCGCCCGGCCATTTCCGCCATATCCGGCGGCCGCAGGGAAGCCGCTTCCCGTCCGGCCTCGTTCAGGCGGCGGGCGTACCCGCCCGCATCCATACGGGCCACGGGCTGCCCCGCCGCGACCATATCACCTTCACGCACGTCCAGAGCTTCCAGCCGGGCCGAAAATTCCGGCGACACCGCGTAGACCATGCCGTCCAGCATGGCCCAGGCGCTGACCGCCCGTCCGCCGTCCAGCCACCACCAGCCAACGGCCAACAGAACGAACAGCACAGCCAGAGAGATGACAAGCCGCAACCGGCGAAGCAGCCCCCCCATCGGGGGCTTTTTCCGCGTGGGCATTTCCAGATACAGGGATTCCGCCATACATGCCTCGGCAGATCAAAATGTCAGAAAAACAGATCTGGAAAAAATATGCAGATATTGTACCAGCGTCGGGAAACCGCTCTTTACAAGCCCGGTCCGGACGCATACAAAGGCGAAGCTTCCAGGGCCGCGCGGAATGACGCTTCCGGCAACCATGCCCCGGAACAGGAGAAATCATGTCCCTCATGTTCATAGTGCGTTTCTGCGCCCTGCTCTGTCTGGGCGGCGTGTTGTCCGGCTGCGCCACCCGCCCCGTGACTGTGGTGGAAAAAGAGGAATTCGTCCAGATGGCCCGGCATATGCCCAAGGAACTCCAGGCCCGCCACCTGCTGGACAGCGAGGGCTCCTATGTGGCCCCCTTTTCCCTGGCAGGTTTCAGCGACTACGGCGACACGCTCTTTCGGAGGCTCTCGCCCTCCTTCATGTTCGGCGATTCGGGGCACGTCTATCTGGGGGAAAACTTTGCCGCCACCCTCCAGCCCGACAGCCGGGTCACGCGCCGTCCCAACGGCTTCAGCATCAACCATGCCACCCAGAAGCTGACCGTCACCATGGTGGCCATTGCCGACTGGAACAACGACGGCGAGGACGAGTGGATCGTCTCCTGCCTGGTGGAACCCAAGATGGGCGGGCGCACCCGCACCTATTACGTGCTCGTGCCGCCGCCGCGCGACGGGCGCGAAGCGCTCAAAGGCACGGTGGCCGCCGTGTGGGAGTGCTTCGGCCTGGCCTGCAATCTCTACGTGCGCAACAGCAAGGTCATTGAGCGGGCCGCCGCCGATCCCCTTCTGCCCGCCACCGAGATACAGGATGTGGTGCCCGGCCTGCAAACCGTCACCGAACCGCCGGAAAAAGCCCCTGCCGGTAAAAACGACGGCCTGGAAGAACGCAGTCTGTAACTCCACGTGACGCGTCGACGACGCGCTTTTCGGCCCGGATACGCCGCAGACCGACGTATCCGGGTTTTTCGCCCGCATTCTCCACTTGACGGGAAGACCCGGATTTATAACAACCTGCTCAGGCGCACGCCGGAGCAGCCCATTCAGCGCCTTTCACCTTCAGCCTCACCTGAGCCGCCATGAAATTTCTTTCGTCACAGATCACCCTGTTCATGCAACAGCACAGCGTACGCCGCAATATAGGCTTTTTGCTGCGCTTCTTCGCCATGCTGCTGGGTCTTATCATCGTCTACAGCATCCTTTTCCACTACATCATGCAGCATGAGGACCGCAGTTTTTCCTGGGTGACCGGCGTGTACTGGACGCTGACGGTCATGTCCACCCTGGGCTTCGGCGACATCACCTTCACCTCGGATCTGGGGCGGATTTTCTCCATCGTGGTGCTCATGTCCGGGGTGCTGCTGCTTCTGATCATGCTGCCCTTCACCTTCATCCAGTTTTTTTACGCTCCCTGGCTGGAGGCCCAGAGAAAAGGGCACACGCCCCGCTCCATCCCGGCGGACACCAAGGGGCACGTCATTGTGGTCAGCACCAGTCCCATTGCCCTCAACCTGGTGGACGATCTGAAAAATTACGGCGCTCGTTGCGTGCTGCTCTGCCACGACAGCCAGACCACCCTGGATATGCTGGACCAGGGCTATGAGGCGGTGGTGGGCGAACACGACTCCAGCGAGGTCTACCGCAACCTGCGCCTGCCCGAGGCCGCCATGCTGGTGGCTCTGGACAGCGATGTGCGCAACACCAACATCGTGTTCACCGCCCGCGACGTGGACGCCGGCGTGCCTATTGTGGCTGCGGCCCAGAGCGAGGACGCCATCGACATCCTGCAACTGGCGGGCTGCTCGAATGTCTTCCAGTTCCATAAATTGCTGGGCGAAGCCCTGGCCCGGCGCGTGCTCAACGCCCAGGCCCGCTCCAGCGTCGTCAGCCGCTACCACGAACTGGTGGTGGCCGAGGCGCCGGTCATGCGCACGCCGCTGGTGGGCAAATCCCTGCGCGAAAGCGGCCTGCGCAACGCCACCGGCGCCAATGTGGTGGGGCTGTGGGAGCGCGGCAAGTTCCTGCTTCCTGCCCCGGATACCGTGTTTACGGACACCATGGTCATGGTCATCGCCGGCGACTACCGCCAGATCGACGCCGTCAACCATCTGCTGGGCCCGTGTGACCCCGCCGGGGAGACCTGCAACGAAGCGCCGGTGGTTATTCTGGGCTGCGGACGGGTGGGTCTGGCGGCGGCCCGTCAACTGCACGCCAGCGGCCGTGATTACAGCATTGTGGACAAAAATCCCAAGCCCCGCGGCCTGAAAGATCACTTGGTCGTGGGCGACGCCGCCGATCTGGACGTGCTGGAAAAGGCGGGCATCCGCACGGCCCCCTCGGTGCTCATCACCACCCATGACGACGACACCAATATCTATCTGACCCTCTACTGCCGCCGCCTGCGCGAAGACATCCAGATCATCAGCCGCGCCACACTCGACCGCAACGTGGGCATTCTGCACGCGGCCGGGGCGGACCTGGTGCTCTCCTTGGCCTCCATGGTCACCAACAGCATCATCAACCTGCTGGCGCCCGGCAAAGTGCTGATGATCAACGAGGGACTGAACATTTTCCGCAGCGCCGTGGGCAAAAGCCTTGCCGGCAAGCAGCTCATGGGCAGCGGCATCCGCAGCCGGACCCATTGCAGCGTCGTGGCCCTGCGCGACGCCGAGGGCGCAATGCACATCAACCCCGACCCCAACCATGTTTTCGCGGAAGGCGAAGAAATGTACATCATCGGGGATTCCCAGGCGGAAAAGGCCTTTTACGAAAAGTTCGGCCAAGATAGCGCATTGACGGACTGAACGCCAGAAGGCGCGCGACGACACAGGGCGGCTCCATAGAATGCGGGGCCGCCCCGTTGCGTAAGAAAAAAATTTTCCGCGCTAAAAAATACGCGCCTCCTCCAGTGGCGTCGTCAGCGCCTCCAGCGCGCGTTCCACCTTTTCCCGCCTGAGCTTCTGTTCCGAAACCGGGTCCAGCGCCGGATTGCCCAGCGGATGGGGAATGCCCACGCCCGGCACCACCCGCATGACGCCGATGGCCTGGGCGATGGAAGTGATGGTGCAGATCTGCGCCGTGGGAATGCCGACCCGTTCCAATTCCTTGGTGATCGTTGCGCCGCAACGAGTGCCCGTGCCTCAAGTGGAGGTAAGGATCACCCCCTGCACCTTGTCCTGTTTCAAGGCTGCGGCAATGGCCGCGCCGAAAGCCCGGCTGTTCTCGAACGATGTGCCGTTGCCCGTGGTGCTGTAAACATAGTCGGCCATCTCCCCCACCCGGCCCTCGCGCGTCAGGGCGCGCAGGGCGTCCACCGGCACGAGCCGGTTGGGATCCGCATTGACGAAGGCGTTGTTGTAGCCGCCGTGGACCGTCTGAAAATCCATGCCGCTCAGGGATTCCACGCCATGGAGTTCATAGCGCAGGTATTTCCCGGCGCGCGAGGATTCCAACTGGTCCGGATTGCCTGTGGGCACAAAGCCGCCCTCGGTGACCAGCGCGATGCGCGCCCGCGCCATGTCCCGCACGGGCGGCGCGGGCGGCACATAATCAAAAACGGGCATGGGCAACTCGGTTGTGATTTCCCCGCCCGCCAGCAGGGTCAGCAGCATGTCCACGGCCCGCACCGCGCCGCTACGCGCCGCCCGGACATTTTCCCGAATGCCCGAGGGCAGATAGCCGTCCGCCTCGGGGCTGGTGGGTTCGCCCGCCACGCGCTTGCGCAGCAGGGCCGACATGGCCCGCACCGCGTCGCGCATACCCGCCGCCGACGGTCCGGCTTTAACGATCAGCACGTCCCGGCGGTAGAGATCCACGCCCGGATTTTCCGGATACATGGCCGTGACGGCCGGAATGCGCAGTTCCTCCTGCACGGCCTTGCATACCGCGCCGCAGGCCGGGCCGTAACGCCCGGCATTGAAAGCCGGACCGGCGATGAGCAGATCGGGTTGCAGCGAACGGATCATGGGCAGTAGCTCGCCGACGGCCTGTTCCGTATGCTCGGCCATATAATTGTCGCCGCAGATCACGCTGCCCACAATGACGCCGAGGTCGGCCAGCTCTTTGGCAAAGGCCACGCCCGGACCGCATGGTCCCTGTTTAAGCAGCGGACCCATACCGCCCTTTTCCTCGCCGCCCTCCTGTCCGAAAAACTGATTGAGATAGTGCACGATGCGCAACATGTCCTCTCCTCCGTGCGTCCGCCGCTAGCGGGCTTTGGCCTGCAGCGCGTACGCGCCCAACTGGTTGGTGGCCGTGTACATGCGCCCCAGCGCGGAGGAAAAAGCCGCGGCCGCGTCGGGCACATTGGTCAGGCTTGCGCCGCCGCACAGCACATCCACGGCGGGCAGGGAAATCACCTGGTCGTTGTTGCCGGTGCTGACCACGGCCACGGCCTCGGGCGTGGTATCCACCAGGGACGGCTGGTCGCCGTCGGCTCCGGCCAGTTCGTTGATCAGCATGACGCTGACGATGCCCCTCTCCTTGCATGCTTTGGCGGCGAGCATCAGATCCGTGTCGGCATGGCCGCCGCCCTCCTGGGTCATCACCACGCCTTGCGCGCCGAGTTGCCGCGCCAGCTTGGCGGCAAAATCCGCACTGCGTTTTTTATCCGTCAGGGTGCTGTTTTCATTGGCCACAATCACCCCCACAAAATTGCAGCTCACGCCGTGCCGGGCATACAGCTCACGCACCACGGGATTATTGGCGTGCAGGAAACTGGGATTTTTCTGACAGGCGATGATGTAATTGCCGCTGACAATGGCCCCGTCCAGCACCTCATTGGGATGCAGCAGGGTGGGAAGCAGATTTCTGGCCTCCAGGCCGTAGACATAGGTATTGCGCAGCGGCCCCTGCGATTGCAGATAATAGATGTAGGCAACCTTGGGCAGGGCCGGGTCCACGGGCCGGTCCGCATCAAAAACGTCGACCTCATCCGGAACGGCGTCTCTGGCGGCCTCGCCCAGATACAGCGCGGCCCGCGCCAGAGCACGGCGGGTGACCTCGTCAAAGACGGCATTGCTCACGTCCGGCGGCGGCAGGCATTCCAGCACCACGTTGCACTGTCTGCTGAACAGGGAATAGGCCGCGCCGGGGCCGCTCATGTCCACAATGCCTTCCTGGATGCCCTGACGCTTGCCGGTCTGCATGACGCACACGCCGTCCAGCACATGAGTGCGGCCCTGCCCGGCCATGTGCATCTCCCCGATGGCTCCCGGATAGGGGCTTGTGCCGCCGCCGATCTTGCAACGGGGCTGCATGGCGTCCATGATCCCGATGATCCGCGCCGACTGCCCGGGCCGGACCAGGCTGACCCGCTTTTCCGCAAAAAATCCCTCGGGGTCCACAGCGGCCAGCAGTTCTTCCCTGTCGATGCTCAGGGTCCGGCCTGTCAGGGTCGTTTCGGCACCGGAAACAACATCTTCCACTTTGATTCGCGCGAGTTCCAGACGCATGTTCGGCTCCTTGCTATACCGCCGCTCGCCGGGGCCGTCTCTACAGCACGCCCACCCAGCGCCAGTACGTGGCGGAGAAAAGTATCATGACCAGGATGGCGATCAGGCAGAGCGGTACCCCCACCCTGGCCATTTCACGGGCCGAAAAGGTATTGGTGGAATAGGCCACCATGGACATGGGCGTATTGACCGGCAGCAACAGCGAGAACTGGATGGTGTAATACAGAATCATGGACAGGCCCCAGACGCTCAGGCCGGCGGATTCCGGCAGAGCCTGGGCAAAGCCGATCACCGTGGGCACCAGGGCCGCCACCGCCGCCGAGCGGGCGGAAAACGCCAGGGCGAAAACGCCGAAGAACAGCGCCGCCACGCCGATGATCAATAACGGCGGCCAAGCGCCCATGCCCAGACGGGCCAGGGTGTTCTGGGCCACCCAGGCCGCCGCGCCCGAGGAGAGCAGCGCCTGCCCCAGGGAAATGGCCGCGCCGAAGAGCATCAGCGTTCCCCAGTTGACCACGTTGACCATTTCCTTCCAGGTGCTTACGGCCACGCCCGGCAGAAACATGGCGCACACCGCGCAGAGCGCGACCGTGCTGCTGTCCAGGGGGTGCAGCTTCTTGCCTGTGGCCCAGAGCAGAATGGTGCAGCACATGATGATCAGAAGATTACGTTCCCTGACGCTCAGCGGGCCGAGCTTGGCGAGCTCCTGCCGGATGGTCTCCCGGCCGCTGCGTATTTCCGCCTTGCCCACAGGGAAAAACAGCTCCACCAGGCCCAGCAGCACCAAGCCCATGACCAGGGCGAAGGGCAGGCCGTAGCTCAGCCATTCCAGCCAGGAAATCTGATGGCCCGTGGCTTGGGCGATAAAGGCGGCGGTCTGGATGGGCGGCGCGCCCGAGGTCAGCACGCCCATGCCCGCCAGCCCCGTGCCGAAGGCCACGATCAGCAGCATGCCCTTGGCCAGATTGTCCTCGCGCCGGATCTTGAACACGTCGATCAGGCCCACGCACACGGCGGTCATCAGCGCGGCGTTGGCGGCCTGAGCAGGGATGAACAGGGTCAGCACGAAGCACATCAGCAGAATGCCCAGGCGCACCTGACGCGGCCTGGCCCCCATGCGGGAAAGAATGAGCAGGCCGATACGCTGGCCCAGGCCGCTCTTCTGGATGGCGGCGGCCAGAAAAAGCGCGGCCACCACCAGAATCCAGGCCCCGGACTTGAAGCCGTTCAGGGACATGCCCAACGCCTTGCCCGTGCCCGACATCTGCCCTGTGGACGGGTCCACGGCAAAGGCCGTGAACAGCGTCATGGAGACAATCAGAAAAAAGGAGCTGACGGAATAGGACACGGCCTCGGTAACCCAGATGAGCACCATGAACAGCAATGTACTCAAAATACCGTGCCCCTGCGGCGTCAGGGCCGTACCAAAATCCAGAGAGTGGAAGACCAGGGCGCAGAGCAACGCCAGAACAATTTTGCACAGATTGCGCAGGCCCGGAATCTTGATCTTGCCCGGAGCAGCCTGCGGCTGAATCGCGTTGCCCGGATTCTGTGACGCATTCATAATCCTTCCCCCGTTGTTACGGCCAGGGCGCGAACCTCCCGCATCCGTTTCCGGATGGAGTCCGCATCCAGTTTGGCGGCATAGCCTCCGATATATTGCGCGTAGACGGCGCGCGGCACGGCTTGCAGCACTTCCGGCTCCACCAGATGGTATACTTCCAGAAAATAGTTGCTGCCGGTCAGCAAACCGACCATGGACGGATCGCCCAATGTGACGGTTTCGGCCTGAATCTGGCTGCTTTCCGCGTCCGGACAGCCCAGCAACACAAGAATATCCTCTCTGCCGTGGCGCTCAATGAGCTTTGCGATTTTCCATTGATCTTCCAGATCCATGGCTCCGGCTGTCATTCAGACGAAGAACTGATTGGCCACGAAGATGACTTCCCCGCCGCAGGCTTCGGCCGCCCGCCGCGCCGCTTCAGCGGGGATGCCGTCCACCGCGCCGATGATAATGACTTTTCTGCCCTGAATGCCGCGCATGGCTTCCTCCATTTGCAACGCGTGTCCTGTGGGCCGCGCAGCAGTGAAATAAAAAGCAAGTTATATGCCAGCGTCGCGGCCATCTTTCCGCCATGGCATGGACATCCCGGCTTTCGCCCCATTTTGCGCGCCGCCCGTGCCGCGCTTCGCCGCGAGAGGAAGCGAAAACCGGGACGGTAAAAAGCCTTGCAAACGATTCCGGGCGGTGTATGCTGGAAAAAAATTCTTAAAAAAAATACAAAACTCAGCATTATTTTATTAATATATTATAATTATTATAATTAATTTTGTTTTAAATATATTACAAAATCTTAAAAATGAGACACTTTATGCCGGATACGGAGTTTTCACCTTCGCACACCGTGCTGGACGCGTTTGAAGACGCCTTCCTTCTGCTGGATTCCAGCGGCAGACCGCTGTACGCCAATCAGGCCGCTGAAAAACTGTTTGATCTCGCCAAAGGACGGCGAAAATCCGCGCTGCGGCAACTGATCAAAGAATTGGAACCTGCAAGCATTTTCCAGATCCGGGACAGCGCGGCTGTCCAGCAGCGGAAGATCGTCCTGGAGGAACGGATTTTTCTGGTCAGAGCACAACTGGGGGGCCAGCTTGGGACGCGGTTTGAGATAGAGACGGGAGCGCATTGCGGGCAAACCCGTCTGGCGGTCATTCTGCGGGACATCACGGACCTGCGTCAGCTGGCCGCCGACTACAGCGCAAGCGCCACACAGCTTGCGCGCATGACGGCCGCTCTGAGACAGATGGATTCCGGCCTGCTGGTCACGGACGCCTGGGGCCGGATCGTCTTTTTCAATCCGGCTCTGGAGGCCCTGCTGCCGCCCGCCGCACTGGTCCGGGCCCAGGGGGCCAGGGCCGCGGATATTTTCGCCTTTATGGACGACTTTTCCCAAGGTACGGCTCAGGAAAAACTGCGCGCTCTCCAGCCTCTCCTGCCCCCTCCCGGTCAAGCGCCCACTGACGGCACGACGCCCCTGGCCGTGACCCGGCGGCCGCTCATGTATTGCAACGGCTGCCACGACGCGCTCTATATCTTTGAAGCCGCGCCCTCCGATGAGGACGCATCCGGCGTCATCCCCGCGCCTTCCGCCGCGCCCGGAACCATCGCCTCCTCCCCGCCGACGGCGGCGCGCGCCAAAGCGGAAGAGGAACGCAATACCGGCGGCGCGCAATACGCCCTGTCGGACTTTGTGGGTCAGAGCCGGGAAATCCTGCGACTCAAGGAAATGATCAGAAAAGTGGCCCGCACCTCGTCCACAGTGCTGATCCAGAGTGAAAGCGGCACGGGCAAGGAGCTGTTGGCCCATTCCCTGCACGCCCTGAGCAAGCGGTCACATGCGCCCTTCATCAAGCTGAACTGCGCCAGCCTGCCGGAAAGCCTGTTGGAATCGGAAATTTTCGGTTACGAGGCCGGCGCGTTTACCGGGGCCAAGAAAGGCGGACACGCGGGGCGTTTTGAGCAGGCCCACGGCGGCACCATTTTTCTGGACGAAATCGGCGAGATGTCGCTGCCGCTTCAGGCCAAGCTTTTGCGAATCATTCAGGAGCGGGAGGTGCAGCGTCTGGGCGGCCAGAGCACCCGGCGGGTGGACGTGCGGATCATCTGCGCCACCAACTGCGACCTGTCGGCCCAGATGCGGCTCCAGCTGTTCCGCAGCGATCTTTATTACCGGCTCAGCGTGGTTTCCATCAGCATTCCGCCGCTGCGGGAACACAAGGAAGACATCAAATCTCTGGTGATCCACTTTCTCCGGCACTATTCCCGGCTTTTTCAGAGGCGGGTCAAAGGCGTGTCCAAGGATGTCTACAATGCCTTCATGCTCTACGACTGGCCGGGCAACGTGCGCGAATTCGCCAACGTCATCGAATACGCCTTCAACATCCTGGAGGGGGATCTGATCGAGATGGAGCATTTGCCGTCCCAGCTCCTGCATCAGGCTGACGCTGAGCTGAAAAGTTCCGGAAACATGGATGCGCTGCTGCGGGCCTACAGCGTCCGCTTGGTGGAGCATGCCCTGGAACGCTGCAAAGGGCATAAATCAGCGGCGGCCAAGGCACTCGGCATTTCGCGGGCCACGCTCTACCGCCTGCTGGCTCAGGACAGGCCGTAAGCGAAACAAACGCAAAAAGCGGGAAGGCCCCGAAGCCTTCCCGCTTTTTGCGACAGACGTCAGTGGAACGGTTCAGGCCTGTTCGAGGGCCTGGGCGAGATCCGCCAGAATGTCGTCCAGATTCTCCAGGCCCACGGAAAGACGCACCATGCCGGGCGTGATGCCCGCCTCCCGCAGTTGCTCGTCGCTCAGCTGGCGGTGTGTGGAGCTTGCCGGATGCAGGACGCAGGTGCGGATGTCCGCCACATGCACCTGAAGGGAAATCATTTTCAGACTGTCGATGAAACGCGCGCCGGCCTCGCGCCCGCCCTTGAGCGAAAAGGAGACCACGCCGCTGCATCCCTTGGGAAGGTATGTATCGGCCAGGGCCTTGTTGGGATTGCCGGGCAGGCGGGGATAATTGACCGATTCCACCTTGGCGTGTCCGGCAAGATAGTCGGCCGCGGCCGCGGCGTTGCGGCAGTGCCGCTCCATGCGCAGGGGCAGCGTTTCCAATCCCTGATTGATGTAAAACGCGCCCTGCGGGCTCTGGCAGCAGCCCATGTCGCGCATGAGCTGCGCGCGGGCCTTGACGATATAGGCGGCCCTGCCGAACGTTTCGCTGTAAATGAGGCCGTGGTACGAAGGATCGGGTTCGGTGAATTCCGGAAACTTGCCCGACGTCCAGTCAAAATTGCCGCTGTCCACAATGACGCCGCCCATCTGCAGGGCGTGCCCGTCCATATATTTGGTGGTGGAGTGCACAACGATGTCCGCGCCGAACTCAAAGGGACGGCAGAGCACGGGCGTGGCGAAGGTATTGTCCACGATCAGCGGCAGGCGGTGCCGGTGGGCCAGCCGGGCAAAACGCGCGATATCCAGCACATCCATGGAGGGATTGGTCAGGGTTTCGCCGAACACCGCCCTGGTGTTGGGCCGGAAGGCCTTTTCCAGTTCTTCGTCGGAAGCTGTCTGGTCCACAAAGGTCACCTCAATGCCCAGCTTTTTCAGGGTGACGGCGAAGAGATTGAAGGTGCCGCCGTAAATGCTGGAGGCGCTGACCAGATGCTCGCCGCTCTGGGCCAGATTGAGCACGGCCAGCATGCTGGCGGCCTGCCCCGAGGAAGTGCACAGGGCCCCCACCCCGCCTTCCAGTGCGGCGATCTTCTGCTCCACGGCATCCACGGTGGGGTTGCCCAGGCGCGTGTAGAAAAAGCCCGCTTCGGCCAGGTCAAACAGTTTGGCCACTTCGGCGGTGGAGGCATATTTAAAGGTTGTGCTCTGGGCGATGGGCAGAACGCGCGGCTGTCCGTTTTCAGGACTGTAACCGGCGTGCAGGCAAAGGGATTCCAGTTTCATGGCGATATGTTCCTCGGAGTAAGCTGAATGTGCCGCGCATCCGCACAACAGGAATGCGGAACCGCTTTGCGACACAATGGCGACCCGCCGTCGGACTCGTGCCGCGCAGGCAACGCGCGGCGAAAAGTTATCCCATGCGCCCAGGCAAGGCAAGCACCCGCCCCTCAACGCCTTGTGACGGCGCGCGCAAACGACAACAAAAAAAAATCCTCCCTATTGACCCTTCATCTTTCAGGGTATACTCTTAATGACAAATGGTGGCCGTCTCCGTTGTGCGAGAGACCGGACAGGGCAATGTTTCCGTGAGCCGCCGCGCTGGAAGATGGCATGCCATCCGAAAGTTATTGCTGACATCCCGCACGGACAGCCGCCGCGGGCGCATCGGGCTTCATGCCCCGGACGCGCGCCCCTCTCATTGTGGCGGAATATCTGCTCAGTGCGCAGCAACCGGAGACTCTGTGGCGGAGTTTCCTTCAGCCTTTTACTCACCTTTGCCAGGAGGCTATTATGCGTATTGCCGTGGGTCTGGGCAAACAAAGCGGAGAGGAGCGTTTAGAACGCCAGGGCATCAGCCGCCGCGATTTCATGAAATTCTGCACGGCGGTGGCGGTGACCATGGGCATGGGCCCGGCCTTCGCCTCGGATGTGGCCGCGGCTCTGACAGGCCGCCGTCCTTCGGTGGTCTATTTGCACGCCGCCGAATGCACGGGCTGTTCCGAAGCGCTGCTGCGCACCTACAAACCTTTCATCGACAGCCTGATCCTGGATACCATTTCCCTGGATTACCATGAAACCATCATGGCCGCCGCCGGCGAAGCCGCTGAAGACGCCCTGCAGCAGGCCGTCAACGGCCCCGACGGCTTCATCTGCGTGGTGGAAGGGGCCATTCCCACGGCCATGGAAGGCAAATACGGCTACATCAGCGGCCACACCATGTATGACATCTGTAAAGGCATTCTGCCCAAGGCCAAGGCTGTGGTCAGCATGGGCACCTGCGCCTGCTACGGCGGCGTGCAGGCCGCCAAACCCAATCCCACGGCGGCCAAGGGCGTCAACGACGCCTACGGTGATCTGGGCGTCAAGGCCATCAACATCGCCGGCTGTCCGCCCAACCCGCTCAATCTGGTGGGCACCCTCGTGGCCTTCCTGAAGGGCCAGAAAATCGAGCTGGACGAACTGGGTCGCCCGACCATGTTCTACGGCCAGAGCGTGCATGACCTGTGCGAACGCCGCAAACATTTCGACGCCGGCGAATTCGCGCCCTCCTTCAATTCCGAGGAAGCCCGCAAGGGCTGGTGTCTGTATGAAGTGGGCTGCAAGGGTCCGCAGACATACAACAACTGTCCCAAGGCTCTGTTCAATCAGACCAACTGGCCGGTGGGCGCCGGGCATCCCTGCATCGGTTGCAGCGAGCCCGGCTTCTGGGACGAAATGACGCCGTTCTACCAGAACTAGGGGGGAAGTTATGAGTGAAGTCATCAAAGCGCCCCAGAGCGATTACACCGGCCCGGTGGTGGTGGATCCGCTGACCCGTATTGAGGGGCATCTGCGTATTGAAGTGGAAGTGGAAAAGGGCAAGATCAAGGAAGCCCGCAGCTGCGGCACCCTGTTCCGTGGCCTGGAACTCATTCTCAAAGGCCGCGACCCGCGCGACGCCCAGCATTTTACCCAGCGCACCTGCGGCGTCTGTACCTATACGCACGCCCTGGCCTCGACCCGCGCCCTGGAAGACGCCATCAACAAGCCTATTCCGGCTAACGCCACCTATCTGCGCAACCTGGTGCTGGGCATGCAGTTCCTGCATGACCACCTGGTGCATTTCTATGCCCTGCACGCCTTGGACTTTGTGGATGTGACCAATGCCCTGAAGGCGGACCCGGCCAAAGCGGCCAGCGTGGCCACCTCCATTTCCGCGCGCAAGGTCACGGCCGACGATTACAGGGCCGTCCAGTCCAAACTCAAAACCTTTGTGGACAGCGGCCAGCTTGGTCCCTTTACCAACGCCTATTTCCTGGGCGGGCATCCGGCCTACACCCTGAGCCCGGAAGTCAACCTGATCGCCACGGCCGACTACCTGCAGGCCCTGCGCGTCCAGGTGGAAGCGGCGCGGGCCATGGCCGTCTTCGGGGCCAAAAACCCGCACACCCAGTTTACCGTGGGCGGCGGCGTAACCTGCTACGATGCCCTGACCCCTGAGCGGATCAAGGAATTCAAGGAACTTTACAAGAAAACCCGCGCTTTTATCGAGAATTACTACATCCCGGATCTGCTCGCCGTGGCCGCCAATTACAAAGAATGCGCCACCTACGGCGGTACGCACAACTTCATGGCTTTCGGCGAGTTCCCGGCTGCGGGCGGCGAACGCGACCTGCAGAAACGCTGGTTCAAGCCGGGCGTCATTCTGGACCGCAAAATCGGCAATCCTCAGGGCTTCGATCCCTCCAAGATCGAGGAACACGTCCGCCACAGCTGGTACGAAGGTGACAAGGCTCTGCCGCCCTATCAGGGCGAAACCAAGCCCGCCTTCACCAAGATGGGCGATACGGACCGCTATTCCTGGCTCAAGGCGCCGCGTTATGACGGCATCTCCATGGAAACCGGCCCGTTGGCCCAGGTGCTGGTGGCCTACACCCAGAACCACAAGACCGTGAAGCCGCTGGTGGATCATGTGCTCAAGACCCTGAACGTGGGCCCCGAAGCCCTCTTCTCCACCTTGGGCCGCACCGCCGCGCGCGGTATCGAAACCCTGGCCATTGCCCAGCAGATCGAAACCTGGCTGAACGAATACGAAGACAATATCACCAAAGACAAGCAGATCGTGGAGAACTACGACGCGCCCAAGGACGCCAAGGGCGTGGGCTTCGTCAACGCGCCGCGCGGCGGTCTATCCCACTGGCTGCGTACCGATGCGGACGCCAAGATCGCCAACTTCCAGCTTGTGGTGCCCACCACCTGGAACCTGGGACCGCGGGACGCCAAAAACGTGCCCGGCGCGGCCGAAGAAGCCCTGGCGGGCACGCCGGTGGCCGATCCCAAGCGCCCGGTGGAAATCCTGCGCGTCATCCACTCCTTCGATCCCTGCATCGCCTGCGCTGTGCATGTGATCGACGGAGAAACCAACGAAGTGCACAAGTTCAAGGTGCTGTAATTCGCAACAGCTGAAACAGAATGAAGCAAGGGGCGGGGATATTTCCCCGCCCTTTTTTGAAAATGCCGCTTCATGTTTTTTGTTTTTTACCGCGCCGGACCCATTCGGTGTGAAACGTATACTTGTCCGGAAACATTTCCGGCGTCCGCCTTGCGTCAGCCACTGCGGAGAAGGGGATTCAGTCTCATGCGAACGAATGAGGCCGTCAGCGCGGCACGGGTCTGTCCCTCATTAAAGTGCAAAAGCCCTTTGACTCAGCGCTTCTTTTAGCGCAGTTAACGCTTAAAATACACGTTTACGGCGGGCAAAGCTCGTCTACTTTTGTCGCAAGAATTCTTCCTTAAAATCTTTGCGGCGCACTTGAGACATTTGATGCGTGACCGGCCCTAACCTTTGCATCTTTCCCCAGCCGTCAGGAGGACGTGTGGACGACAAAAAAATACTGATTCTGGGCGTGGGCAACATCCTGCTGACGGATGAAGGCTTCGGCGTGCGGGCTGTGGAGTATCTGGAAACCCACTACCGCTGGCCCGAGCGGGTGCGCCTGATGGACGGCGGCACCCAGGGCCTGATGCTGATGCCGGAGCTTCTGGAATGTGACTTTCTGGTGGTGCTGGATGTGGTGCTGGGACCGGAAGCGCCGGGCACGGTCTATTTGCTGGAAGGCGAAGATCTGCGCAAAAGCCTGAGCTTCCGCGACTCCATGCACCAGACGGACCTGCTGGACACGCTGATCACCTGCCACCTGGCCGGACACAGACCCGAAGCTGTGATCATCGGCCTGCAACCCTTTGACTATAAAACCATGCAGGTGGGATTGAGTCCGCAGGCCCAAGCCCTGCTGCCGGAATTCTGCCGCAAGGCCGTGGAGGAAATGGCCCGGCGCGGCATCGTGGCCGAAGCCAGGACAGATCAATGCTGAAATGCGGGGGGGCAGAAGTGCGGTCAGCCGAAAAATGCCTTTACAGGGAACTCAGGCCCGGCAAAAGAAAAAGCCGCTGACCGCGGCCTAATCTTCGCCTTCGCCCTTTCCGCCCAACTCCGGCGGCAAGTGTTCCTCACTGAACAAGGCAAAGCCCGCTTCACGCAACAACCGGGCCCAGACGCCCTCGCCGGGACATAACGCACGGCTGAACGTGCCGTCATAAATCCGACCGAAACCGCAGGAAGGAGAACGACTTTTGAGGATGGCCGCCGTGCAGCCCCGGCTTTGTGCCGTGCGTAGGGCCAGTTGCGCGCCACGCAGAAAATCCTCTGTCAGATCCCGCCCGTCCCGGGAAAGCACGCTCCCTTCCGCCAGCTCACAGGGAAGCCGGGGAACCGGCAATCCTGCAAGACTTTCCGGACAGGCCGGGATAGCTCTCCCCTCTTCCACCAGACGGATCACCGCCGCGCAAGGGTTGCTGCCGCCGTCATAGCGGCAGGCCAGACCAGCCAGACAACCGCTGACCACATAACGTATCCGCGGGGCATCTGCCATCAGTGCTCCTTCGCCATCATACGCCGCTGCCGCATACCTTCGCGCACAGCCCGCCGCACGGCCTCTTCGGCCTCTTGGGTGGCAGGCACATTGGAGTAATACAATGCGCCGCTGTCCAGACCGTATTCCTCCTGTGCCGCGTCATAACGTTGCCAGGCGGGCGACAAAGCCACCAGACGCGGCGTCAGCACGGCAAAAAAAAACCACAGGGCCACGGCCAATCCGCCCATTTTCAAAAAATTGCGCACAACAGGCGACATGTCCCCCCCATTAAAAATGGGCCGCCGCGACAGAACACGGCGGCCCTTCTTGCACTTAGCGTTAGATCTTGGCCGTGATTTCGGGGAAGACCTTGTAGAACATGATCCAGGCCATGAGCAGGGTCAGAACCAAGTTCAGAGACTGGCCGCATACATACAGGATGATGGGCTTGCCGCCCTTGAAGTACTTGCCCAGTTCGCGGAAGTTGGTGGTCAGACCGATGGCGACGAAGGCCAGGCCGAAGAACCAGCCGCGCAACGGCACGGAAATCTTGTTGGTGCCGTTATCCACCAACATCTTGCCGAAGTCGGCGCCGAGGCCGCTGCTGACCAGCGAGAAAATGACGGAAACAGCCAGGAAGCCGATGACGAACTTGGGGAAGCGGTGCCAGATTTCCATGGCGCCCACGCTCTCGCCGGCCCGCGCCTCAACCTTGGTGGAAAAGTATATGGCCACGCAGAAAGCGGTTACGCCGATGAGCACGTTCTGGATCATCTTGACGGTAGCGGCCACCTGCAGGGCTTTGGGGCCGATGAATGCGCCGGCGGCGGCCACCGCGCCCGTGGCGTCCACGGTACCGCCTATCCAGGCTCCACCCAGGATTTCAGGCATGCCTACAGCCTTGATGAAGGCCGGCATAACCACCATCATGATGGCCGTAAAGGTCAGCGAAAGGCCAATGGAAAGAGTCAATTCTTCTTTTTTGGCGCGTGCGGCGGCGGCCGTAGCGATAGCCGCCGAGGTGCCGCACACGGACATGTCGGCGGAAATAACAATGTTCAGGGTCTGGGAAGGCATCTTCAGCACCTTCTGGCCGAAGATGTAGGTGCTGATCAGCACGACGGGCGTCACTACCCAGGCCACGAAAATGCCGGGGATGCCGATGGCCATAATCTTGTGGAAGAGCACTTCCGCGCCCAGCAGCACCAGACCGGTTTTAATGAAGTATTCCACCTGCGCGCCCTCTTTGAGCCATTTGGGCATACCGATGGTGTTGGCGATAATCATGCCGATGGCGATGGACCAGATTTCGGCGTTGATGCCGTAAAGCCGCATGGTCTTTTGGTTGCCGAGAATATTGGCCAGCACGCAGAGCACGTACACGCCCAGAAAAGCGACAAAAAACTTGCCCACGTTAAAGCCCATGAACTTGGCGCCGATGGAGGTCAGCACAGCCAACACGAGGCCCAGCACAATCAGCGTGGGAATGCGGTTGAAGGGCGTAACCAGCTTTTTGGCGGCGTCGGCAGTCTTTTTCTTGGCGGCCTGCCATTCGCCGATGGCCTTTTCAGCCGCGGCGTTCAGCGTGGCGTCGCCAAAAGAAGCGCCGGCGGCGGCTGTCTCAGCATCTTTGGCCAAAGCCAGTGCGGCGGCTTCAGCCTGCTTGGCCGCATCCACTTTCGGCCGGACGGCTTCATTGGCCTTGTCAGCCTGAGCCTGCGACATCATCAGAGCGTCCAGCGGATTGGACTGCCAGCGGGCCGGTGTTTTCAACTGATCAATGATGGCCTTGACTGAAGCCAGTTTTTGGCCTTGAAGCCCTTTTTGAGCGGCGGAGGCCTCATACCATTCAACGGTTTTGAACGGTTTGGCGGACTCGGCTTTCATGACCGCCGCATACTGATCGTACTTGCTCTCCAGATCCTGACGGCCGCTGAAGACCGTACCGATGGCCACGGCCAGAATAAAGAAGCCGATCCAGATAGCCCAGTAATCTTCCTTTTTCCACAGATCGGACCATTGCGACTTTGCTCTGTCGACAACAATCGCCGAGCTTTCCTGAGACATCCCTTTCCTCCTGTCAGCATCTACTGTTTTTTTAGACACGTCCGACCAGCCGGAGTGTGCCGTAGCGCCATTAACAATGTTCCTTTTTTATCCGGCATAACAACCATATTGTGATATTATACACAATAATATGCGTATTTTCAAGTCGCAAATTTTTCACCCGTGACTTCTTATATGGTGATAATGCCGCAACCGTTCCCGGCTGGAAAAACTTTTTGAATTTTGAATGAAAAATTATTGACAATCCCCCCCTCCTCATCTATTTTTCCACCTCGTGTTGGGCTGTCGTTCAATTGGCAGGACGGCGGATTCTGGCTCCGCTAATCAAGGTTCGAGTCCTTGCAGCCCAGCCAACACGCGCGTCCCCATCGTCTAGCCGGCCCAGGACAACGGCCTTTCACGCCGTCGACAGGGGTTCAAATCCCCTTGGGGACGCCAAATTTAGGTACAAAGAAGAATGCCAAAGTCCAAAAGACCTTGGCATTCTTTATTTTTTCATTCCAATACGGTTTCCCGAAGTCCAGCCTCGTCCGCTTGCATCCATGAAATTTGTGGGTATATCCGTAGGTAGGAATGTGGTACGATATTTCCGATACCTACACGGATAACCTGACGGAATCAAACATATTTTTGTCCATGTGGGTATCTCTCCGTCCAACGACAACCAAGGAGTGCCCATGCCTCTTACCGATACCCACATCCGCAGTCTGAAACCCGATTCAAAGCCCCGCAAATATTTCGACGGCGGCGGCCTGTTCCTCTATGTGCCCACCAGCGGCAGCAAGCTCTGGCGGATGGCTTACCGCTTTGACGGCAAGAGCAAACTGCTCAGTTTCGGGGAATACCCCAGCGTCTCGCTCAGGGACGCCAGAGAACGACGCGAGGATGCCCGGCGTCTGCTGGCCAAAGGCGTTGATCCTTCCGAGCAGAAACGGGAAGAAAAGAAGGCCAGAATCTCAGCCGAACGCGAGAGCTTCCAGAATATCGCCAGAGAATGGCATGAAACCCGCATGGCGGAGTTTTCTGAAAAGCATCAGGGAACCGTCATGTACCGGCTGAAAACCTACATCTTTCCACGTATTGGCAAAACGCACATCGCCAAACTGGAAACACGGGATATCATGGAGGTGGTCAAGCCTCTGGAGCAGCGGGGAAACTATGAGACTTCCCGGAGAGTGCTGCAGATCATCAATCAGGTATTCCGCTATGCGGTCATCACGGGCCGGGCAAAGCACAATATCGCAGCCGATCTCCGGGGAGCCTTGAGGCCGAGAAAAACGGTCCATCGCGCGGCGGTGCTGGAACCGGAAAAAGTCGGCCAGCTTTTGCGGGATATCGACGCCTACGAAGGCTATTTTCCTCTGGTCTGTGCCTTGAAGCTGGCTCCGTTGGTTTTCACCCGTCCCACGGAACTGCGGGCTGCCCAATGGAAGGAATTCGACCTTGAGTCCGGGGAATGGCGCATCCCTGCGGAACGCATGAAAATGCGCCGTCAGCATCTTGTGCCCCTGTCCCGGCAGGCAATGTTCATTCTTCGGGAACTTCAAAAATACTCCGGGGAGGGAAAATTCCTTTTTCCCTCCATCCGCACGGAGGTACGGCCCATTTCCGATGCGACCATGCTTAATGCGCTTCGGCGCATGGGCTACCAGAAGCACGAAATGAGCGTGCATGGTTTTCGCTCCATCGCATCCACACTGCTCAACGAACTCGGCTATAACCGGGACTGGATTGAGAGGCAGCTTGCCCACGGGGAGCAGGACGAAGTGCGTGCGGCATACAATTATGCGGAATATCTGCCTGAGCGCCGAAAGATGATGCAGGATTGGGCGGACTATCTGGACGGATTACGCAACACACAGCAGAAAAGAAATAAGGAGGGAGTATGCAAAAGGACACCATGACAGACCGTGATGTTTGTATCTCCATCGGGAAAATAGAAGACGAGACGCAGGTGACGAGCAATGACACCGGCTGGAGTGAAGAAGACAAGGAGCGTATGAGACAATACGGCTATGACGACATGGACATGATCCGGGCGTGGTATAGCTGAAACAGGTTTTACAGGAAAACAGCGGCACGGAAGGTACATGACTATCCCTGCCGCTGTTTTTTATTGTCCATTTTTGGGCGACAGGGTATCCTTTCCTCCATGACAGACCGACAGAACATAACCATAGGCAGAGTGCGGCAGGCGTATGGCCTGACAGTCAGAGAAGGTGAAATGCTTGCCCAGGCACTCTGGCCTGACGCCGTTCAGCCTCTGGGGCTATGGCACACGACCTATGAAAATTGCTGGCAGGCATTTGTTGCGGGCAATCATGTCGCATATGGAACGCAGATGCCGGAATTTCCTTCAGTGCCGGAACTGGGGGCGGGCATTCAGACATATCTGCTTGGCTTTGATGTGATGGAATTTTTCAGAAAGATATCAACGCTTGTTCCTGTTACCTCCCTACAATATGGGTTGAATGTCATTCTTGAAGAATCCTTTGAAGATACGGCGTCTGTCTTTCCCGAGGAACGAGAATTTCTGTTCAGCAGTTTGAAAATACTGAGCACAGAAGACATCTTCGCGCAGTATTCACCGGACTCGCCTCTCTTTGAGAAACCGATATTCTCCATTCCCGCCTCAAGTTATCACTTCATTGCGCATATCTTTGCCGATACCATAATGGTGGATAGGAACGTTGCTATAAGATATCTCCGTTATTACCCCTTACGCCGAGAAGTGAAAGGCATCACCCGTGCCCTTGTGGAGGCCGTTTTACGGACAGCTTCGCCAGAATCTTCCGTTGCCGACAAAGCGGTGGCAGTTCCCCTGTGTGAAAGGGCACCGCATGATGGCAAATTCGTTTTTCGTATTCCCAGAGCCTTTTGGGAAGGGAGACCGGACGCCGCCGTCCGTGACGCCATGAAAGAAAAGTATCCTCTTTCAGTCATCGCTTATGTTCTCCTGTATTGGTGTGGTCCTCAAAAATCCGAGACCAGTCACAAAACTCCGCAGGGCAGAAAGACGCATGTGGGGCGCTTGCTTGCGGGCAAAGAGTACAGGGACGACAAATCCTATCGCAATTTGATGTATATGCTCCTCAAGGAAGCAGATGCATACTCCATAGTCAAGGAATGACCAGCTTGCCATTTTCCCGTATTTTTTAGATTTTCCCGTCATTTTCCCGTCCGATTCCCTCACGGGAATCTTCGGACGTGTGCCAGAGTCTCCTGAAATCCAACCAGATTCAGGAGATTTTTTTATGAAACAGCATCAACCGTCCATACCCGCTCACGGCCTTTTGCGTCTTCCTCAGGTTCTCAACATGATTCCCATAAGCAAGAGCGCATGGTGGGAAGGGTGTCGCACCGGACGTTATCCCAAACCCGTGAAGCTCGGTCCCAGAACAACAGTCTGGCGGGCGGAGGACATTGCTGTATTTATCGAAAGCCTTGGCCGTCAGGGAGAGAATCATGAATAATCCCCTGCAAACCTTTCGGGACATCCTGACCGACAAGGGATTGATTCCGGCCGAAATCATGGCGGACGGGAACTTGCATCGTTGTCCTACCCAGACCAAACCGCACAAACAAAACGGTGCATATATCGCGCATGTCGATACCCCTGCGACGCTTTGGTGGTGCAACTGGGAAAACGGAGAACAGGGCACGTTTTGCGCCGAAGCAAAACAGACACTTTCAAGTGCGGAAATATCCGCATGGCGGGAGCGTCAACACTCCATACAGCGGCAACGCGAAGCGGAATATGCCGAACGCCATGCTGAAGCAGCTCAACTGGCCAGACAGGAATGGAACTCGGCACGAATGTGCGACGCCAATCATCCCTATCTGCGCCGCAAGGGCATTCCGGCTTTGGAAGGCATACGGCAGTCACGGGACGGCTCTCTGCTTATTCCTGTTATGGATGCCGCAAACAATCTGCAAAGTCTGCAACGCGTCTATCCTGATGGAACAAAGCGTTTTCTCGTGGGCGGCAAGGTATCTGGAGGACAATTCATCATTCAGGGGCAGCCGGAAAAGCCCGTTGCCGTTTGTGAGGGTTTTGCCACAGGCACAAGTATCCATCTTGCCACAGGCTGGACGGTTTATGTGGCCTTTTCCGCAAACAATCTCGCGAGAGTGGCCAAGACGGTGAAAGAACGATTGCCGGACAAGACAATCATCATTTGCGGCGACAATGACGAAGCAGGACTCAGGAAGGGGGAAGAGGCAGCCGGACTTGCAAACGCTCAACTTCTGTTTCCCCACTTCACCGACGCCAACGGTACAGATTTTAATGACCTTCACCAGATAGAAGGCATTGAGGCCGTCCGTTCGCAACTGGAAACGGCGCTGATCAAACAGCAAGGTCTTATCGCTCTGGACATGGGCGAATTTCTTTCCATGTCCATACCTGAACGGGGGTATCTTTTATCGCCCGTTCTTCCGGTACAGGGCATAGGCATCCTGTACGCTCCGCGCGGTATAGGCAAGACATTCGCCGCGTTGAGCATCGCCGTTGCGGTGGCTTCCGGCGGAGCCGTGTTCAACTGGCGTGCGCCGATGCCCAAGCGAACGCTGTATGTGGATGGGGAAATGCCCGCCACGTCTATGCAGAACCGTCTTTCCGCTCTTGTCAACGGCATGTCTGTTCCTCCGCATACGTTGAAAAACATGGCGCTCATCACACCGGATCTACAGCCCTGCCCCATGCCGGATTTGTCCACAGCCAGCGGACAGACCATGATTGAGCCGTTTCTGAAAGACGTAAACATGGTTGTGCTGGACAACATTGCAACCTTGTGCCGCACCGGCAAGGAAAACGAGTCTCAGTCATGGCAGACCATGCAGGCGTGGCTGCTGGAATTACGCCGCAGAGGGATGACCGTCCTGCTTATCCATCATGCCGGAAAATCCGGCGATCAACGCGGCACCAGCGCCAGGGAAGATATCATGGACACGGTGATCAGTCTGCGCAGGCCCCGGGAATACAGCATGGCCGAAGGCGCACGTTTTGAAGTTCATCTGACCAAGGCACGGGGCATATTGGGCGATGATGCCAAACCCTTTGAAGCCAACCTGATTACCGAAGGCAATGCCCTGCATTGGCGGGTTCGGGATATTGAAGATGTTGAACTGGAGGAATTGAAAAGGCTGCTTGGCGAGGGATACAGCATTCGCGACTGCGCCGAGGAAATGGGAAAATCGAAATCATCTGTCCACCGACTGAAAAGAAAACTGGAAGGTCTCGCTTGACCATTTTTCAGGTGTCCCGCTGTACCGCTGCCTAAGCGCCGGTACAGCGGGACACCTGCAATACTCATCGTATCTGTTATCCTATGAAGTCCAGCCAAATCCGAACATGTTTTCAACGTTTGTCCCGCGTAAACTGAAAAAGTGTCCCGCATTCCTGCCACAGAAAGAACGGGACATCCATTGATACAAGGAAGTATTGCCATGTCCTATCTCGTACTCCATATGGACAAATTCAAGAAAGAAGCCATACGCGGCATCCAGAGCCATAACCGGCGGGAACGGGAGAGCCGCAGCAACCCCGATATTGACTACGAAAGAAGCGCGGCGAACTACGAGCTGCACGAAGCCGCAGCATCGAACTATGCCGAAGGCATTCAGAATCGTATTGACGACCTCCTGCTGGTCAAATCCGTAAGAAAGGACGCCGTGCGCATGTGCGGGCTTATCGTCACTTCGGACAAGGCGTTTTTTGACAGGCTCACGCCGGAGGAAACAAGGCGTTTCTTTGAGGAGAGCAAGGCCTTTCTCACGGAGTTTGTGGGCGCTGAGAATGTCATTTCCGCAATGGTTCACATGGATGAGAAGACGCCGCACATGCACTTCCTTCATGTACCGGTGACGCCGGAAGGGAGGCTCAACGCCAACAAAATTTATACCCGCCAGAGTCTGCGGAAACTGCAATCCGAGCTTCCCGCCTATCTGCAAAGCCGGGGCTTCGCCATTGAGCGCGGTGTGGAACAGATGCCTGGTTCCGTGAAAAAGCATCTGGATACCCGCGAATTCAAGCAGCAACAGGAAGCATTGGAGAAACTGATTCAGGAATCCGAAGAGGCCACACGAAACTCACGACAGTTTATCAGCTCATTGGAACAGCGTGAAGAAGAGTTGAGAAAGAGCATTGAGGAGTATGAGCGGCAGGCTGAGGAGGCGGAAAAGTTTCTTCAGGAAAATTCCTCTCTACCGAAAGCCTCTCTTTTCAATTATCCGTCTGTGCTTGAGAAAGCCTCTTCCATTATTGGAGAGCTGAAAAAGGCGCTTGCCGTCAAACATCTTGTTCAGAAGCAGAAAGAAAGTCTGCAACAGGAAGTGGAAACGTTACGTCAGAAACAGATTCGGCTTGAAGCGGAATACACGGCTCACAGGAAACATAACCATGAGGAAAAAGAGGTGCTGGAAACTCAGTTGAAGAAAATGAAGAGAATCATGGCAGGCTATCGGGAATTTTTGCTTCTGCCGGAAATCCGTCCGCTGCATATCGAGTTCGTGGAGCGCAAGCGTGCCGAACAGCTCCAACGGCAGCAGGAAGAGGAACGGCAGCGGCAGACGCAGGAGGCGCGGGACAGGGAGCGTCGGCAGGCGCACTTCGCCCGTGGCATGAGAATGAGGTAAGGCGTCGGGAGGGAATCTTCGCACAGGCCGAAGATATAGCCCACTATGCTTCACTGACGTGAAGCCAGTGGGCAAGCGTCCCGCTTGACCGGAAAAGACAAAATACCCATCCGGGGCATAGCTCCAACGAGTCAGAGGAGAACCATCATGACCATCACCACAACACAATTGAAGGAAATCAGACAGGAATTTGCTGCTCTTAAACCCGCTTCCGTCACACTGGACGGGAATCGAACCATGTCCGTAAAGGAAGCAGTCTTTGCTCTGGCACCGACTCTGGAGCGTATGAAGAAGCGCGGTTTCGGCACACAGGAGATTGTCGAGCGCCTGCACGAAAAAGGCATTGAAGTGAAGGCTCCGACCCTCGCCAAATACCTGAGCGAGTTCAGACGCCGGAAAGAAAAGAAGAGAGACACACCCCGCCCCGCCTTGAAGAAAACGGCGGCTTCCACGCCCTCTGCCTGCATCCGCGAATCGGACAGATGCGGAGGTGGATTTGTTCAGCCGGACATCCCTGACGAAGAGTTATAATGTTATCAACAGGAAGTATTCCCAAGACAGCGACATGGGAGGCGATTTGCGGATTGCCTCCCTGTTTTTCACCAGACTGTAAAGCGATTGAAAATTGACCTATCTCTTGATATTTTCGGAGAAATCGCATTCCCCGCTATCAGGAGATATTTGTAGATGGCCGACAACAGAAAAGAGCAGGAACGCGCGGAACTTCACCGCGCCATATGGAACATCGCCAATGACCTTCGTGGAAGCGTCGATGGCTGGGACTTCAAGCAGTATGTCCTGGGGATGCTGTTCTACCGGTATATTTCCGAAAATCTGACGGTCTATCTCAACAAGAGGATGGCGGATGCTGGGTTCGACGGTTTTGACTACGCAAATATGCCCGATGAGAAAGCGGAAACAGCCCGTCGGGAAATGGTCTCCACCAAGGGCTTTTTCATTCTGCCGAGTGAACTTTTTGCCAATGTCTGCCGGAATGCCGCACAGGACGACAATCTGAATGAAACGCTGGAAAAGACATTCAAGCATATAGAGGAATCCGCCTCCGGTTCGGAAAGCGAAGACAATTTTAAAGGTCTGTTTGACGATATGGACGTCAACAACAAAAAACTGGGCGATACCGTAGCCAAACGCAATGAAAAGCTGGTCAAACTGCTGCAAGGCGTTCAGGGCATGAATCTCGGCAGCAATTATCAGGACAATACCATTGATGCTTTCGGCGATGCCTATGAATTCCTCATGGGCATGTATGCTTCCAATGCGGGTAAAAGCGGCGGGGAATATTATACGCCGCAGGAGGTTTCGGAGCTTCTTGCCAGAATAACCACCGTCGGCAAAACAACGGTCAACAAGGTTTATGACCCGGCCTGCGGCTCCGGTTCCCTGTTGCTGAAATTCGCCAAGATACTTGGCACGGAAAACGTGCGTGACGGATTTTTTGGTCAGGAGATCAATATTACGACGTATAACCTTTGCCGAATCAATATGTTCCTGCATGATGTGGGATATGACAAGTTCGACATCGCCCTTGGTGACACGCTGACCGATCCGCAACACTGGGATGATGAACCGTTTCAGGCTATTGTTTCCAATCCTCCGTATTCCATCAAATGGGCTGGGGAAGATAATCCGGTTCTCATCAATGACCCTCGTTTTGCTCCCGCCGGAGTGCTTGCGCCGAAATCCAAGGCCGACCTCGCCTTTATTCTCCATGCCCTGTCGTGGTTGTCCGCTGACGGTACGGCGGCCATTGTCTGTTTTCCCGGCGTCATGTATCGGGGCGGCAAGGAAGGAAAGATCCGCAAGTACCTCGTAGACAATAACTATGTGGATTGCGTCATTCAGTTGCCGGACAACCTCTTTTTCGGGACGACCATTGCCACCTGTATCATGGTGTTGAAAAAGGGCAAGAAGGATAGTACGGTACTGTTCATTGACGCTTCCGCCGAGTGCGTGAAGGCGACCAATTCCAACAAGCTGACGGACGCCAATACCGGGAAGATTCTTGATGCCTTTATCAGCAGAAAGGACGAAAAACACTTTGCCAGAGTCGTCCCCAGCGCCGAAATCGGGGCTCAGGGCTATAATCTTTCCGTCAGCACCTATGTGGAGCAGGAGGACAAGCGGGAAGTCATAGATATTCGCCAGCTCAACAGGCAGATTGAAGAGATCGTGGCGCGTGAAGCCGTGCTTCGCGCTGAAATTGACAAAATCATCGCCGAAATAGAGAGCTGACGCCATGAATATTGATGAACGCAGCCTTGCCAACGCGCAGCGTCTGTTCGAAAGCGGCGACATTGACCGTATGGAAGTGGGCACGACAAAAGGCCTGCAACAAATACATGCCTGGCTTTTTGACGGTCTGTACGACTTTGCCGGGCAGATACGCACCGTCAATATCGCCAAGGGCAACTTTCGCTTTGCCAACTGTCTGTACCTGAAAGAAATTCTGGCTGTTATCGAAAAAATGCCGGAAACGGCCTTTGAAGAAATCATCGCCAAATATGTGGAGATGAACATTGCCCATCCCTTCCGGGAAGGAAACGGCCGCGCTACACGCATTTGGCTGGATATGATGCTGAAGAAGAACTTGGGCAGGGTGGTGGACTGGCAGCGGATAGACAGGGATGCCTATCTTCAGGCCATGGAGCGCAGCCCAGTGAATGATTTGGAGTTGCGTGCGCTTATCCAGCCCCATCTGACGGATAAAGTCAACGACCGTGAAGTTATCTTCAAGGGAATCGAGCAGTCCTATTATTATGAAGGGTACAGAAAATGAGCAGACTTGAAGAACTTATTACGGAGTTGTGCCCCAATGGGATGGAATATAAATCTCTCGGGGAGATTGCTTTATCTATTTATAGAGGATCTGGTATTACACGAGACCAAATTCGAGATCAAGGGATTCCTTGTGTAAGATACGGTGAAATTTATACGACATATGATATTTGGTTTGACAAATGTGTTTCATTTACCGATGAATCACTTATTTTGAATAAAAAATATTTTGAATATGGAGATGTTCTTTTTGCAATTACAGGTGAAAATGTTGAAGATATTGCAAAATCATGTGTATATATAGGAAATGAAAGATGCCTTGCCGGTGGTGATATCGTTGTAATGAAACATAGTCAAAATCCTAAGTATCTCAGTTATGCGTTATCAACAAAGTCTGCTCAATCTCAAAAAAGCAAGGGAAAGGTAAAAAGTAAAGTAGTTCATTCAAGTGTTCCGTCCATACAAAAAATCTTAATCCCCGTCCCCCCACTTCCTGTTCAGGAAGAGATAGTAAGGATATTAGACAATTTCGCAGAACTTACCGCAGAACTTACCGCAGAACTTACCGCAGAACTTAACAAAAGAAAGCAGCAATATCAATATTACAGAGATTCCCTCTTGACATTTGATAAGAGAGGGGCGACCTCCCAGACAGACAGACAGACAGACAGACAGACAGACAGACAGCGGTAAGTAGCGTTCAATGGATGAATTTAGGATGTGTCGCGAGTATAAGTACAGGGAGTAGTAATACAAATGAGTTTATCGAGGATGGGAAATATCCATTTTATGTACGCTCTCAGGATGTCCTAAGAAAAAATACATGGGAGTTTGATGAGACAGCTATTGTTACTGCGGGAGATGGCGTTGGGGTTGGAAAAGTTTTTCATTTTGTTGAGGGGAAATATGCTCTACATCAGAGGGCATATCGAATACGGATAACGGATAGTAGAATCCTATCAAAATTCTTTTTTTATTATATGAAAGCAAACTTTCTTAGCTATATAACAAAAAACGCGGTACATGCTTCTGTTACTTCCATTCGACGTCATATGCTGGATAATTATCTCATCCCCGTCCCCCCTCTTGCCGAACAAGCCCGCATCGTTTCCATCCTCGACCGTTTTGATGCTCTTTGCAATGACCTGACCAGCGGCCTGCCCGCGGAAATTGAGGCGCGTAAAAAGCAGTATGAATATTGCCGCGACAAGCTGCTGACTTTCAAGGAAGCCGTATGACGACCCGTTTCAACATGGTGGCGCAATGCCCGGAAAGCACGGTTGTAGCCGAATATACTCCCTCCAGAATCCGTTCCGACGCCTATCAGAGCGAAGCGGATCTGGAGAAAGAATTCATCCGCCAACTGAGTTCGCAGGGCTATGAATATTTGTCTGTACACAATGAAGCCGCACTTGTGGACAATCTGCGCCGCCAGTTGGAATTGCTCAACAACTATACTTTTTCTGACCAGGAGTGGCGACGCTTCTTTACGCAGCACCTTGCCAATGCCAATGAAGGCATTGAGGAAAAGACGCGTCGCATTCAGGAAGATTGTGTCATCAACCTGACCAGAGATGACGGTACAACAAAAAATATCACGCTGCTGGACAAGAAAAACATTCACAACAACCGTCTTCAGGTCATCAATCAGTATGAAGAGAGTGCGGGAACCTATCAGACACGGTATGACGTGACTATTCTGGTCAATGGCCTGCCTTTGGCGCATGTGGAGTTGAAGCGCCGAGGGGTGCCCATCCGGGAAGCTTTTAACCAGATAAAGCGCTATCAGCGTGACAGCTTCTGGGCCGGGTCCGGGCTGTATGAATATGTACAGATATTCGTCATTTCCAATGGTACGCATACCAAATATTATTCCAATACCACCCGGGAGGCTCACGTCAGGGAACAGAATAACAGCGGTAGGCGCAAGAGCAAAAAGACCAGCAACTCTTTCGAGTTCACTTCCTATTGGGCGGACGGCAACAATACCGTCATTGCTGATCTTGTGGACTTTACCAAGACATTCTTTGCCCGCCATACCCTGCTGAATATCCTTACCCGGTTCTGTGTGTTCACTACCGAAAAAATGCTGCTGGTAATGCGTCCTTATCAAATAACGGCCACCGAGCGTATTTTGCAACGACTGGAAATAGCCCACAACTATAAAAAAGCGGGAAGCGTGGAAGGCGGAGGCTATATCTGGCACACCACGGGTTCCGGTAAAACGCTGACTTCCTTCAAGACGGCCCAGCTTGCCACACGCCTTCCCTATGTGGACAAGGTGCTTTTTGTGGTTGACCGCAAAGATTTGGATTACCAGACCATCAAGGAGTACGACCGCTTTGAAAAAGGCGCGGCCAACGGCAACAATTCCGTTTCCGTACTGACACGGCAACTGGAAGATTCCGGCTGCCATATCATCATCACGACTATTCAAAAGCTGGGCATTTTCATTAGGCGCAACCCCAAACATCCCGTTTTCCAGCAGCGTATCGTACTCATTTTTGACGAATGCCACCGTTCCCAGTTTGGCGATTTGCACACGGCCATTGTCAAGGCGTTCAGGCAATACCACCTGTTCGGTTTTACCGGTACGCCCATTTTTGCGGTCAATGCCGGAACGGGCGGCAATCCCTTGTTAAAGACCACAGAACAGGCTTTCGGTGATAAACTGCACACCTACACCATCGTCAACGCCATTAATGACGGCAACGTGTTGCCGTTCCGCATTGATTACATCAATACTGTGAAGATGGCGGAAAACGTCAGGGATTACAAAGTCCAGGCCATTGATATTGAAAAGGCCCTTGCCGCACCGGAGCGTATCTCGGGTGTGGTCAGATACATTATCGAGCATTTTGACCAGAAGACCAAGCGCAACAGCTTTTACTCTCTGAAAGGTCAGCGCGTGTCGGGATTTAATTCCATCCTGGCCGTCAGCTCCATTCCCATGGCTATCGCCTATTACAAGGAATTGAAAAAGCAACTGGCGGAACTGCGTCGGGAAATGACCATAGCTACTATCTTCAGTTTCAATCCCAACGAAGCCGATCCCGAAGATGCTATTGCCGATGAAAGCTTTGATACCGCCGGTCTCGATGCCACATCGCGCGATTTTCTGGAATCCGCCATTACCGACTACAACACGATATTCAGCACCAACTACGATACATCGGCCGACAAGTTCCAGAACTACTATAAAGACCTGTCGCAGCGCATGAAAAACCGTGAGATTGACCTCCTTGTGGTGGTCAACATGTTTCTCACTGGTTTTGACGCGACAACCCTTAATACCCTGTGGGTGGACAAAAATCTCAAATACCACAGCCTGATACAGGCATATTCCCGCACCAATCGCATTCTCAATTCGGTCAAGACCTTCGGCAATATCGTCTGTTTTCGTGATTTGCAGAAGGAAACGGATGACGCCATTGCGCTGTTCGGCAACAAGGATGCGGGCGGTGTCGTACTGCTGAAGACGTATGAAGACTACTATAATGGTTTTGATGAGGAAAAATCAGATGGTGATACAAAACATACAAGTGGCTATAAAGAACTGATAGAAAACCTGCTGACGCGCTTTCCTCTTGAGCAGTCTATCATCGGCGAGCAGGACGAGAAAGATTTTATCGCGCTCTTTGGTTCAATTCTGAGGATGCGGAATATTCTGACAGCGTTTGACGATTTCAAGGGCAATGAAATTCTGTCCGAGCGACAATTGCAGGACTATCAGAGTATGTATCTTGATCTCTATCAGAAACATCGGCCCGGCAAGGTGGAAAAGGAAGACATTACATCTGATGTGGTCTTTGAAATGGAACTGGTACGGCAGGTGGAAATCAATATCGACTATATCCTGATGCTGGTCGAAAAATACCGCGCTTCCCACGGCAAAGACAAGACCATCCTCGCGTCCATCGGCACAGCTATCAATTCAAGTATTGAACTGCGCAGCAAAAAAGAACTCATTGAGGGTTTTATTGCCGATATCAATGTCTCCGCTTCTGTGAGCGAGGACTGGAGGCGCTATGTTGATGAACGCCGTGAGGCTGATATAAAGGCCCTCATCGCACGGGAAAAACTGCAACCGGAAGAAACCAGAAAATTTCTGGATAACGCCTTCCGTAGTGGCGAACTGAAAACGATAGGCGAGGATATTCAGAAAATCATGCCGCCGAGTAATCCGTTTGACATAAAAAGCAGCGAAAAGAAAAAAGGGATTATAGATAGACTAAAGGAGTTTTTTGAAAAATACATTGGCATTGTTTAATGTTTCATTCGCACAACCATTATTTAACTTTATCATATGGAAATTTTTGATTATCTGTGTGTCTCTATCGGTGAGAGGGGTAGTGTCCAAAGAGGCCCAAGAAAGAATCTTACAAATTTTTAGTTTTGAGGGTATTTTTGGAGGTACTCCTAAAAAATATTTTTATAATAATATGTAAAATCAAATAGATAAATTAATATTTTTATCCCCTTGGGGACGCCAAATTTTAGTATTTATACAAGAACGGCAAGGTGTCAAAACCTTGCCGTTCTTGTGTTATCAAGCTTAGTGTGACCTTGCTCACCAGTCACTGCCGATACGTATGTCTCTTGAGATATTTTTCATGACAAGACTTCCCCAGATTCCAGAGAAATCCCGCCACTCTGAAAGGCCGCCCCGGATCATTCCCAGATTTTGCCGATGAACTCCATCGCCCGTCGCTCGCTGTAGTACAGCGGGCCCCGCTGTACAAAACCCACATGTCCGCCGTGCGGAGCCACCTCAAGATACAGGCGGGCATTTTTTCGCGCCGTATCCCAAGGATAGCAGGACTGGGAACAGAAGGGATCATCAGCGGCCATCAACAGGTACAGGGGAAGCTGGATGGCGGGCAGATCTGGCAGGACGCTGTTTTTTTGCCAATAGTCGCGCGCCGAGGAAAAACCATAGACCGGAGCAGTGAAACGCTCGTCGAATTCCGCGAAGGTGCGGATGCGCTCCAGACCTTCCAACGAAGGATAGTGCGGAAAGCGGGCCGCTTTTTCCCGCACCTTGCCCCGCAAAGTACGCAGAAAATAGGCCATATACAGCCGGCAGGAGGACCCGTCCATAACCGGGGCCGCGCTTGCCAGATCGCAGGGCACGGATACGGCCACAGCCGCGCGCACCAGCCGCGAAACCGGCCCTCGGGCCAGATAGCGGCAGATCTGATTGCCGCCCATGCTGAAGCCCGCCAGCAGTATGGGCAGATCAAAGGATTCCGCGTAGCGGACCACTGCGCCCAGATCGCTGATCTCGCCCATGTGATAGAGGCGGTCGGTGTGGTTGGGTTCACCGGAGCAGGAGCGCATATTCCAGGCCAACACCTGAAAGCCCCGTGCCGTCAGGGCTCGCGCCAGACCCAGAATATACTTGCGGCGACTGTTGCCCTCCAGCCCGTGTGAGAGAATGGCCAGACCACGCAGCGCTCCCAAGGCACATGGATGCAGATCCAGATCCAGAAAATCGCCGTCCGGCGTGTCAATGCGGATGCGTCGCAGGCCGTCGGGCAAAGCGGGTTTGGGACGGAAAAACACCGGCCAGATGGTGTTCAGATGGCCGTTGGAGAGCCCCGGCGGGGCCGTATAGCGGGATGGAAGTATTGGCATGGACAAAGGCCTCGTGTAGGCTTGCGGCATGTGCGCAGTTCATACTAGTAGCCCGCACCGGGAAAAGCTGTCAAATGCCGGGGCCGGACGCCGGACGGATACTGCCGCGAAAGCGGATGTGATCATTCTGGGCGCCGGGGCCGCCGGCCTGCTTTGCGCGCGCGAGGCCGCCGGACGAGGTCTGCGCGTGCTGCTGCTGGAGCGCGCCGCCGTGCCCGGCCGCAAGCTGGCCGTCAGCGGCGGAGGCAAAGCCAATTTCACCAACCGCGCTATCAGGCCGCAGGATTATTACTGCCACCACAGCCAGGACTTCTGCAGTCCGGCTCTGGCTTCTTTCAGACCGGAAGACATGCTGGCCCTGACGCGCGCCTGGAATCTGCCTGTGGAGGAACGCGCGCACGGCCAGTTGTTCCTGACGGTTCCGGCCCAACGTCTGGTCCGGGCCCTGGTGCGCGACTGCCGGGAACGCGGCTGCCGCCTGCTCTGCGACACCGCCGCAAGCGGCGTCAGCTTTGGCGGTGAGCGTTTCCAGGTGGAAGCCGGCGGCACGCTCTGGCACGGCAAGGCTCTGGTGCTGGCTTTGGGCAGCCCGGCCTGGCCGCAGGCCGGCGGCAGTGGCATGGGCTACCGACTGGCCCAGAGTCTGGGGCATACGGTCATTCCGCCGCGTCCGGCACTTGTTCCTCTGCGCCTGGCCGCAGACGATCCCGCTGGCGCGGCCCTGCTGGACCTTGCCGGCATCAGCCTGCCGGTGCGGATCAGCCTGCCCGAAACGGCGTGCGAAAACGACACGGAATGCGTCTGGGAAGACGATCTGCTTTTCACCCATGACGGGCTGAGCGGCCCGGCGGCGCTCAAAGCCTCGTTGTTCTGGCGCGAAGGCGCACCGCTGTGTGTGGACTTTCTGCCCGGCCGGAACGTGGAAGCGCTGCTGGACGCTCCCCAGGCGGGACGTCAGACCGCGCGGACTCTGCTGGCCCGCCATCTGCCCCAGCGCCTGGCGGACGCCCTGCTGCCCCCCTCTCTTGCCCGGCGCAAAATTGCTGAGCTGTCCCGCGCCGCACGCCGGGAAATCACAAACGCCATGCAGGCCCGTATCCTGACGCCCAGCGGCACGGCGGGCCTGAAAAAAGCCGAAGTCTGCGCCGGGGGCGTGGACACGCGCGAAATTGACCCGCAAACCATGCGCAGCCTGCTCCGGCCCAACCTGTACATCATTGGAGAACTGCTGGACGTGACCGGCCTGCTGGGCGGCTATAACCTGCACTGGGCCTGGGCCAGCGGCATGGCCGCCGGGCGGAATATCCTGAAATAAAGAGAGCCGGCGTTCGCCCAAGGTGCTATCAACACCGGGCAAAGTCGTTATATGTCATTCTCATTCAAGGCGTTCAGCCGCACAAGTTGGCGAAAGGCAATTTAGCGTAGCATTTTTTGAAACCTTTCAGAAGTTCTTTCTCGTACTTCCTGGATTCTTCGCCAGGTATTGCCCGCCAGGCAACGAGGCACGCCTTCGCATACGGAACCTGCCAAAGATAACGCCCGCCCCAATGCGGAACGGGTTTCTCCTCACCAAAGCGCATATATTGGGTAAGGCGGGAACGCAATGTGGCCTTGCTGTTGGCGCTCCCGGCCTTGCCAATATAAATGATATGCGCTTTTTCCACCCATTTTTCCTTTAGTTTCTCCAGGGTAACATTTGGATCTTTTCCTCTAAAATGTCCCCCTGATCCCGGGTTGCAAAACCGCGGACAATTGCAGCTTGGCGAGTACACCATATACACTCCAGGCTGCTCTGGCGCCTGCCGGCAGCTCTCCTTACTTAATTTAGCAACAGTCACAAAACCGGAAAATTTTTGCGGCGTTGTCTGTGAGAAAATTTCAAAATTAAAATGTTCCGCCCAGCCAATCGACATATCCGCTCTCCTTTTGGACCCTATTCTCCAGCGTCCACAAGTAAAAACAACAGCGCTTCTGAAAAGCGATCCATTTCAAAGCAAAACCAGCAGTCCTACGCTACCGGCGCATGGATGGTCTTTCGGCCTCTTCAAGAACTAAAAAAATCTGACGCGTGCTATACTCTGTCGCAGTAAACGTTTTCGAGAAAACGCTCCATGGCTTCGTCCGCCTGGCTGATATATTCATTAAGCGGAAATTGCGCCTTGCAGGCCGGGCAATGCATGTGGACTTCGTGACAGCTGCGGCCAATATGCAGCCGTGCCCCGCAGCGGGGGCAGACAAGAGAGGTTTCGGCATCACGGGCGGCGAAAAAAGCCATGGACAACTCCTCTTTGATGTCGCCATTGTTGTCCCACTAGTTGCGCCTAAAATGGCGTGGAAGTCAACGGACTATGACGAACAGTCATAACTATAAAAAACAAAAAAGCCCGCGCTGCCAAAGGCTTCACGGACAAATACGAACAGTATTGCCCCGCACTGGGAGCCCCCCAATGGGGCTCCCGGCGGGCATTTCAGGGCCGAAGAGGCAAGCCCTGAAAATTGTGAACCTGAAAACCCGGCATGTATGCGCTAGTCGGCCTGGGTCCGGATAAAAGTCGGAATTTCGAAATCGTCCTCGTCATAGGTAAAATCGTCCTGACCGGGATTGTGAGGCCGACGACGGCTCTGACCCATGGCCTCGCGCTTGAGCAGGTACGGCGGGCGGTTGCTCTTTTCGTCATACCAGCGCTCCACTTCCGAGCGGCGGGTGGCGCGGGGCAGGCGCATTTCCGGTTCATCCTGCGGCTCCTGCACCAGATTGCCCTGCTGCTGCGGGCGGCCCAACTGGCGGCGGCGCGGCTCGGCCATGACGGCATCCGGGCCGGGCTGGCGGAAGTTCGTCACCGAGGCGACGGGAGCCTGCACGGGCTGCACGGCCTGGGGAGACTCAATGCCGGTGGCGATGACCGTCAGGCGGATTTCGTCCCCGATATTTTCGTCAAAGACCACACCGAAGATGATGTTGGCGTCCTCGGGCGTGGCATCACCGATTATGTCGCCGATTTCTGCGATTTCCTCGGCCGTGATGTCCATGGGCGCAGTGATGTTGTAGAGCACCGCCTTGGCGCTCTCCAGAGAGACGTCTTCCAGCAGCGGACTCATAATGGCGCGCTGGGCGGCCTCGCGGGCGCGATTCTCGCCCGAAGCCATGCCCGTGCCCATAAGGGCAAGGCCCGCTTCAGACATAGTGGTGCGTACATCGGCAAAGTCAAGGTTGATCAGGCCGTCGCCCACAATCACGTCGGAAATGCCTTTGACGGCGTAATAGAGCACGTCGTTGGCCTTTTGCAGCATTTCGGAAAACGGCGCTTTCTTGGGCGCGAAGGCCAGCAAACGGTCATTGGGAATGGTGATCAGGCAGTCCACATGCTGCTTGAATTCCTCCAGACCGGCTTCCGCCGCGCGTTTGCGCTTGACGCCTTCAAAGCTGAAGGGCTTGGTGACCACTCCCACGGTCAGCGCGCCCATTTCCTTGGCGGCCTGGGCCACCACCGGGGCCGCGCCCGTTCCCGTGCCGCCGCCCATGCCCGCGGTGACGAAAACCATGTCCGCATCGCCGATGGCGTCCCGGATGGCGTTCACGCTTTCCACGGCGGCTTCACGGCCGATGGACGGATTGGCCCCGGCGCCGAGGCCCTTGGTAAGCTTTTCGCCCAATTGCACCTTGAGCGGCGCGGTATTTTTGTTCAAGGCCTGCAGATCCGTGTTGGCGCAGACGAACTGCACACCCTGCAAACCGGAATCGATCATGTTTTTCACGGCATTGCCGCCGCCGCCGCCCACGCCGATAACCTTGATTTTGGCGCTGCCGGCCAACGAAGTGTCAATATCGTCAACGATTGACTGAGCCATGGTCCTCTCCTGTTTTTGCTGTCCCCAGATGCCCGCTTGAGATTTATGAAATGTCCGCGAACCATTTCTTCATGCGCGAGAGCACGCCGTCAAAGACGCCGGACTCGCTGCGCGTGGTGAACTTTTTCTGACCGGACATTTCCTTTTCCGCTCCGTAGCGCAACAACCCCACAGCCGTTGAAAACTTGGGGCTGTTGACCACGTCTTTAAGCCCGCCCACATTGCGTGGATACCCGATGCGCGTGGGCAGGTTGAAAATTTGCTCGCCCAGTTCTTGGCAGCCTTCCATCAGGGCCGTACCGCCGGTCAGCACCACGCCCGCGCCGATCATGTCCTTGTAGCCGGAGCGCACCAGAGTCTGATCCACCAGGTAGAGAATCTCCTCCATGCGCGGCTCGCAGATTTCGGCCAGCACCTGGCGCGAAAGGCGGCGCGGTTCGCGCCCGCCCACGCTGGGCACTTCGATGAATTCGTCGTGGCGCACCAGATCCGCAAGGGCGCAGCCGTACTTGATCTTGATCTTTTCCGCCGAGGCGATGGGCGTGCGCAGGCCGAAGGCGATGTCGTTGGAGAGGTTCTGCCCGCCCAGGGCCAGCACGGCGGTGTGCTTGATGGCGTCATTGGCGAAGACCGCGATGTCCGTGGTGCCGCCGCCCAAGTCCACCAGGGCAACGCCGATCTCGCGCTCTTCCTCGGTGAGCACGGCCTTGGCCGAGGCCAGAGATTCCAGGGCGATGTCCGACACTTCCAACTGGCTGCGGTGGCAGGAACGCACAATGTTCTGCGCCGAGGACACGGCCCCGGTGACGATGTGCACCTTGACCTCCAGGCGTACCCCGGCCATGCCCAAGGGGTCGGCGATGCCGCGCTGGTTGTCCACGATGTATTCCTGGGGCAGGATGTGGATCACCTCGCGATCCGCCGGGATAGCCACGGCCCGCGCCGCGTCCAGGGCGCGCTCAACGTCGCGCTGGGCCACTTCGCCGCCCTTGACGGCGATGACGCCGTGGCTGTTGATGCCCATGATATGGCTGCCGGCAATGCCCACGTAGACGGAGTGGATCTCGCAGCCGGCCATGAGCTCCGCGTCTTCCACGGCCTTGCGGATGGATTGCACGGTCTGCTCGATATTGACCACCACGCCTTTGCGCAAGCCTGTGGAAACGCTTGTGCCGATGCCCACCACATCCACGAGACCCGACTCCGAAAGTTCGCCGACCACGGCGCAGATCTTTGTGGTGCCGATGTCAAGGCCTACGATGAGCTCGGACTTATTCATTACGTTCTCCTCACAACCCGCCCGTCACGCGCCGGCTCAGTTTTGCGCGGACTGATTAAGAATGACCCAGACATTACCCTTGACGGCGCGCACTTCACGCACGTTTTTCAGTTCGTGCCGCCGCGCCAGATCACCCAGCGTCACACTCATCCGGGCGAGATTGCCGTTCCAGTCGTCGGTGGCGATGGAAAGGCGCATTTCCCGGTCTTCGAGATAAATTTCCACGCCCCTGCCGGGACTCACGGTCACCGAGGCGATGGCCCCGGCCTCCACAGGCAGCACACCGCTCTGCATATCCTTCATCAGTCGCGCGAGGTATCGCGTGGCGTCCTCGGCTCCGGGCTCAATGCGCAAGGTGGGCAGGGAGAGAAAGTTCCGGCTTTCCACCGGCGCGATAATTCCGCCGCGCTCATTGGCGTAATATAATACGCCGTCCTTGTGCACCCAGAAGGAGGGCATGCGCTCCTTCAGCTTGATCACGAACCTGTCAGGCAGCAGGCGCTTGACTGAAACTTCTTCCACCCAGGGAGTCTGGCGCAGATTCCGTTCCACCTTGGCGATGCTCACGGCCAGGCTGTTGTCGCCTTCTTTGATGCCGCCGTATTGCAGCACCATCTCGCGGGAAAGCCGCACATTGCCGGTCACGTCCACATGCCTGGTGGTGAAAAAGTCGCTGGTGACCGCCTTATTGTAGAGCCAGAGAGAGGCCGCGCACACGCCGGCCAGCACCAGCGTCGCGGTCAGCAGAAGCACCGCCAGCGCCGCAAGGCTTTTCAGACTGCCCAGGCGCGTGAACCAGCCGAACATTCCGCTGAGAAACTTCGGCAGGCGAACCGAAGGAAGCGAACGTCCTATTGACTTTGCGGGCTTTTCCTTCGTGTAGGTGTTGCGGGCCTTACGACCGTTTTTCTTCAGCGAGAGGGGCACGGCACTATCCTGACCTCCGGCTCCAGCGCAAGACCGAACCGTTGCCGCACGGCCTCCCGGGCTTCGTGCAGCAGGGTCAGGGCCGCATCCGCGCTGCCCCTGCCTTCATTGATCAAAAAATTGGCGTGCAGGGTTGAAAAGGCCATGCCGCCCAGCTTTTTTCCCTTATACCCGGCCAGTTCCAAAAGCTTTCCGGCGGGCATATTCGGCGCGGGATTTTTGAATACGCATCCCGCGCTCCAGGCCGTCACAGGTTGTTTAGACTTTTTCTCAAAAAAGTTGTGACGCATGCGATTAGAGATGCCATCCCTTGCGGCTCCGGTCAAGCCAAAAGTGGCTTCAACTACCATGAATCCCTCTTTTTCTTCCGGGATTGAGAGCGCGCGATAGCCATATTGCAGTGCGTCAATAGTGATACGCCGCACTGTTTCTTTATTAACCACTTGAATTGATTCAATATATTTGCAAGTTTCCGTACCAAAGGAACCGGCGTTCATAGCCACGGCTCCGCCCACGCTGCCGGGTATGCCAACCAGCCCTTCCAGGCCGCTCAAACCTTGCGCGACACAAAAACGCAGAAGACGCGGCAGGGGGACGCCCGCACCGACCCGCACCAGAATTTTGCCGTCTTTTTCGCCGACGATATCCGGCCCTTGCATGAAGCGCGGTCGTACAAGCACCAGGGGCAGATCGCCGTCGCGAGCCAGGATGTTGCTGCCCGCGCCCAGAATCAACGGGCTGCCGCCCAGAGCCCGCAGGCGTCCGGACAGAGCCGCCAGATCCGCCGCATCCTCCAGGACCAGTTCGGCAATGGCTGTACCGCCCAGGCGCAGGGTGGTCCGCTCCGCCAGACTGGGACGCGGAATTTCACGCATGGCCGCGTCCCTCCAGCCAGGCCGGGCCCAGACGGGTGATGGAGCCCGCGCCCAGAGTCAGCAGCACGTCGCCTTCCCGCAACAGTTCCGGCAGAGCCTGGGCCATGGCATCCAGGGTCTGGTAATAGTGCACCGGCGTGGTGGAAACCTGCTGCACGCCCTGCGCCAAACTCTGCCCGGAAACGCCGGGAATGGGCTTTTCGGACGCGGCGTAAATTTCGGTCAGCAGCACCATATCCACCTGGTCAAAGACCTTGCAGAATTCGCCGAAATGGGCCTGAGTGCGGCTGAAGCGGTGCGGCTGAAAAGCCGCCACAATGCGCCTGCCGGGGAAAACCTGCCGGGCTGTGGCCAGGGTGGCCGCGATTTCCGCCGGGTGGTGGCCGTAGTCGTCCACCACGGTCACGCCGCCTTTTTCGCCCTTGAATTCAAAGCGCCGCCCCACCCCGCCGAAGCCGTCAAGGCCTTCGGCGCAGCGTTCAAAGCCGATATCGGCGGCCATAGCCGCGCCTATGGCGGCCAGGGCGTTGAGAATATTGTGGCGGCCCGGCTGGGGCAGGCTTACCTCGCCCAGTTTTTCGTCCCCGCGCCAAACCTCGAAGCGGCTGCGCAGTCCGCTTTCAAGCGGCACGGCGCGCAGATGATTGTCCGCCGCGAAACCGTAGGTCAGCACTGGACGCTTGATGCGCGGCAAAAGGGCGCGCACGCCGGGATCATCGCCGCAGACCACATTGATACCGTAGAAGGGCACGTTGTTCATAAACTGCACAAAAGCCGCGTCAATGCCTTCACGGCTCTTGTAGTGGTCCAGATGGTCCTCATCCACATTGGTGACCACGTTGATGATGGGCAGCAGGCAGAGGAAGGAACCGTCGGATTCGTCGGCCTCGGCGATGAGGTACTTGCCGTGGCCCAGATGGGCATTGGTGCCGTAGACGTTGAGACGGCCTCCGATGATGACCGTGGGATCCAGCCCGGCGGTGTCGAAGATGGAAGCGGTCAGCGAGGTCGTGGTGGTTTTGCCGTGAGTGCCCGCGATGGCGATGCCCTGGCGCAGGCGCATGAGTTCGGCCAGCATTTCAGCGCGGGGGATGATGGCGATGTTCCGGCGGCGGGCTTCCACCAGTTCGGGATTGTCGTCGCCGATGGCAGTGGATTTGACCAGCACCTGCACATCGCCCACGTTTTCAGCGGCATGACCCACGGCCACGCGCGCGCCCAGGCTCCGCAGATGCCGGACCACCGCCGAATCACTGAGGTCCGAACCGGAAATCTCATAACCCTGATTGAGCAGAACTTCGGCAATGCCGCTCATGCCCGCGCCGCCGATGCCCACCATGTGAATATGCCGAATTTTATTGTTCATGCGCCAAACCTTTAGAAAATATCTAGATATTTTACGGAGATACCTCCGACCTCAAAACATCTTCCACCCGGATTACGCTTTTTGTTCGCCGGGAAGACAAGCCTGCTTCAGGGGAATGCGCTTTTATGCCGCCCGACCGGAAAGCAGGCGAAATCTGATACAGAGAACGGGCAACAGGCCCTAAGCCCGTCCGGCGGCCACTTCGGCCAGCACCCCCGCCACCCGCGCGGCGGCGTCGGGCCGGGCCGCGCCCAGCGCCGCGGCGGACATACGAGCGCGGCCGTCACTGTCATCGAGCATGCAGGGCAGCATGCGGCCCAGATCCTTCTCCCGCAAAAGTTGTTCCGGCACCAGCAGAGCCGCGCCCGCCTTTTCCAGCACCTCGGCGTTACGGCTCTGATGATCGTGGATGGCGTACGGAAAAGGCACCAGTACTGCGGGCAGCCCGGCGGCGCAGAGCTCGGCCACAGTGCTGGCCCCGGAACGGCAGAGCGCCAGGTCCGCCCAGGCATAGGCCCCGGCCATATCGTCAATGAAGGCTGTCACACAGTCCGGAGCGTAACCGGCCCGTTCGTAGGCCGCGCGTGTGGCATCTTCATCCACGGAACCGCTCTGATGGCGTATTTCCACCCCGGCTTCACGCAGTGCGGGCAGGATTTCCGGCAAAAAAGTATTCAGCGCCCGCGCACCCTGCGATCCGCCGAGGATCAGCAGTCGCCGCGTCTCCCGCCGCCGGGGCAGACGGCCCACATCACTCACCGCCCGGCGTACCGGATTGCCGGTAAGCACGCATTTTCCCGACGCAAAGCCCTGAGTGCCGGGCAGGGACAGGCAGACCACCCGCGCCAGCCGGGCCAGCAGGCGGTTGCTGGTTCCAGCCACGGCGTTCTGCTCATGCAGAATGCCGGGCACGCCCAGCAGTCGCGCCGCCAGCATGGGAGCAAAAGCCGCGTAACCGCCGAAACCGGCCACAACGTCGGGCCTGAAGCGGCGCACAATGCCCAGCGCCTTGCAGACTGCCAGACTCATGCGCGCGCCCGCGCCCACGGCCCGCAGCCCCCGCCCCAGAAAACCGCGTACCGGCAGCCCCGCGAAGGGAATGCCCGCCCGCGCGGCGAGGCGCTGCTCAGGTCCGTAAAGCGAACCCGCGAACAGCAGCTTGACGTCCGGGTTCTGCCGCCGGAGCTCCTCGGCCACGGCCAGGGCCGGAAAGATATGACCGCCGGTGCCGCCGGTGGTCAGGAGGATTTTGTCCACGAATCCGCCGTCCTTGAAAAGTTCAGGAGCAGGCCCACGCAAAGCATGGTGGCCAGCAGATTACTGCCGCCGTAACTCATCAGCGGCATGGGCACGCCCTTGGGCGGGGCCACGCCCATGACCACGGCCAGATTCATCACCGCGCCCATGACCAGAATGGTGGTGATGCCGAAGGCCGTGAAGCGGTCACGCAGATTGTGCTGGCCCATAATGATCTTGTAGCAGCGCCAGAACAGCAGGGCGAAGAGGACCATGACCACGGTCATGCCCACAAAACCCATTTCTTCGGCCAGTACGGCCATGATGAAGTCGTTGTGCGCTTCGGGCAGGTAGAACATTTTCTGTTTGCTGGCCCCCACGCCCACGCCGAAAAAGCTGCCCGAACCGATGGCCAGCAGGGATTGCACCAACTGGTAGCCCGTATTGTGGGCGTCCTGAAAGGGATCCAGAAAGGCCAGAAGGCGGCGCAGACGGTAGGGGGAGGCAATGGCCAGGGCCATGGCGCCGGCGCAGGCCAGAGCCAGGGAAAAGAAAAGATAGATGAAGCGGGTGCCCCCGGCCACGCACATGAAAAAGAGGATGCCCGCCAGCACCACGGCGCTGCCGAAGTCCGGCTGCAGGAGGAGCAGAAAGCAGAACAGGCCGGTCACCGCGAAAGGCGGGATGACGCCCCGGCTGAATGTTTTGATCAGATCCTGCTTGGAGCTCATGAAATAGGCCAGATACAGGGCCAGAGCGATTTTCACGAACTCCATGGGCTGAACGGAAACAGGCCCCAGCGGAATCCAGCGTTTAGCGCCATTGATGGCCGGAGCAAAGGGCGACAGGGTGATCAACAGCAGCAACAAGGAAAAGAACAGGGCCGGATACTGCAATTTGTACAGCCATTCGCGCGGCAGCAGAGCCGCGCTCCAGAGGGCCACGCCCCCGCCCGCGGCAAAAAGCAGCTGGCGCTTGAAAAAGTAATATTTGTCGCCGTTGACCTGCTCGGCCACAATGCCGCTGGCCGAGAGCACCATAACTAGGCCCACGGCCAGAATGACCAACACGATGGTGAACAGCCACCAGTCAAACGGCGCGGTCGGAGCTTTGTCCGTCGCTCTGGCAAAGGCGCTGCGGCTTTTGCTTTTTTTGGTTTCGGTAAAGGAGTTTTTCATGCCAGTTCGCTCACAATGCGTTTGAAATCATCGCCACGGGCCATATAATTATCGTAAAGATCAAAACTGGACGTGGCCGGGGCCAGCAATACCACGTCCCCCTCCTTCGCTGACGCGGCCAGGGCGCGCACGGCTTCTTCCAGAGTCGGATGCCAGCGCAGAGGCGCAAGATCACGCCAGGCCTTTTCAAAATGCTCCCGGCTTGCGCCGAACAGGGCCACTTCCCTGACCCGCTCCCGGACCAGACCGCCCAGAGCCGCCAGATCGCCTCCCTTGAACTTGCCGCCGCAGAGCAGCCGCAAAGGACGGTCAAAAGCCTGCAAGGCGACCTTGAGGGAAGAAACCGTGGTGCATTTGGAATCATTGACGTACAGCACGCCCCCGCGCTCCCGCACCAGTTCCAGACGGTGCGGCAACGGCTTGAAACGGGCCACCGCGCGGGCGGCATTGGCTTCGCTGACGCCGAAAAAGCGGCAGGCCTGCCATGCCGCCTCTTCATTGAATTTATTGTGCGCGCCCAAAAGGCCACTCTGGGGGAAGCGTTCGCTTTCACGCACCCAGACCTGACGGGCCCTGAGATTGAAGCCGCGCGCCAGTTCCTGCAGATCCGCGCCCAGTACGGCCAGGTCGCCCTCGTCCTGGCAACGGAACAGACGGAATTTGGCTTCCGTGTATTCGGCCATGTCCTTGTGGTAATCCAGATGGTTGGGCGTGATGTTCAGCAGCACGCCAGCACGCGGGCAGAAGGTGGAGCAGGCCTGCAGTTGGAAGCTGGAAATCTCCAGCACCAGCACGTCGGCCTTGCGGCCCGAGAGCACGTATTCCGAAAGGGGCGTGCCGATATTGCCGCCCAGAAAGACCGTATAGCCCTGCGCCTGGAGCATGGCGGCGGCCAGGGAGGCCGTGGTGGTCTTGCCGCTGGTGCCGGTGACGGCCAGCACGGGCTCGTCGTTCAGATAGCGCCAGGCCAGCTCCATTTCGGCCAGCACTTCCGGCGCGCCCTCGCAAGCGCCGCCCAGATATTGCGCCAGCTTCGCCACCGGCATGCCGGGGCTGGGCACCACAAAGGCCGCGTGCTCGAACTGTTCCGGGCTGTGCTCGCCCAACTGCACGTCCACGCCCAGTTTTTGCAGGGAGGCGGCCTGTTCCGGCGAAAGCGCGGCGGTATTGCGGTCCAGCAGGCGCACCCGCGCGCCCTCCCGGCTCAACAGCCGGGCCGCAGCCAGGCCGGAGCGCCCGGCTCCCACAACCACCGCCAGTTCACCGATCTGTATGCGTCTGCCGCGCGTCTTTTCCAGCGCCATGACTGTTTCCTCGTTGTGCTAAGGGGTGTTAATACGCCCCAGGAGCTGTTTCTAAATGAGAATTTTTGTTCTCTGCCCAGGAAGGCGAGTTCCGGGCGGAGGGAGTATATTCAAAGATATTCGGTCCTCGCACGGAGCGAGCCTGACGCAGGCAGAGGGCGAAAAGACAATTGAAAAAAGCTCCTAGCGCAGTTTCAGGACCGACAATGCCACCAGCCCCAGCAAAATGGACGTAATCCAGAAGCGGATGATAATCTTGGATTCCGGCACGCCCTTGAGTTCAAAATGGTGGTGCAGCGGCGCCATGCGAAAAATCCGCTTGCCGCCCGTCCAGCGGAAGTAACCCACCTGCAGGATCACGGACAGGGTTTCGGCCACGAACAGGCCGCCCACCACGGCCAGGACCAGTTCCTGTTTGCAGAGCAGGGCCAGATAGCCCAGCACTCCGCCGATGGAGAGCGAACCCACGTCGCCCATGAAGACCTGGGCCGGATAGGCGTTGAACCACAAAAAGCCCAGACCCGCGCCCACCAGGGCCGCGCAGAAAACCGTCACCTCGCCCACGCCGGGCATGTAGGGCACCAGCAGATAGCCGGAAAAGCGCGCGTTGCCCGTGATGTAAATGAAAATGGAAAAGACCAGACAGGCCACAATGGAAGGTCCTATGGCCAGCCCATCCAGACCGTCGGTGAGGTTCACGGCATTGGAAGCCGCCACCATGACGAACATGCCGAAGGGCACATAAAACCAGCCCAGATCCGGAGTCCATTCCTTGATGAAGGGGATGATCAGCTTGCTGCTGTAAGAAGGATTGTCCGCCAGCAGCCACATGGCCACGAAGGCCACCAGAATCTGCCCGCCGAATTTGGCTTTGGCGGAAATGCCCTTGTTCTTGTGGTGGCGCAGTTTGGAAAGATCATCCCAGAGACCCACGGCACCGAAGCCCGCGAAAACGAAAAAGGTCTGCCAGATATAGGGATTGGTCAGATCGGCCCAGAGCAGCAGACTGACGCCCAGCGTGAAGAGCATCAGCAGGCCGCCCATGGTCGGCGTGCCCGCCTTGGCCGCGTGCGCCGCCACGTCCTCGTGGATGTACTGGCCGCATTTCAGGCGGCGCAGCCAGGCGATGAAGCGCGGCCCGATGAAGATGGAAAGCACCAGAGCCGTGATCAGGGCCGCCATGGAGCGGAAAGAAATATAGCGGAAGACGTTGAACAGCGTCCATTCCGATGCGAGCGGGGCCAGAAAATTATAAAACATGCCCGCTCTCCCCTTCTCCGCATTCCCGCGTTTCCGTCTCCGTCATATCCGCATTCCCTTCCCGAAAAGCCGTCAGCAATGTTTCCAGCCGGTTGAAGCGCGAGCCCTTGAAAAGCAGCAGACCGCCGCGTTTTTCCTCCAGCCCGCCGTGGCGCGCAAATTCTTTCCAGGCTGCCATAAAGGATTCAGGCCCGTCCACAATCAGCCAGGGGCCGCCATAGCCCCCGTGAGCCAGTCCGGCGCGTACTTCGTCCGCGTGCCCGCCCTTCCAGAACACGGCAGTTGGTTTGAGATCCGCCAGATGCCGCCCCAATTCCTCGTGCATGGCCTCGGCCACCGCGCCCAGCTCGCCCATTTCGCCCAGCACGGGCACAAAGGTTCGGCCGCGCGCCTGCCCGGCCGCGGCGTCCAGCATGCGCCGCATGGACAACGGATTGGCGTTGTAGGTGTCGTCAATGAGTTCCCACGCGCCCAGACGGCTGCGGTTGAAGCGCTGGACCGGCAAACGGGTCCTGGCGAGTCCTTCGGCGATCTCCGCCGCGCTCAGGCCCAGCAGATGGGCGGCCGCGGCTGTGGCGATGCTGTTTTCCGCGCCGTAAGCGCCCTGGAAAGGCGTAATCACGTCACACGTCTCGCCGTCCAGCCAAAGTCGGTACAGGCCGCGCTCCGGCGCGCCGTCAGCCGCGTTGCCGTCAGCGGGCGCGGAACCCAGCCAGGCGGCGCGATAGGCCGTGCGCTGATCAGCGGCACTGAAAAAATGCAGTTTCGCGCCAGAGGCCATGGCCTCGCGCACCAGCTCCGGGTAGTCCGCGCTGACCAGCCCCCGGCCGCCTTCAGCCAGGTAGGCCAGTAAACGAGCCTTGTGCCAGGGCACGCCCCTGTCGCCCAGACCTTCGGTGTGGCCAGGGCCCACATTGAGAATCAGGCCCAGATCCGGGCGCAGCACCGGGGCCAGTTCGTCCATGTCGCCCGCGTGACTGATGCCGGCCTCCATGACCCAGAAATCCTCATCCCCGTCGGTATTCAGCACGGCGCAGGGCATGCCGATCTGATTATTGTGGTTCATGGCGGTGCGCGCGGTTTTGCCGCGCAGGGCCAGCACCTGGGCCAGAGCTTCCTTGAGCGTGGTCTTGCCCGCCGTGCCCGTGACGCACACCACTTTGGCCCTGGTTTTGCCGCGCCAGAGCGCCGCCAGCTGCCCCAGAGCCCGGACCGTGTCTTCCACCAGAAGCACGGGCACGCCCGGATCAGGCAGTGGGCGTGAGGCCAGCACGGCCGTCGCGCCCTGCTCCACGGCCCTGGCCGCGAAATCGTGGCCGTCCACCCGTTCGCCCGGCACGCAGACAAAAAGCGCGCCGGGGCGGGCCTCACGGCTGTCCGTAACCACGCGGGAAGCCAGCGCTTCCCCGGCCGGAGCCGCCGCGCCCGTCAGGCCCAGGTGGGCCGCCATTTCCGTAGTGCTCAGGCGCAATGCAACAACTCCCGCACCACTTCCTGATCGCTGTAGTGGTGCTTGACACCCTGAATGATCTGATAATCCTCATGCCCCTTGCCGGCGATCAAAAGCGCTCCGTCCTTGTCCAGCATATCCAGCGCCTTGGCCGTTGCCGCGCGGCGGTCCACTTCCACCAGCACTTCACGCGCCTCTCTGAGGCCCGGCAGCACATCCTGCAGGATGGCTTCCGGCTCTTCGAAGCGCGGATTGTCCGAGGTCAGCACGGCCACGTCCGCATAGCGCGCCACAGCCTCGCCCATGAGCGGGCGCTTGCTGCGGTCACGGTTGCCGCCGCAGCCGAAGACCGTGATGATCCGCTTGAAGCCCGCGCCGCGCAACGCCTTGAGCACATTGACCAGGGCGTCCGGGGTATGGGCGTAATCCACAAAGACGCTCAGCCCCTGGGGATTATCCACCCGCTCCAGCCTGCCGCAGACGCCGGTAAAACTCTCCAGGGCCGTGAACTGTTCCGGATCCAGACCCGTTTCCAGAGCCAAAGCCTGTACGGTCAGCAGATTGGAAGCGTTGAACGCGCCCACCAGAGGAGAACGCAGTTCCCAGGTCCGGCCCTCCAGATGCATGCGCAGATGGCAGCCGCCGGTTCCGGCGGAGAGCAGCTCGCCCCAGAGATGCCTCCGCCGGGGCGGCCCCTGTTGCAGGCCGAAAGACAGCGCGCGCGGGCAGAGTTCCAGCAGGCGGCGGCCCCAGGGATCGTCGGCATTGACGGCCATGGCCTTTTCGGCCTTGGGCAGTTCCAGGAAAAGCTTGGCCTTGGTCTTGAAATAGCTTTCCATGTCCTTGTGGAAATCAAGGTGGTCCTGGGTCAGATTGGTGAGCGCCGCGCCCGCGAAAGGCACGCCGCAGACCCGCTGCTGGTCGATGGCGTGGGAGGACACCTCCATCACGGCCACGTCCACGCCCACCGCGTCCATCCGGGCCAGCATGGAATGCACTTTCAGGGGGTCCGGCGTGGTCAGGGGCGCCACTTCGCTGTGGCCCGGCCAGCGATAGCTCACCGTGCCCAGCACGCCCACCTTGTGTCCGGCGTCCGTGAACAGGCGTTCCAGCAGATAGGTGCTGGTGGTCTTGCCGTTGGTGCCGGTGACGGCCAGAACCTTGATGTGCAGGTCATCCGTGTGCCAGCGGGCCTCGGCCAGCCGCCAGAGGGCCTCGCGCGGATCGTCGTGGTGCACCACCCGGCAGCCTCCGGCCTGCACGGAATTCCGGGCGGCGGCTTGCTCCGGCCCGCCGGGGCGGCAGACCACCACGGCGGCTCCGGCCTCCACGGCGGCGGGGATGAAACGCGCTCCGTCCTCATTGACGCCGGGCACGGCCACAAAAATGTCGCCCCGCGCCACGGCGCGCGAATCCGAACGCACTTCCACGCCGCCACGGCGACATGTCTCCAGAAGAGCCGCAAAATCCCGCTGCATATTTACCTCTCCGACAGCCAAAGAATATAGTCCACGCTCGTGCCGTCCTCGGGCCAGGCCGCTCCGGCGGGCGGGCTCTGGCGCACCACCCGGCTGCCCGAACCCTTGAGTTCCGGTACCACGCCCGCGCGGGCGAACAGCTCCACCGCGTTGCGCACGGATTTGCCCATGACGTCGGGCACCCGGCTGCCCGCCTTGGCCAGATGGCCGGGCAGTTGCATGACCGGCGCGCGTTGCGGGGCATCGGCGGTTTTAACCAGATAGGGCACGTCCAGGCCCGCCAGCTTGAGCCCGCGCTGACGCCCGGCCGCCGGACCGGCGTTCGATCCGCCCGCGGCCTCAGCCACCTTGGTTTCGGAAAGAATGCCGGTATAGGTCAGGGCACGGCCCGCGATTTCCTTGAACACGGGCGCGGCCACCACGCCGCCGAACTGGTTGCGCGAAGGTTCGTCCACCATGACCAAAATCAGATAGCGAGGCCTGTCCGCCGGTAAAAAGCCCACAAAGGAGGCCAGCCGTTTGTTGCCGTAGGTGCCCGCGCGATGGTCGGCCTTCTGGGCCGTGCCGGTTTTTCCGGCCACTTCCACGCCCGCGATGCGCGCGCGTTTGCCCGTGCCGTCGCTCTCCTCCACCACGTCGCGCATCATGTCCATGACTTCACGTGTGGTTTTCTCGCTGAAAATGCGCTCGTGCGGCTCTTCCACACTGCCCTCTTCCCGGATCAGGCGCAGGGGTTTGTAGACGCCGTGGTTCAGCAGGGTCAGATACCCCTGCGCCATTTGCAGACCCGTGACAGAAATGCTCTGCCCGAAGGCGGTGGACATCAGGTCCACTTCGCTCCAGTCGCGGGGGATGCGCAAAATGCCCCGGCTTTCGGAGACGGGCACGCTGGTCCTCTCGCCGAAACCGAGCGCGTGCAGGTATTTGTGGAACAGAGGCGCGCCCAGCGTCAGGCCGATCTTGGCCATGCCGATATTGGAGGAATAGCGCAGCACCTTGCTGGCGGGCAGCATTCCCTGATTGGACGTGTCGCGGATGGTGAAATTTTTGCTGACCCACTTGCCGCGTTCGCAGTCAATGAGCGTATTGGGCGTGACCTTGCGCTCCTGCAGGGCGGCGGCCATCACAAAGGGCTTGAAGGTGGAGCCGGGTTCCAGCGCGTCGGCGGCCAGGCGGTTGCGGTAGATCAGCGGCGAGGACTCCCGATAGGTGTTGGGATTGAAGAAGGGGTACTGCGCCCAGGCCAGAATGTCGCCCGTCGGCACGTCCACGACCAGCGCTCCGCTCCAGCGGGCGTCGTAATCGCGGGCGGCGCGGGCCACGGCCTCTTCGGCGATGAACTGCATCTGCACGTCGATGGTCAGGGTCAGATCCTGGCCGCGCGGCTCTGTCTGGCCTTCCTCATGCAGGTAAAAGCGGCGGCCCATGGCGTCGCGCTGCACGATCTGGCGGGTGGGGATGCAGCCCAGCCGGGCCTCCAGAGAGCGCTCAATGCCCTCCAGGCCTTTGTCGTCAAGGCCCACAAAGCCCAGCAACTGCCCGGCCATGTGCTTGAAAGGATAGACCCTGTCATATTCCTTGGACAGGCCGATGCCGGCAAGGTTGGCCTTGCGCACGGCCTCGGCGGTGTAGTCGTCCACCTTGCGCTTGAGCCAGACGAAACGGCGTTTGGTCTTGGAAAGCTCATCATAGAGCTTCTGGGGCTCCATGCCGAGAATCGGCCCCAACGTGTTGGCCATGACCAGAAAATCTTCCACGTCCTGCGGCTTGGCGTAAACCGAACGGGCCTCGACGCTACGGGCCAGCACCTGGCCGTTGCGGTCGTAGATCATGCCCCGGCGGCCGGTGACCAATTCGGAAGCCATGTGCTGGCGGCGGGCGCGGTCGGCCAGGCGCGGGCCTTCCACCATCTGCAGATACCAGGCCCGTCCCCAGAGCCCTACCCAGAGCAGACAAAAAATGCAGACCACCACGTTGATGCGCAAACGCCCCCAGTCCACCTTGTCCAGCCAGGCTGTACGGGTGCTCGGACTCTTTCCGGCCCTGGGGTTGCGGGTAACGCGCGAGATCTTCTCGCGCCGGGGCGTATAGCCCGGCCGGTTGCGTTTGCGTGACGTGAACTTGAACATGACTTCCCCAAATGACACAAGCCGTGAGACAGGACAGGGCAACGACAGAAATCGACATCATATCCGCTTTGAAAGCGGGCCCGCTTTCAAAGCCAAAACGCTGTTAATGAATCTCCATGCGCCTCACCTGCCCCGGCTTGGGCTCGCGCATGCCGAATTCCTCGGCCCGGCGACGCAGCTCGTAGGGGGAAAGCAGGCGTTCTCGCTCCACTTCCAGCTTGGCGCGCAGGGCACGGCGTTCGCGCAGCTCGTTCTGCGCGATATTGATAAAATATGTGGTGTCCATGCGCTCAATATTGCTCCAGACCAGCACGAGACCCATGACCATGCAGGCCAGCAGCCCCAGGGCCAGCGCCAGAAGCCAGCCCCGGCCGCCCCGCTGCTGATTGCCAGTGGCGTTATTTTTCAGCATCAGGCCGAGGCCTCGGCGATTTTTTCCACAGCGCGCAGCTTTGCGCTGCCGGCGCGCGGGTTGACGGCCAGTTCGTCCGGCCCGGCCTGCACCGGTTTTTTGTGCAGGATGCGCACTTCCGGCTGATGCCGGCAGACGCAGACCGGCACGTGCCGGGGGCAACGGCAGCCCTCGGCCCAGCGGCGCATGGCCTGCTTGACCATGCGGTCTTCCAGGGAATGAAAGGTGATCACCGCCAGACGTCCGCCCACGGGCAGCCAGGCTAGAATCTCATCCAGAAAACGCCGCAGTTCGCCCAGCTCATCATTGACGGCCATGCGCAGAGCCTGGAAAGTACGGGTGGCCGGATGCCGACGGGCCTTGGCCCGCCACGCGGGCGGATAGGCTTTTTCCACCAGGGCGGCCAGTTCCGCCGTGCTGTCGATGGGCGCTTTCTGCCTGGCTTCCACAATGACCCGGGCGATGCGCCCGGCCTGCGGCTCCTCGCCCAGGGTGGCGATACATTCCTTGAGCCGGGCGAAACTCTCGCGGTTGACCCAGTGCCAGGCCGACAGTTCGCCGGAATGCTGATCCATGCGCATGTCCAGCGGCCCGTCGCCGTAAAAACTGAAACCGCGCCCGTTTTCGTCCAGTTGGAGGGAAGACACACCGATGTCCAGCAGCGCGCCATCCACCTTGTCCCACTGAAGTTCTTTCAGAGCCTCGGCGAACCGACTGTAACGGCAGTGGAAAAAATGCGCCCGCCCGTCAAAAGGGGCCAGCCGTTCGCGGGCCAGGGCCAGGGCCTGCTCGTCCCGGTCCAGGCCGCAGAGCTCACTGCCCGGCGCGGCGGACAGCACGGCGGCGGCATGCCCGCCCAGTCCCAGCGTGCCGTCCAGATAACGGCCGCCCGCGCGGGGGGCCAGAGCCTCCAGCGTTTCGGCGGGGAGCACCGGCACATGGCGCGCCGGCGCGTGTTCTTCCGTATCCTGCATCACATGCGCCATTATTCCGCCCTCGCGGCTCACAAAGAAATATCCACGCCGCTGGCCGCCAGCTCTTCGGACACATCCTCAAGTTGCAGCGCGTCAAAGCGCTTCTGATCCCAGATCTCAAACTTGTTGAGCATGCCCACCAGCATGACGTCCTTCTGCAACCCGGCTTCGCGCATAAGAGCCTGCGGAATGCGTATCCGGCCCTGCGGGTCCGGGGTCAGTTCCTGCGCCAGGCCCATGACCTTGGTTTTGAAGTGGGACAGTTTGGGCGAAGGGATGCGGATGCGGCTCAACTGCTCGGTGACGGCATCCCAGTCGGCGGGCAGGTAGGCCACCAAGCGGCCGTAAAAGGCGGTCAGCCAGAACGTGCCCGTGCTTTCGCCGTCTTCACCGTCCGCCGAACCCGCACAAAGCGCCTCACGGTATTCCGGAGGCAGCATCAACCGGCCCTTGGGGTCCAGGCTGCGGGAGAGACTTTTGGTGAAAAGCTTTTGCACGATTTACCACTTTCTTACGTAGTTTTACCACTTTTTCCCACTTATGCCCCAAGGCCATGGGGGTGTCAAGCAAGGCCGCTCTCAAATGACCCTTGCCCGGCGCGCCGGAAGCGCGAAAAAACGCCGTGCGGGCGGAGAAAGCGCTGGCCTGACCGTGCGCCCTTGACAATAGCCCGGAAAACCCGGATGATTTCCTGAAAAAATGCGCTTTGGGCGCTGTTGCGCCCTTTTTTCGAAAGCCATTGCCGGGATGCCCGGGAAGGAACACCATGAGAACAAAAATCGTCGCCACCATTGGTCCGGCTTCCAACAGCAAAGAAAAACTCAAAGCGCTGGCCGAGGCCGGCGTCAGCGTGTTCCGGCTCAATTTTTCCCACGGCGGCGCTTCCGACTTCGTCAACATCATCAAATACATCCGCGAGGTCGAAGAGGAACTGGGACGGCCCATCACCATCATGCAGGACCTTTCCGGGCCCAAGATCCGTCTGGGCGTGGTGCCGGAAAACACCATTCAGGTCAGCAAGGGCATGCGGCTTTTGCTGGGCCCCAGCGCCCGGCGCGTGGCCGAGCTGCCCTATCTGCCCTTTGACCACGACGTCATTCTGGAAAGCCTGGAGCCGGGCGACCGCATGGTGCTGGCCGACGGCGGCCTGCAATTCATTGTGCGGGAGCGCCGCTCCGACGGTCTGGTGTTGCTGGAGGCCGACAACGCGGGTCTGGTGACCTCGCGCAAGGGTCTGGCCCTGCCCGGCAAGGCCACCAAGGTGCGCGCCCTCACCGGGAAGGACAAAAAAGATCTGGCCGACGGCCTGCAATTGGGCGTGGACGCGGTGGCCATCTCCTACGTGCAGACCGCCGACGACGTGCGCGAGGCCAAGGCGCTCATCGCGGCCGCCGGACGCCATGTGCCCGTGGTGGTCAAGCTGGAGCGCCAGAGCGCGGTGGACAATCTGGCCGAAATCCTTCAGGAGACGGACATTGTTATGGTGGCTCGCGGCGACCTGGGCGTGGAGTGCCCCCTGCCCCAGCTGCCCGCCCTGCAAAAGCGGATCATCAGCGCCTGCAACAAGGCCTCCAAGCCGGTCATCGTGGCTACCCAGATGCTGCTTTCCATGGTCAACAGCCCCGCGCCCACCCGCGCCGAGACCACGGACGTGGCCAACGCCGTACTGGATGGGGCCGACTGCGTGATGCTCTCCGAAGAAACGGCCATGGGCAACTTTCCGGTGGAAACCGTGCGCTATATGCGCAAAATCACCAACGAGGCCGAAAAGCTGCTGCTGAACCACCGGAAACTGGAAGAGCCGGACGGCGACAAGGGCATTCCCGAATTTCTGGCCTTCTCGGCCTGTCTGCTGGCCGACAAGGCCCACGCCCAAGCCATTGTCTCGCACAGTCTTTCCGGCGGTTCGGCCCGTCAGGTTTCCGCCCGCCGCCCGCCGCAGCGTATTTACGCCCTGACGCCGGATCCGGTGACCATCAAGGCCCTCAATTTCGTCTGGGGGATTACTCCTGTGTTTGTGGACAAGCCGGAAGCGGAGCCCAGCCACCTCATCCGGGCCGAGGAGTTCATCCACGGCAGCCCGGACTTCAAGGCCAATGACTGCGCTGTCATCACCGCCGGCCAGCTCAAGGGTTCCTCGGCCACGCCGCGCGGCACCAATCTCGTCAAGATCTACTGGAAGTGACCATGGTTGACCAAAACCGGCAAGCCCGCGAGGTTCCTCAAAACATCAATGAGGAATACTATCAGATCAGCACCGAGATTCTGGCGAGCTTTCCCAAGTACCGACCGCCGGTGGACCTGTTCAGCTTCCGTGAAGATATCAAGGTCCTGGCCCCTTACTGCAAGAAGGGCGTGCGCCTGAGCAACGAACAGGTGGAGGAAGTGGCCCGGCTTTGCGCCGAGGGCGATCTTTTCGTGTCGCGTTCGGATCACCCCATTTACTCCCGCCACATCGTCAAGCAGCTTGACCTTGTGCTCCAGGACAACAACCTCAAGGAATCCGAAATCGCGGATATCTGCATCCGCGCGCTGGTCATGCGCTTTACGGATTTCAACGGCCAGCCGGTCAAGGCGGTGTTCGAGCCGCTTTACCGCGACGTCATGGTGGTCACCGAGTACATCTGGCAGGACAAGCATCACATCAACGCCTTCGTGCGCCGCCTTTTTCGCCGCCACGATCCCGCCCGCCACGCCATCAACACCATGACCGTAGGCCTCTGGCTCTGGCTGCAGCTCGTTTCGGACTTTCGCCGCAAGGATCTGGACCGCATGGCTCTGGCCCTGCTGCTGCACGACGTGGGCATGAGCAAGGTGCCCACCTTCCTGCTCAACAAACAGGGCCCCCTGAAAGCGGAAGAGAGGGAAAAAGTGCTCCTGCACCCCTTGGTGGGCGTAAAGTTGATGCAGAAAATGGACATGGCCTTTGAGGAATTGCTGCGGGCCTGTTTTGAGCACCATGAGCGCATGGACGGCTCCGGTTATCCGCAAAAGATAAAAGGCCCGCAAATCAGCCGTGTGGGCAGGATTACGGCCATTGCCGACTCCTTCTCGGCCATGATCTGCGAAAAGCCGTACGGACAGGCCAAGGATCCGGTGGAGGCCGTGAAGGAACTGGCGGCCGACCCGCAGCACTATGATCCGGAGATGACCAAACTGCTCATGTCGGTCTTTGCCACCGAAGGCTTCGGCCGTTTCGTGGACATGGACAAAAGCCTGGACGAACCCTTGTAGAACGGGACACGGCAACAAGCCCTGATTGCGGGTAAACGCGGGCCAATGGGCAAACCAATGCCGGACAGGATACGACGCCGTACTCTGCCGGCAGACAGCAAACTCAAAAACAGATATTGTGGGATGCCTGCCTGACGGCGGGCATCCTTGTTTTTTGAACCCGCGCATCCCGGTGTTCGGCTTGCCTTCCCTCCCCCCATATAACAATCACAGCAGGCGGACGACGCATTCCAGGAGGGCTGATGGATCTTATGGAACTGACATTGTGGGATGCCTCTCGCGCCAATGCCGACGCCTACGGAGCGAAAATCCCTTGGGATGAGCCGGACTTCAGCCGCAGGATGCTCGAAAATCACCTGAACCAGGAACACGATTGGGCCAGCAGACGCGGCTCGATCATTGCCTCGCACGTGGCCTGGATTGCTGCACAGTTATCCCAGCCTTCCCGGATACTGGATATGGGTTGCGGTCCGGGTCTGTACACGCAGGCCCTGGCTGAGCGGAAACATCACTGCGTCGGCGTGGACTTTTCGCCCGCCTCCATAGACTACGCCCGGCAACAGGGCGCGCGCTGCGATCCTAAGCCGGAATATATTCTTGAGGATATCCGCAACTACAGAAGCAATCAAAAATTTGACTGCATCATCATGACCTTTGGTGAATTCAATACCTTCATCAGACAGGACGCCGCCATCATACTTGAAAATTGCGCCCATATGCTGCGTGAGAACGGTCTGTTGATCATGGAAACCCATACTTATGACGCGGTCCGCGCCATAGGCGAAGCCCCGGCCACTTGGCTGCGCTACGCGACGGGCCTTTTTTCCGCCAAACCGCATCTCTGCCTGCGGGAGAACAGCTGGAACGATGCCGATGCGAGCGCGCTGTCGCGCTATTTCATCATTGACGCGGCCAGCGCGGCGGTACGGCAATACGCCTCTTTCATGCAGGCCTATCATTTTGAAACCTATGTGGAAATGCTCTCTGCGGCGGCCCTGCCCCTGCAGCGAATTCTCAGCGAAAAAGTCTGGAGTTGCGGGCAGGATTTCTGTAACAAACTGCAAACATTCCTCTGCCGGAAAATATAACCCTGCGCGACAGCAGCAAAGGAAGCCGCTGATGATCGAAACACAATCCTGGCTGGCCGAGGCGTTGCTCCGCCTGAAAGAGGCCTTCGGCCCACGCCTTGCATATCTGGGCCTGCAAGGCAGTTACCGCCGGGGAGAAGCCACCGAGGCCAGCGACATTGATCTCGTCGTTCTTCTGGACACGGTCGAACTGGCTGATCTTGACGTCTACCGGAGCATTGTTCACGCCTTGCCCGAAGGACACAAGGCCTGCGGCTTTATCAGCGGCACCGAAGAGTTCTTTCATTGGCCCCGGCATGAGCTCTTTCCCTTCAAAATGGATACCAAGGACTGTTACGGCCTGCTGGACGACTTCCTTCCGCCCGTAAGCAGGAAAGATGTGCGGGAGGGAGCCGGAATCGGCGCAGCCGCCCTGTTGCATCTGCTCACGCACAGTTATCTGTACGCCGGAGCCGGGGACAGACCCGCCATTCTGAAAGGCGCCTGCAAATCCGCCTTCTTCGTCATGCAGGTTGTGCATTATCTGACATCCGGCGTCTATTGCACGAGCAAAAAAGAACTGCTTAGCCGCCTGGAGGGTCCGGAAAAAGAAATCATCGTCGCTGGACTGGATTTTCCCGCCTGGCTGGCCGCTCATACGGAACAGGAAGCGTTCGGCATGCTCCGCGATTGGTGCCGCAGGGTTATGATTCAAATCAGCGCATAGATTGCGGGGCGGCGGAGATGGTGTCATCTCCGCCGCCCCGCAATCCCAATCGGAAACGGATTCACCGTGCAATGTTCTAAAGAAACAACTCCGGCTCCCGGCGCGCCAGACACTTGCTCTCCAGCATTTCACGAATCTTTGCCGTCCCCGGATCATCAAAAAATTTGGCGTCTTCCGGGCAGAATTTGACGCAGGCGCGGCAGCGGATGCAGCCCGCAGCCACCACAGCGGGATCATCCTTGCTGATAACGCCCATGGGACAGCCCGCCACGCAGATCATGCACTGGGTACAGGCATCCGTGGTCTTGGGTCGGACATCGGCCGCAGGGCCGCGTTCCTTGTAAGGCCGCTTGCCTTTGACGGATACTGGCGCTGGATTGCCCGCCGCGATTTTGGCGGCCGCGCGCTTGGCGAAATCCGTCAGCACGCGCGTGTCTTCGGCATCGGGTCGGCCCGCGCCCACGGTGGGGGCCACGGAATGTTCGGCGATGAAAGCCCCGGCCGCCGCCACAGTAAAGCCCCGGCGCGTAAGCAGGTCGGCGGCTTCCAGCAGGGCGTCGTCATAGTCCCGGTTGCCGTAGACAGCCGCGATAACCGCTGTCGCGCCATTGCCCCGCAAGCGGGACAACGGGGCCTCCAGGACCTGCGGCACGCGTCCCCCATACACCGGAAAGGCAAAAACCAGAACATCATCGGGGCCGCAGTCCAGACTCTTTTCCCGGTCAAGCGGGAACGTCAGATCCCGGCTTTCCTGAGACTTACCCAGCGCGGCGGTCAGGCTCTCGCCCAAAACCAGCGCAATTTTCCGACTGCTGTGGGTAGGGCTGAAAAAAAGAGTGCGTAGGGTTCCGTTCATACTGCCTCCTGCAACCGCGTGACGTTACGGCACGTTCAGAAATTTTTTGCGCAAAACGCATACGGGCCGGAAAATCCGGCCCGCTGCTCAATTTTTACCGGGCACACGTCACACGGCGTCGCCCGAAACCATGGCTGCGAAGCTTACCAGCGGTAATTCTTGTCCTGCTGGTGGCCCACAATACCACCGGCCAAAGCGCCCACACCGGCGCCGGCCAAAGCGCCCCAACCGGCTGCGCCGCCGGAGATGGCCGCAATGCCCGCGCCGCCCAGCGCGCCCAAGGCCGCGCCGCTGGCAACGCCCTGCTGGGTGCGGCTCATATTGGTGCAGCCGATGCCGGTGGCGAACATCATGGCCATCAGGCCCACAATCAAAACTTTTTTCATATTTTTTTCTCCTGATAAAAGGCTGACGCGCACGGTCAGCGTACAGGCGCTACTTCGCGGCGGCAAGACGCGGCGCGATAAGTTCATACCAGATAACGCTCAACACCGGCCGGTCAAGGCTCTTGGGATTGGCCGCGTACCACTCGTCCACCATCTTGATGATCTCGGCGCGCTTGACGTCCTTGAAGGCCTTCATCCAGCCCTTTTCAAAGGGCGACAGCGTGTACACCGGGCGTTTGCCAGCTTTGGCGGCCTTTTCCGCCACCTTGGCATTGACGAAATATTCCACGGTGATGGCCGACTCCACGCCGAACAGGAAAGCGGCTTTATTGGATTCGGTGGTTTTTTCCCATACGGCGCCGGTGAACTGGTCCACCGGATTGCCCATGCCCGCGGCATCGCTGCTTTCCGCCGCCTGCGCATTGACGCAGGCCAAGGCGAGAACCAGAGCCAGACCAAGGCTCAGAATCGATTTCTTCACGCGAAGCTCCTTTTATGTTGTGGTCATGGCGGCCGATGCCGCCGTCGCTCCCTGGCCGCTCGCGACAGTCGGGGAGCGCCCCGCTCTTTCAACTCAGAGCAGATTAACTTTAAGAATGTACATCCTTAAAGTTTGAAGACGCCCACTTTGACGCTTACCTGCGCAAATAAATTGCGCTTACGCCTTTGTGGCGGGCGGCTGCTTTCGCAACCGCCAGAGCCATTTCAAATAAAATTGCTCTAGGCTTAGTGTATCCTCAACAGCCGGGCCATATCAAGCATTTTCCAAAGACGGACGGTTCAGGCCCCCACGGCCTTGCCGATCATCTCCCGGAAGCGGCTGAAAAGATAATTGCCGTCGCGCGGGCCCGCCGCAGCCTCGGGGTGGTATTGCAGGCTCATGACCGGCAGCGTTTTGTGACGCAGGCCCTCCAGAGTGTGATCGTTGAGATTGACGTGGGTGGCCTCCACATCGGCCACGCCGTCCAGCACCACATGGAAGCCGTGGTTCTGCGAGGAAATCTCAATGCGCCCGGTGGTCAGATCCTTGACCGGATGGTTGCAGCCGTGATGCCCGAACTTGAGTTTGTCCGTGCTGCCGCCCAGGGCATGGCCGATAAGCTGATGGCCGAGGCAGATGCCCGTGACCGGGAAAATCTTGATCAGATCCCGCACCACGGCGATTTCCCCGGTCAGCGTGGCCGGGTCGCCGGGGCCGTTGGAGAGAAAAACCCCTTGCGCGCCGCTGGCCTTGGCCGCCTGCGCGCTGAAAGCGGGCGGCACGGCCAGGGGTTCGAAGCCCGCCGCGCACAGATGCCGCAGGATATTCCACTTGATGCCGAAGTCATAGACCAGCAGGGGCAGGCCCGTCCCTCGCCAGGCGTACGCGCCATCAGGGCTGAAGACGGCCTTCTGCGGGGCGTTGTCGTACCAGGCGTAAGGTTCTTTGGCGGCCACAAAGGGCACCAGATTCCGACCCTTCATGGTGGGCAGAGCCAGGGCCTTTTCCCGCAGCGCGCGCGGATCCGTCTCACGGGTGGAAATGATCCCGCGCATGGCCCCGTTGATGCGCAGGTGGCGGGTCAGCGCGCGGGTGTCCAGCCCTTCCATGCCCGGTTTTTCATGGCGCTTCAGAAAAGCGGGCAAGGACATGGTGGCCCGCCAGTTGGAGGGCTTTTTGCAGCACTCCTTGACCAGCAGGGCGTCGGCATGTATCGCGGCGGATTCCATGTCCTCTCGCGAAATGCCGTAATTGCCGATGAGCGGATAGGTCATGCAGACCATCTGCCCGTAATAGGAGGGATCGGTGAGCACTTCCTGATAGCCGGTCATGCCCGTGGTAAAAATCACCTCTCCGCCGGTTTCGAAGTCGCCGGTAAAGGATTTGCCTTCCAGCGTGAACCCGTCTTCCAGCACCAGCAATGCTTTCATAACTTACCCCCGCGCTTCCCGCGCGTAGTATTCCTGCAGGCTTTCCACATGGGTTTCGTCCCGCCGCGAACCGATGGCCGTGGCCGTGGCCCGGGCCGCCGCGATCGTGGTGCAGTACGGAACCTTGTAAGTCAGGGACGCGCGGCGGATAGCCTTGGAATCCCTGGCGGTGTTCTTGCCCGAAGCGGTGTTGATGACCAGGGCCACCTCATGATTGATGAGCAGGTCCACGATATTGGGCCGCCCTTCATAGACCTTGCGCACTTCCTCCACCTCGAGGCCGTGCTTGCGCAGCACGGCGGCGGTGCCCTGCGTGGCCAACAGCTGGAAGCCCAGCCTGGAGAACATGGCCGCCACTTCGGGCAGGTAAGGCTTGTCGCGGTCATTGACCGAAAGAAAAATCTTGCCGCCCTGCGGGAGTACCTGCCCCGCGCCCAGCTGGCTCTTGAGAAAAGCCTCGCCGAAGTTGGAGCCCATGCCCATGACTTCGCCGGTGGAGTGCATTTCCGGTCCAAGGATGATGTCCACGCCGGGGAAACGCTGGAAGGGCATGACCGCTTCCTTCACGCAGGTGAAGCCGCCCTTGCGCATGCTCCAGGGGTCCAGTTCGTCCAGGGTCTTGCCCAGCATGACCTGAGTGGCCAGGTACGGCAGGGGCACGCCCGTGGCCTTGGAGACAAAGGGCGCGGTGCGGGAGGCGCGCGGGTTGACTTCCAGAATGTAGAGATCGTCACCCTTGATGGCGAACTGGATGTTCATCAGGCCCACCACCTTGAGCTCGCGGGCCAGGGCTTCGGCCTGGGCCGCGATGAGGGCCACGTGGTCGTAGGAGAGCGAGAAGGACGGCAGCACGCAGGCCGAGTCACCGGAATGAATGCCCGCCTCCTCGATATGTTCCATGATCCCGGCCACGTAGACTTCCTGACCGTCGGAAAGGGCGTCCACATCCACTTCCACGGCGTGTTCCAGAAATTTGTCGATGAGGATGGGATGCTCCGGTTTTTCCGGCACCTGCTCGCGGAAGTACTCGGTCAGTTCCTCGGCGTCATAGACCACGGCCATGGCCCGGCCGCCCAGCACGTAGCTGGGCCGCACCACCACGGGATAGGTGATGCGCTCGGCCGCCTCCAGCGCCTGCTCCAGATCCATGGCCGTGCCGTTGGGCGGCTGCAACAGGCCCAGTTTCTGGATCAGGGCCTGGAAGCGCTCGCGGTCCTCGGCGCGGTCGATGGCGTCCGGCGAAGTGCCCAGAATGGGCACGCCCGCGCGCATCAGAGGCACGGCCAGATTCAGCGGAGTCTGCCCACCAAACTGGACGATGACGCCCTCGGGCTTTTCCTTCTCCACGATGTTCATGACGTCCTCAAAGGTCAGCGGCTCGAAGTAGAGTCGGTCCGAGGTGTCATAGTCCGTGGACACGGTTTCCGGATTGGAGTTGGCCATGATGGCCATGATCCCGGCGTCGCGCAGGGCGAAGGAAGCGTGACAGCAGCAGTAGTCGAACTCGATGCCCTGGCCGATGCGGTTGGGACCGCCGCCCAGGATGAGCACCTTGCGGCAGTCCTTGACCGCCAGCTCGTCGCCGCTTTCATAGGTGGAGTAGAAATAGGGGGTGTAGGCTTCGAACTCCGCCGCGCAGGTGTCCACCAGATAGTAGGTGGGCACGATGCCCATTTCCTTGCGCAGGCGGCGGATGTCGCCCTCGGGCCGCTTCCACATTTCGGAAAGCTGCCGGTCGGAGAAGCCGTATTCCTTGGCTTCGCGCAGCACGACGGCCAGAGCTGGATTGGCCGGGGTCATGTCGTTGGCCATGCCGAAATCGCGGATGCGGGTCTCCATGTCCACGATGTCCTTGACCTGGCGGATGAACCAGGGATCAATAGCCGAGGCGGCGAAGATGTCCTCTTCGCTGATGCCGGCCACCAGGGCCTGGCGCAGGGTGAAGACGCGGTGCGAATTGGGCCGGTGCAGGGCCTCCAGAATGGCCTCGCGCGAAGGCAGTTCGGCGCGGAAGTTGTAGCCCAGGCCCGGCGCGCCGATTTCCATGGAGCGCAGACCCTTTTGCAGGGCCTCCTTGAAGGTGCGGCCGATGCTCATGGCCTCGCCCACGCTCTTCATGGAGGTGGTCAGCTCGTCCTTGGCGCCGGGGAATTTCTCAAAGGTGAAGCGCGGAATTTTGACCACGCAGTAGTCAATGGCCGGTTCAAAGCTGGCCACGGTCTCGCGGGTGATGTCGTTGCGCAGTTCATCCAGCGTGTAGCCCACGGCCAGCTTGGCGGCGATCTTGGCGATGGGGAAGCCCGTGGCTTTGGAGGCCAGGGCCGAGGAGCGCGACACGCGCGGGTTCATCTCAATGACCACGACCTCGCCGTTTTCCGGATTGACGCCGAACTGCACGTTGCTGCCGCCGGTTTCCACGCCGATCTCGCGCATGATGGCGATGGAGGCGTCGCGGATCTGCTGGTATTCCACATCCGACAGGGTCTGGACCGGGGCCACGGTAATGGAGTCGCCGGTGTGCACGCCCATGGGATCGAAATTTTCGATGGAGCAGATGATCACGCAATTGTCTTTCGTGTCGCGCATGACCTCCATCTCGATTTCTTTCCAGCCCAGCACGCTCTGCTCGATCATCACCTCGGAGGTAGGGCTGGCGGAAAGGCCGCGCGCGGCCACTTCCTCCAGATCCGCCAGATTGTAGGCCACGCCCCCGCCCGTGCCGCCCAGGGTGAAGGCCGGGCGCACGATGAGCGGGAAAGGCAGCACGTTGCCCAAGCGGCGCACGTCGTCCATATTGCGGGCGATGCCGCTGGCGGGCATTTTCAGGCCGATGTTTTCCATGGCCTCGCGGAACAGTTCGCGGCTTTCGGCCTTTTCAATGACTTCGGCCCGCGCGCCGATGAGTTCCACCCCGCATTCCGCCAAAACGCCGCTCTTGGCAAGTCCAAGAGCGGCGTTCAATGCCGTCTGGCCGCCCAGCGTAGGCAACAGGGCGTCGGGACGTTCCTTGCGGATGATGGCCGCCAAGGTGTCCTGTTCGATGGGCTCCACATAGGTGGCGTCGGCCATCTGCGGATCGGTCATGATCGTGGCCGGGTTGGAGTTGACCAGCACCACCTCATAGCCCTCTTCCTTAAGGGCCTTGACGGCCTGGGAGCCGGAGTAATCGAACTCGCAACCCTGGCCGATGATGATGGGGCCCGCGCCGATAACCAGAATCTTGTGTAAATCCGTACGCTTGGGCATGGGGTATTCCTGCGGATTTTTGGAGAATCAAAAATAATAACGAGCACTGCCGCACCGTGTAGCTCAAAACGATTATTTATACGTTATATCGAGTCTGTAAGTCAAGATTTTTCCTGAACCTGATGCAGCGCCAGAACTATCCGCCGCGCCGCTTCCGCCAGGTCCTCCCCGGCATGGTCGGCGCGCACGGTGGCCCGCAGCCGGGCAGCCCCCCGGGGCACCGAAGGATAGCGGATGGCCGAAAGATACAAACCCGCGTCAAACAGCTCGCGCGCCGCGTCCACAGCCTTTTTCTCATCTCCGACGATCAGGGGCACGATAGCGCTTGCCGAGCGCGCCGCCACGCCCCCTTCCCGCAGGCGGGCGCAGAAAAAGGCCGTATTTTCCCGCAGACGGCGCACGCGTTCCGGTTCGCGACAAAGGATGTCCAGCGCCTCAAGGGCGGCGGCCACCGGCGCGGCCGACAAAGCGGTGGAAAAAATAAAGCTGCGCGCGCTGTTTTTCAGATATTCAATAAGCCGCGCGTTACCGCAGACAAAACCGCCCTCGCTCCCCAGAGCCTTGCTCAGGGTGCCCACCGTAACGTCCGGCGCGGCGGCCAGGCCGAAATGCTCCGCCGCGCCGCGTCCCGTGGCCCCCAGAACGCCGGTGGCGTGCGCCTCGTCTATCATGGAAAGAAAACCGTAGCGGTCGGCGATGCGCAGCAGCTCCGGCAGGGGAACCAGATCCCCGTCCATGCTGAACACCGCGTCTCTGACGATCAGACCCCGGCGGCCCGCATGAAGGCGGGCTCTGGCCTCCAGATCTTCCATGTCGTTATGGCGGTAGACGACGATCTCGGCCCGGCTCTGGCGGCAGCCGTCAATGATGCTGGCATGGTTCAGCTCGTCGCTGAAAATCACGTCGCCCTTGCCGCAAAGAGTCGTGATGACGCCCACGTTGGCCATGTAGCCGGTGTTGAAGAGCAGCGCGGCCTCCGCATGCTTGAAGGGCGCCAGCCGCCGCTCCAGTTCGTCGTGCAGTTCCAGAGCGCCCGTGGTCAGGCGGGAGCCCCCGCTGCCCGCGCCGTACGCGGCGAGAGCCTCGGCGGCGCGGGCCTTGACCCGCGCGTCATCGGCCAGGCCAAGATAGTCGTTGGAGGCCAGCAGCAGCACATCCCGGCCTTCGCAGCGCACGCGCGGCCCCGGAGCCGATCCCATCGCCCGGATGTTGCGGCGCAGGCCGCCCGCGCTCAGGCGCTCCAGACCTTCGTCCAGAAAGGCCCATTTGTCCGGGCCGGCGGGCGCGGAGGACGCGTTGGGCGCGCCGAATCCGGGCGCGGCCGGAATGTTCTCCACCAGCACAGGACGGCGCTCAATGAAATCCAGAGTAGCGGCCAGTTCCGCCCTGGGTCCCCGGTACAGAAAAATGCGTCCGCCCTCGAGCGAACCCGGCGTCTTCATCTGGGCAATGCGCACGTAGCCCAGCTCACGCGACGCCACATAGCCCGTCACATAGTCCGGATCGTCCGAAATGCAGATTTCGGCCAGGATGTTGGGGGCGTGGGCCACCTTGGAGGCCAGCACCATGGCCTCCTGATAATGGTTTTTCCCCGCAGCGTCCGCCGCCGCAACCTCTGCCCCGTCCATGCAGGTGGCGCGGACGCCGCGCCTTTTGTCCGGCTCCAGCCGTTCCAGGCTGTCGGCGTCCAGCAGCATGGCCCCGCGCAGTCCCCCGGCTTCGCGCAGCAGAGCCAGCACGGCTTGCGGATCGGCCACCCCGGCCCGCGCAAGCAGCCCGGCGGCCAGCCGCAGGCCTTCGGCGGGGTCCGCGCAATCCAGCGCGCGCACGGGCAGGGCGGGCAGGCGAAGGCAGGCGGATTCCGGCACGGCCTCTATCTTGATGTTGGTGAAGTCGGGACGGCCCTTGCCGTGGTTCTGGGCGCGACTCACGAGAGCGCTCACCAAACCGGGGACGTCCCCGGCCCTGACAATGCGTTCCGCGCCGGAAATATGCTCTTCCCCGTCCCGCGTCCTCCGGCTGGCGCGCATTTTTACGCTGAACAAATTCATCCGCTGTCCTGTATTCACTGGCATTTCATTTCGCCCGGCATTCCGGCGCGGGCAACCGCAGGATGCCGGATTTGCGCCTTCCGGTCCAGCGGCGCAACGGGAAGCGCGCCGCAAAAAGCCGGGCCGCGTGTACGGTCCGGCTTTATGAAGGCCTTCCCCCGCGCGGGGCGGGAATTAGAATTTAAAACTTGGGAAAGAGCTTGGCGTCCACCGGCTTCAGGCCTTTGAGCAGGGCCTCGCCATTGTCCAGGGAGCTGCCGAGCACCGTGGTCACGGCAAATTCCTTGCCGTTGGAGCCGAACCAGGACATGCCCTTGCCCTGCCCCTGGCTGAACGAACTCACATACAGGCCGTCCTTTTCCACGGGATCGCTGGGCGACATGCCGCCGCTCTTCATATTGGCCACGGTCTGGGTGGCCGCGTCCTTGGCGGACATGGAATTGGCCACCACCGTGACGGTCACGGCGGTGCCGTCCTTGGTATTGACGAACAGGGCCATCAGCGCGCCCTGGGCTTCCTGCACGGGCTGGGGCTGGGTCCAGTCGGCGGGCAGATCAATGCTGAAATATTTGGTCTTCACTTCCACGGCCTGAGCCGGGACGGCCAGGGAAGCAGCCAGCACAACAGCCGCCAACGCCAGGGAAACCCTGCCGAAAAACTGCAACATGATCATCTCCTTAAAAAAAGAAAAAATGTAAATACGCCGCGATATTGCGTCTGAGCCAGAGCTAAACCTATCTTTCCGCTCTGACAAGCAAAAAAAAAACGCAACCGGAAAAACTTTTCCCAACGCGCGCCCCGGCGGCCGGCGGCTTCAGGGCTTGCGCCCCGGCGCATTTTGGGCAATACTAACCCCCCGAATCCACAAGGGGGCTCTACAATGCAGAAGATCAAAAAAGTCGTGCTCGCCTATTCCGGCGGGCTGGATACATCCGTAATTCTCAAATGGCTGATCACCGCCTACCAGTGCGAAGTGATCACCGTCACCGCCGACCTGGGCCAGCCCGAGGATCTTTCTGGCGTGGAGGAAAAAGCGCTGAAAACCGGCGCTTCCAAAGCCTACGTGCTGGATCTGCGCGAGGAAATGGCCCGCGATTTCGTCTTTCCCATGATGCGCGGCGCGGCCCGCTATGAAAACCGTTACATGCTGGGCACCTCCATCGCCCGGCCCTGCATCACCAAAGCCCTCATCGACATTGCCCGCAAGGAAGGCGCCGACGCCATCGCACACGGCGCCACGGGCAAGGGCAACGATCAGGTGCGCTTCGAATTTTCCGCCAAGGCCCTAGCCCCGGAAATCCGGGTCATCGCGCCCTGGCGCGAGTGGGATCTCATGTCCCGCACGGCCCTGACCGCCTTTGCCGAAAAGCATGGCATCTTCATATCCAGCGAGGCCAAGCGCTACAGCATGGACGCCAACATGCTGCACACCTCGTTTGAGGGTAGCGAGTTGGAAAATCCCGGCAACGCGCCGCACGAAACCTGCCACGACCGCTGCGTGCCCGTGGAACAGGCTCCCGACGCGCCTGAAATCGTCGAAGTGGGCTTTGAGGCGGGCAATCCCGTTTCCGTCAACGGCGAAAAAATGTCGCCGTACACCATTATCAGCACCCTGGCCGAACTGGCGGGCAAGCACGGCATCGGACGCGACGACATGGTGGAAAACCGCTATGTGGGCATGAAGTGCCGCGGCGTGTACGAAAATCCGGCGGGCACCCTGCTCTTCGCCCTGCACCGCGACCTGGAAGGCATCTGCATGGACCGCGAGTTGCTGGGCATCCGCGACATGCTGGCCGTGCCCTATTCCCACGCCGTCTACAACGGCTACTGGTTCTCGCCCGAGCGCGAGGCCATGCAGGCCTTTTTCGACAAATCGCAGGAGACGGTCACCGGCACCGCGCGCGCCAAGCTCTACAAGGGCGGCGTCTGGCCCCTGGCCCGCACCTCTCCTTACTCGCTCTTCTCCGAGGATCTGGCCACCTTTGAAGGCGGCGACTACGATCACAAGGACGCGGCGGGCTTCATCCGCCTCAACGGCCTGCGCCTGGGCATGTACGCGGCCATCAAGGACAAGCTCGGAAAATAACCCGCCCGGATGCGCATCCAAGGCCCCGCTCCCGCTTCGGCACGAGCGGGGCCTTTGCATAACCACGAGGAACACACGATGAAAACCAATCAGAGCTGGGGCGGCCGCTTTGCCGAAGGCCCCAGAGAAGCCGTGGCCCGCTATACGGATTCCCAGACCTACGACCGGGCGCTCTACGCCCAGGACATCCGCGCTTCCCAGGCCCACGCCCGCATGCTGGGCCGTCAGGGCGTCATCACGCCCGAGGAGGCCCGGATTCTGGCGGAGGGACTGGACAAGGTGCGCGCGGAGATCGAATCCGGCGCTTTTGCCTGGAAGCCGGAGCTGGAAGATGTGCACATGAACATCGAAGCCCGGCTGACCGAACTGACCGGCGACGTGGGCAAAAAGCTGCATACCGGCCGCAGCCGCAATGATCAGGTGGGTCTGAGTTTCCGCCTCTTTGTGGCGGACAGGCTGGAGGTCTGGCGGCAACGCGCCGCCGGGCTCTGCGCCGTGCTGGTCAAGCGCGCGGCCGAACATCGGGAGGACATCCTGCCTGGCTGCACCCATTTGCAGCCCGCCCAGCCCGTGAGCCTGGCCCACCACCTGCTGGCCTACGCCTGGATGTTCCGGCGCGACGCCCTGCGCCTGGGGGACAGCCTCAAACGGGTACGCGTCTCTCCGCTGGGCGCGGCGGCCCTGGCCGGAACCACCTATCCGCTGGACCCGCAAAGCGTGGCCGGAGAGGTGGGCTTTCCCGAGATTTACGGCAATTCCATGGACGCCGTGTCCGACCGGGATTTCGTTCTGGAAGCCCTGTTCGACGGCTCCGCGATTATGATGCACCTCTCCCGCCTCTGTGAGGAGATTATTCTCTGGGCCAATCCGGCCTTCGGCTTTGTGAAGCTGCCCGACGGCTACGCCACGGGCTCCTCCATCATGCCGCAGAAAAAAAATCCGGACGTGGCCGAACTGATGCGCGGCAAGACCGGCCGGGTTTACGGCGCGCTCACAGGCCTGCTCACAACCATGAAGGGCCTGCCCCTGGCCTACAACCGCGACATGCAGGAAGACAAGGAAGGCTTTCTGGACGCGGACCGCACGGTGGAATCCTCCCTGCGGCTCATGGCGGGCATGCTGGAAGAGCTGACCTTCCGTACAGAGCGCATGCGCGAAGCCTGCAAGGCGGGCTTCCTCAACGCCACGGAACTGGCCGATTATCTGGTGGGCAAGGGTCTGCCCTTCCGCGAGGCCCATCACGTCACCGGCCAAGCCGTGGCCGCCGCCGAACGCGAGGGCAAGGGTCTGGAAGATCTCAGCTTGTCTGAATTGCAGGCGCTGGAGCCGCGCATCGACAGCGACGTTTACGCCGTGCTGGACTACGCGGCCGCCGTGCGACGGCGCGAAACGCCGGGCGGCACAGGCCCGCGCTCGGTGGCGCGCCAGTTGGAGCAGCTCGGCCAGTGGCTGGCGGATTGGGACAAGGCATGAGCGCCGCCCCCTCCGACCAGACCTGACCGGGCCTGACCGGATCGGGCTGGTCGCGGGAAAGCGGGGCATGACGATGCGGCAGCCCCGCAAGGCGGAAGCGCGCAAGCTGCGCGCTTCAGGCTGCTGACAAAGTCGGCAGCGCCGAAAATCAGAAGTAGGTCGCGGCTTTGCCGCGCCGTTAAGCGACTGATTTTCGTGCCTTACCGCCCGGTGCCTCTGCCGCCGTTGGCGGCGCAAACCGCGCGAAGCGGGGTTCGTCATCACGCGGGAGCGCGCCGCTTGCGCGCTTCCGGCACTTCCTTAATAATGGCGGCACAGCTACCCGTCCAACCAATGATGAGGAAAACGCCATGCCCGATCCCCGACAGCCGGAACTGACCCTGGACGCCCCCCCCGCCGCGCGCTGGCCGGAATGGGCGGAAGAGGCGCGCCTGGACGACGATCTGGCGGCCGCGGCCTATGAGGCCACGCCGCCCGCCTGCCGGGCCGCCCTGAAGACCGGCCTGGCCCTAGCCCACATGCATTTCGGCCAGAGCCCCGGTTGCCTGCGCGAGAGCCGGGGGGACCCCCATCTGGGCTTCTGGCGGCACACGGCCTCTTTTCCCGCGCCTTGGGCCGTACTGGCCTTTACGCCCGAATACGCGGCGGCGGCGCGGCTGACGGCGGCCTGCGTTCCCGCCCTTCTGGCCGACGTGCCGCTGGTGGGCGCGGTCTGCGTGGGCGGCGCGCCCCACCGCGCGGCACTGGTCAGTCTGGAGCTCAGCGGCGTGGAGGACATCTTCTGTCTGGATGAAACCGGCCTCTGCGCCCTGCTGGAAGAAAGCCAGCCCGGTCCGGGCCGTCTGGTTCTGCTGCACAAGGGCGAACTGGACAACGTGGCGCGCGCGGCCCGGGTGCTGGGCCTGCCCTGCTATGAGGAACGCCGCGCCCCGGCCCTGATTCTGCCCGAGCCCGACGCCTTTGATCTGGATATTCTGGCCTTCGCCCAGGGCGACGCCCTGGAGCAGGCCCTGGAACCCGCGCGACCGACCCTGCCCGCGGCCATCTACCTCAGGCCCGAGGCCGCGCGCGGCCACTGCAAGGCCCGCCGCCACGGCCCCTTCCGTTATGTGGGATCGCTGGCCCTTTCCCCCGGCTGCGAGGGTTTCTGGCTGCACGCCGGGCTGACGCCGGATTTTTTCACGGTTTCGCGCCTGGCGTTCGGGCCGCTCCGGAGCATTCCAAGCTGAACGCGCGGAATGCTCCGGCGGCGCAACCGTCGCTTGCGGCCCACAGCGTCCGCAACGGCTCTTCAGGCTTTCATGCCGCATTTGGACGTCTTGAGGAGATTGATTTTCTTCTTGACGTCGCCCTCGCCGATTTTCTTCACCCGATGCTGATTGGCGCCGGCGAGAGCAGCCGCATCCAGTTGTAAGGCCGCCAGACGGGCGGGCAAGCCCACGCGGGGCGAGGAATAGCGATTGGGATCTGCCAGATCGCTGTCCAGATATTTTTGCGTTGCGAGACAAAGACCTTTCTCGTCAATGACGAGAAAATACTGCACGCCGTTTTCCTCGACACTCTGAATGATCATGTCCGAGGTGCTTCCGAAACGCTTGATCATACTCTCTCCTTGGGTTGCGGGCCGGATACGGGGAGAGTATATACAAATTGAATTTCATTTTTAACAGCTCTTCAAAATGGCATGTCCTTTGCCTCACTTTACCGCTTCCTTGCCGCGGGAATAAAAAAAACGTACTCCTTATGGGACAACCGAGTCCCTTCTGCGGAAGAAGCACGGCACGAACCGGGAAAACAGCTCCGCCAGCGGAGAAGGATGACATGGCATGAACAGAATTAATCTCATCTGTCTCGGAGTCAGGGACATAAAAAAATCTTTGGCTTTCTATAAAAATATCGGTTTTCATACATATGAGAAAAAGGACAAACCCGCCGTTGTCTTTTTTGACAACCAGGGCACAAAACTCGAACTGTACCCCCTTGAGGAACTCGTCAGGGATATCGACGCGGAAAACCCGCCGCCTCTATCCTTGGACGGCTTCGGCGGCATCACTCTGGCCTGCAATCTGAAGTCCGAAGCGGAAGTTGATGCCTTCATGAAACGCGTGAAAGAACACGGCGGCGTGATCGCCAAGCAGCCGCAAAAAGTATTCTGGGGCGGCTACAGCGGCTATTTCCAAGACCCGGACGGCTATTACTGGGAAGTCGCCTACGGTCCGGCCTGGAAATTTGATGACAACAACATGCTGGTTATTGAAGAAGACCATTAAGCGCAACAGATTGCCATGACGGCGGACGCGGCTCGCGCGTTCGCGCGCGCCCGGTCTTGCGGGAGTTCTGAAAAAGCCGTACCACTCAGTAATAACGCCAGCCAGCCGGAGCCAGCCATGCCCCCAATCAGCGACATCCGCAACATCGGCATCATCGCCCACATCGACGCGGGCAAGACCACCCTGTCCGAACGCATGCTTTTCTACAGCCGTAAAATCCACCGCATGGGCGAGGTGCATGACGGCGCGGCCACCATGGACTACATGCCCGAGGAGCAGGAACGCGGCATCACCATCACCTCGGCCTGCACCTCCTGCCAGTGGCGGGAACAGACGATCAACCTCATCGACACGCCCGGCCATGTGGATTTCACCATTGAGGTGGAGCGCTCCCTGCGCGTGCTGGACGGGGCCGTGGGCGTGTTCTGCGCCGTGGGCGGGGTGGAGCCGCAGTCCGAAACGGTCTGGCGGCAGTCCGAGCATTTCGGGGTGCCCAAGATCGCCTTTGTGAACAAGATGGACCGGCTGGGCGCGGATTTCGAGGCAGCGCTGGAGGCCATGCGCCGCCGCCTCCAGGCCAACGCCGTGGCCGTGACTGCCCCCCTGGGCCAGGGCGAGGCCTTTTCCGGCGTGCTGGACCTGATCAGCGACGAAACCCTGACCTTTGACCCGGCGGATCAGGGCCGCACCGTGCTGCGCGTGCCTTTCAGCCCGCGCGAAGCCACCTTGGCCGCGCCCTGGCGCGAAACCCTGCTGGAAAAACTGGCTGAAGCCGACGACAAATTTCTGGAACTCTGGATGGATGGCTCCTTCAGCCGGGAAGACATCCGCGCCGCCCTGCGCCGGGCCACGCTTTCCCGCGCGCTGACGCCCGTGCTCTGCGGCTCGGCCCTGCGCAACATGGGCGTGCAGCCTGTGCTGGACGCGGTCTGCGACTACCTGCCCTCGCCTCTGGACGTGGCCGCGCCCGTGGGCCGCGACGCCGAAGGCCGGGAAGAAATGGTCGAACCGGACCCGGACGCGCCGCCCGTGGCCCTGGTCTTCAAGGTGCTGATGGAGAACGGGCGCAAACTCTCCTTTCTGCGCCTTTACGCCGGGCGGATCAAGGAAGGCGATTCCCTGCGCAACGTGGCGCAAAAGAGCGACGACCGCGTGGGCCGCATCTTCCGCCTGCACGCCGACCGCCGCGAACAGCTTGAATCGGCCTCGGCCGGAGAAATCGCGGCGGTGGTGGGCCTGCGTGCGGCCCATACCGGCGAAACCTACGCCGCGCGGGGCCGCGAAGTCATGCTGGAATCCATCGAGTCCTACGCGCCGGTGCTCACCCTGGCTCTGGAGCCGCGCAACGCCGACGAGGGCAAAACCCTGGACGAAGCCCTGGCCCGCTATGTGGAGGAAGACCCCACCATTCAGGTCAGCCTGGACGACGACTCGGGCACGCGCATGGTTTCCGGCATGGGAGAACTGCATCTGGACGTGTTGCTGGAGCGCATGCGCCGCGAATACGGCATCAGCCCGCGCGCCGGTCAGCCGCAAGTGGTGCTGCGCGAAACAGTGCGCAAAGAGGCTGAGGCCGAGGCCGTTTTTGACAGGGAGCTGGGCAAGGAGCGCCATCAGGGCGCCGTCTCCCTGCGCGTGGCCCCCCTGCCCCGGCACGCGGGCAATCAGGTGAGCGTGGGCGACTTCCTGCCCGCGGACCCGCAGGAAGCCCGCAAGCTTCTGCCCCCGGCCCTGCTCCAGGCCGCCCTGGACGGCGTGCGCGACGGCCTGCAAAGCGGCGAACTGACCGGCTGGCCGGTGGTGGACGTGGCCGTGACCCTGACCGATGTGGAGCGGCGCGAAGGCCTGACCACCGCGCCGGGCTGTCACATGGCCGCCGGGCAGGCCCTGCGCGAGGCCCTGTCCAAGGCCGCGCCCGTGGCTCTGGAACCCATTATGAAGGTGGAAATCAACGTGCCCGAGGACTTTCTGGGCCCGGCCATCAGCCTGTTCAATACCGCCGGCGGCAAGGTGGAAGACCTGGAGGACCACGCCGGGCGCAAGCTGTTGCGCGGCACGGCTCCTCTGCGCCGCCTGTTCGGCTTTTCCACCTCACTGCGCTCGGCCACGCAAGGCCGGGCCGGGCTGATGCTGGCCTTTGACCGCTTTGACCTGCCCTGAGGCCCCTATGCCCGCATCTCTGAAAAACAGCCTGCCCGCTCCCCGCGCCAAGAAAAGCTTGGGCCAGCACTTTCTGCGCCGGGAAGAGATCTGTACGCGCATCGCCTCCCTGCTGCTGCCCCGCCCTGAAGACCGCGTGCTGGAAATCGGCCCCGGCCCCGGCGCGCTGACCAGAGCGCTGGAGGACGGGCCGCATGCCTGCCTGCTGCTGTTGGAAAAAGACCGCCACTGGGCGGCGGAGCGGCAACGTCTGGCCGGGCCGCGCACCCAGGCCGTGCTGACGGACGCCCTGCGCTTTGACTGGCGGCGCGTGGGCCCGCAGCGCCCCTGGAAAATCATCGGCAACCTGCCCTATAACGTGGCCTCGCCCCTGATCTGGGACATTGTGTCCCGGGCCCGGGGCCTGAACCGGGCCGTGTTCATGGTCCAGAAGGAAGTGGGACAGCGTCTGGCCGCCGCGCCCGGCAACGGCCATTACGGCGCGCTCTCGGTCTGGGTGCAGAGCTACACCCGGCCACGCCTGGAATTTGTGGTGGGACCCGGCGCGTTCAGCCCGCCGCCCAAGGTGGATTCCGCCGTGCTGTCCTTTGAGCCGCTGCCGCCCGAGGCTCTGCCCGCCCGCCCCGAAGCCCTGTCCCGTCTGCTGCGGATCTGTTTTCAGCAGCGCCGCAAACAGCTGGGCGGCATCTTCCGCCGCGCGGGCCTGCCGGAGCTGGAAACGGCCCTGGAGCGGACGGGACTGGCCCCCAATCTGCGGCCCGAAGCTCTGGGCAAGGACGATTTTCAGCGTCTTGCCGCTTTTTTGCCGCCGAATCTTGACAATCCGGGCCAAAAGAGGTTGAGTTAAGCCCGCTATCATAATGGTATTGCGCGGTGGTTTTACACTACGGACTTGGGGAGTCCGGCGCGTGATATCTCTTGGCAAATCTTCAGGAGGATATGCTGATGACTAAAGCTGATCTGGTTGAAAAAATCGCCGCCAAGGCCAATCTGACCAAGGCCGCCGCCGAACGCGCCCTCAACGCTTTTCTGGCTTCCGTGGAAGACTCGCTGAGCAAGGAAGCCAAACTGACCCTCACCGGCTTCGGCACCTTCGCCGTGGAAAGCCGCAACGCCCGCCAGGGCCGCAATCCGCGCACCGGCGCCACCCTGACCATCCCCGCCTGCAAGATGGTCAAGTTCCGTCCCGGCAAAATGCTTAAAGACGCCCTGAACTAGGGCAGAACAACTTTGGGAAGTCACATTCGCAAAGTTTGATGTGCGCTTGCTTCCGTGCGTGCTTTGCTGCCCGTGTCCGCAAGGTCCGGGGCTTGTCTGACAGGGGCGGGCTTCGCGTCCTTCGAGCGGCAAGAGCGCAAAAGCATTGTATTTACGTTTTGCTCTTGTCCCGGGCAAGGTACGGTCGCCCGGAACAAGATTGCCTTTGAAAAGCAATTCCTTTCAAAGGTTCATTCAGCCGGGGAACACGAATATTGTTGCTGCCGGTTTCCTCATGTTTTTTGCGACCGGGGACAGCCCTTCAAGCTGTCTCCGGTCGTTTCGCTGTATTCACGCCGTTTCGCGTTCCTAAGACAGCCTCTCAGAAGCATATCCATCCGGCGGTGCGAGTTGCGGACACCGACAGCAACAATGCGGCGCGTTACACGGTGCGCGGCATTGGAGCCTCCCGAAGTTGAAACGCTCCAACGCGGATGCTGCGTTGCCCTACGGGTCAGGCGTTCACGGCAACTCCCTGCGCCCACGGTTGTCCGAGCTTTTTATGATGGAAAGGCTCTCGGACGACGTGTTGAAGTCTGTTCAATTGCAGAAAACGGCATGGCCCGCCGCCAAAGGAAAAACATGCTTTTCCGGATCATAGCGCTTGCTTTTTTCTCAAGCGCGCGCTATATACATCTTTCATATTTTGCAGCGTCGCGCTTTTTGAAGCCCGGCCTGCCCGCCGAAGGGGGTGATGTTCTTGCCCGGAGTTTTTCTCAACGACGACGATTATAACTTTGACATCGCTTTGCGCCGTTTCAAAAAGCAGGTGGAGAAGGCCGGCATTCTTTCTGAAATGAAGAAACGCCAGCACTATGAAAAGCCCAGCGTCATGCGCAAAAAGAAGAAGGCCGCTGCCCGTAAGCGGCTGATGAAGAAAATCAGAAAAATGAACATGGCCTAGGCCCACTCCCGCAACGCGTCTTTCCGCGCGTTGCGCGGCGCGGTTCTGTCATCCCCAGGCCGTTCACGTATTCCGGACAGACACTGCGGGAAATCCCAATGGGGTTTCCCGCAGTTTCCGCTTCTTTTCCACCCTTCCACCCCGCCACTGCCATGAGCTTATTTGAACAAATCGAAAAAGAATACATCCAGGCCTACAAAGCCAAGGACGCCGTGCGCCTGACCGTGTTGCGGCTGCTGAAAACCGCGGTCAAAAACAGACTGGTGGACCTCCGGCGGCCCGGCGGCAGCCTTTCCGACGAGGAAATGCTGGACGTCATCATCAAGGAAGGCAAGCAGCGCCAGGATTCCATTGAACAGTACAGAGCGGCCAATCGGGCCGATCTGGCCGACAAGGAAGCCGCAGAACTGAAAATTTTGCAGGAATATCTGCCCAAGGCGCTCAGCCCGGAAGAACTGACAGCGGTAATCGAAACCACCGTGGCCGAGCTCCAGGCCGCCGGCCCCAAGGACATGGGCCGGGTCATCTCGGCCATCATGGGTTCCTACAAGGGGCGGGTGGACGGCAAGGCTCTCTCTGAGGCGGTCAAGCAACGCCTTGCGCAATAGAGCAATCTTAAAGTTAAACTGCTCTGGCGGCAGCGAGAGCATCCGCCAGCCACGAAAGCGAAGCGCATTTTCCGCACCGGCAAGCGCCGAAGCGGACGGCTTCAAATGTTAAGGATCTACATTCTTAACGTTATTCTGCTCTAGAGGTACGGGATTTTGCCATTTGACGAGCCCTGCCGCAAAGCGCTCCCTCGGCCGCGCCTTTCCCTGTTTTTCAGGGGATTGACGCAAAAGCGGCGATTTGTTCTTCCCGCAAGGAAAACACGCTCGTCACGGAGGGAGCCCCTTTGACAGCACTCGCTTCAGCCGTTGTGACGAAGGAGCTTTAGCCGCAGTCGAACTTGTGAGGCGTGCGGATAAAGACAGCATGGACGATGCGGCCGGATGGCAAAAGAACTTTTTTGAGGCAGCTCCAATGATCCACAATCGCACCCTCCACGCCCTCGAATTCGGTAAGATCACGGAACATCTGGCCGGGCTCTGCTGCTCGGGCGTGGGACGAGAAGCCGCTCTGACCGTCGCCCCCCTGCCGGACGGCGAAGCCGTGACCCTGGCCGCCCGCCTCTATGAGGAGGCCGCCGTCTGGGCCGCCCGGCCCGTGGGCGACGGCGGCAAGGGCTTCAGCCTGACGGCCTTTCCCGATGTGGGCGGCCTGCTGCGCGCCGCGGAACGCCCGCAGTCCCGGCCCGACGCCGACGCCTTCTGGGCTCTGCGCGAAGTGCTGCGCCTGGCCCAAAGCGCCCATACGGCCATCGACACGCCCGACGCTCCCCGCCACTGGCCGCATCTGCTCGAACTGGCCCAGGCCGCCCCTCTGCCCGTGCAGCTCACGGCGGCCCTGAACCGCTGCATTTCCGACGACGGCCTGATCAGGGACGAAAGCTCGCCGGAGCTGTACCGCCTGCGCGGCGAACTGCGCCGCCTGCACCAGAGCTGCATGCGCAAGGTCAAAGATTTCGCCCTGCAATACAATATGCTGCCCTATTTACAGGACGAGTTCATGACCTTGTCCTCGGACCGCTACGTGCTGCCACTCAAGGCCAATTTCAAGGGCCGCATGCAGGGCATCATCCACGACTGGTCCCAGACCGGCGAAACCTGCTATTTCGAGCCCATGTTCCTGGTGGAGATCAACAACCGCCTTCAGGAACTCAAGCACGAGGAGCGCGAGGAAGAGCAGAAGGTGCTGGCCTATCTGCGCGATTTGCTCAACGCCGAACTGCCCGGAGCCTGGGCCGCCCTGGACCTGCTGTCCCAACTGGACGTACTGCAGGCCAAGCGCCGTCTGGCCGACCTTTTTGACGGCCGCTGCATCAGCCTCTCCCCGGTGGAGGAAGGCATCAGCCTGCTGGAGGCCCGTCATCCGCTGCTGGCCCTGGCCCGGAGCAGGAACGCGGACGCGGAGCAAGGCGCGGCCAGGGCCGCCCGGCGGCCCGAGGGCGCAAGCGCCTCCATCCCGCCGGTCCGTCCTCTGGACATTCTGCTGCGTCCCGGCGAACGGGCGCTGGTCATCACCGGCGGCAACGCGGGCGGCAAGACCGTCTGCCTGAAAACCCTGGGCCTCATGGTGGCCATGACCCTCAGCGGCCTGCCCGTTCCGGCGGGCAAGGGTTCGCATCTGCCCTGGTTCAGCCGCATGGACGCCTTTATCGGCGACGAGCAGAGTCTGGACGACAATGTTTCCACGTTCACGGCCCAGATCGACCATCTGGCCAAGGCCTGGAAGCATCTGGACCAGCACGGCCTGGTGCTGCTGGACGAATTCGGCGCGGGTACGGATCCGGCTCAGGGCGCGGCCTTGGCTCAGGCGGTCCTTGACGAATTGCTGGACAAACATACCTTTGTACTGGCGGCAACGCATTTTCCGGCACTCAAGTCCTACGCCCTGACCCGCGAAGGGGCCAGAGCGGCGTCCATGTTGTTTGATCCGGCCACCAAAAAGCCGCTGTTCAAGCTGGCCTATGATCAGGTGGGGGCCAGCCAGGCCTTGGACGTGGCGCGGGAGCACGGCCTGCCCGAAGCCATTGTGCGCCGGGCCGAGCACTATCTGTTGCAGGACGGTCAGGACGCCACAGCTCTGTTGGGTCGCCTCAACGATCTGGCCGCCAAACGCGAAGAAGAACTGACCACGCTGCGCGCGGAACAGGAAAAGGCCCGCCATGCCGCGCAGCAGAGCCGTGAACGCCTGGAAAAGGAACGCCTGCGCCTGCATGAGGAAGTGCGCGGCAAGGCCGCTGAACTGATGCGGGCCTGGAAGGAAGGCCGGGCCACGTCCAAACAGGCGCTGAAGGAAATGTCCCGTCTGCGCGCCTCCCTGGCTCCGGCGGCGGAACCGGAGGAACAGTCCGTGCTGCCCCGGCCGCAACAGTTTGCGCCGGGCCAGAGCGTGCTGCACAGCGTTTTCAACAAGCGCGGCGTGATCACGGACGTGGACGAACGCCGGGGCCGTGTGCGGCTGGACATGAACGGCGTGAACCTCTGGGCCGAGATGAAGGATCTGCGCGAAAGCGGCGGCAAGCCCGCCCAGCCCGTAGCGCCGCGCGCCGCCGTGAAGCGCGGCGACGACATTGCCTCCCTGCGGCTGGATTTGCGCGGCATGCGCGCGGACCAGGCGCTGGCCGAGGTGGAGCGCTTTCTGGACAAGGCCTTGCTGGCCGGTTTTTCAGAGGTGGAAATCGTGCACGGGCGCGGCACGGGCGCGTTGCGCCGCGAGGTCCACGAATTTCTGCGCGGCTTTCCGGCCGTGGATCAGTTCACGCTGGCCCCGGAAGATCGCGGCGGCGATGGCATGACTATTGTGACGTTTCGTTAGTCGGCACGCGGCGGCCCCTTTGTCGAGGGCCGCATCAACGTCGTTTTATATCCCGGCCGTGGACGGGAAAAGTCCACTCCCCCCCGACCAAGCCGTTTCCTTGCCCGCGAACAGAAAAAATCTTGCAGACGCGCAAGGGAACAAATCGAGTTGTCAGAGCAAACAGGGGCCGTTGCCGCATGCAATCCAAAGACGCCATCCGCGCCATCAAAGAGCGCCTGAACATTGTGGACCTCGTGCGCCGCTATGTGGAGCTCAAGCGCAACGGCCCGCGCTGGGTGGCGCCCTGCCCCTTCCATCAGGAGACCAAGCCCTCCTTTTCCGTCAATGAGGAACAGGGCATGTTTTACTGCTTCGGCTGCCACGCTTCCGGGGACATCTTTGATTTCTACGGCCGGATCAACGGCCTGGATTTCAAGGAAAGCCTGGAACAGCTGGCCGCCGAGGCGGGCATCACCATTGAACGCGGGCGCGGCAACGTCGGCAACCAGGGCGAGGAGCGGGAACGCCGCTCCAGCCGCCAGCAGATGCTGCGCATGTACGAACTGGCCGCCGGGCATTTCAGCGCGGCCCTGCAAAGCCCGGAAGCCGCCGAATGCCGGGAGTATATCGAACGGCGCGGCCTGAGCGAAGATATTGTGCGGCGCTTCGGCCTGGGCTGGGCGCGGCGTGAGTGGCAATCCCTGGCCGACGCCCTGCGTCGCGCGGGTTTTGACGCCCGCCTGGCCGTGGAGGCGGGCCTGCTGGGCCAGTCCGGCAACGGCCGGGCCTATGACCGCTTCCGGGGGCGGCTGATCTTTCCCATCAAGAGCCTGTCCAACCAGATCATCGCCTTCGGCGGGCGGATCATCGCCGGAGAGGACGAGGCCAAGTACATCAACAGCTCGGACACCCCCCTGTACAAGAAAGGCGAGCATCTCTACGGCCTGGCCCAGGCAAGGCGCGGCATCACCACCAAGGGCCGCGCCCTGCTCACCGAGGGCTACATGGACGTGCTCACCCTGCACCAGTTCGGCTACGACAACGCCGTGGGCGTGCTGGGCACGGCGCTGACCCCGGAGCAGATCAAGCGTCTTTCGGGTTTCGCCTCCCAGATGGTGCTGCTTTTCGACGGGGACCGCGCCGGGCGCAAGGCCGCCCTGCGCTCCTGCGAAATGCTGCTTACGCGCGGTCTGGCCTGCAACGTGGTGCTGATGCCCGAAGGAGAAGACATCGACAGCCTGCTGCGCGGTGCCGGACCCGAGGCCTTTGAGGATTTGCAGGCCAAGGCGCCGGACGGCCTGCGCTTCTGCGTGGATGTGCTCAAGGCCCTGGCCCCGCGCGAAACCGTGGAATGGGCGCGCAACTTTCTGCGCCAGGTGGAATTGCCGGAACTGGTCAGCCCCTATGTATCGCGGCTGGCCGGGCATCTGCAACTTTCGGAAAACGAGCTGCGCCAGGGCCTGGCCGCCTGGCACAGCCAGAAACAGCAGGACAGCCGGGGCCGCGCCCCGGAGCAGACGGCCAAACCCAGCCTCGCCCGGCAGAACATGCGCGACCGCCAGATCATGATGTACGCAGTGCGCTATCCCGAACGCCTGGACGACCTCCGCGCTCTGGGCGCGGATCTGGCCATCCAGTCGCCTATCGCCCGGCGGCTCTGGGACAAGATTGAGGAACTGGGGGAAGAAAGCTCCTACCATCTGGATCAACGCGAAAAAAACTTCTGGAACCACTGCCGGGGAGCTGAGGCCGCGCCCCGCGACAGCGGCGACAACGAACTGGAATTTTTGCGCCGCGACCTGGACGCTTATTACGCCTCGGCGCAAAAATCATCTGTTTCCGCAGCCTTACGCGAGAATACCGGCACAGGTGACTTTGCGGCTGATTTGGATTATCTTCGCGCACTGCAGGAAACCTTGGAGAAAGGGCATGAGTAATCTTAAAGATATCCAGCAAATACAATCGCTTATTGCCAAGGGCAAAGGCACCGGCTTTCTGACCTTTGAAGAGGTCAACAAAGCTCTGCCCGTGGAAATGAGCACGCCCGAGCAGTTTGAAGAAATTATCGGCATTTTTGAGCAGCTGGAAATCGTCATTGTGGATTCCGAGAAGGACGGCAAAAAAATTTCCGCCACTGCCGCCGAAAACGACGACGAGGTGTCCGAAGGCGCGCTGGATCTGGCCGAAGACGAGGAATCAGCCGACTACTCCTCCCGCAGCACCGACCCCGTGCGCATGTATCTGCGCGAAATGGGCGCCGTGCCCCTGCTGGACCGCGACGGCGAAGTGGTCATCGCCAAAAAGATCGAAATGGGCGAACAGGACGTGCTCTACGCCCTGGTGGAAGTGCCCGTGGCCGTGGAAGAACTCATCAATGTGGGCGAGGATCTGCGCCAGAACCGCATCAAGCTCAAGGATGTGGTTAAAACCATTGAAGAGGACGACCCCAGCGAAGATGAAATGAACCAGCGCTCGCGGGTCATCCTGCTGCTGGACGAAATCAAGCAGGTCTTCAAGAAAAAACGCAAGATCTACAGGAAGCTGGACGACTGTTGCACCTTGGAACGGCGGGTCACGGCCACCCAGAAGGAAATCATCGGCTTCAAAGAGGAAATCGTCACCCGCCTGCGCGACATCAAGCTGGAAAAGACCCTCATTGATCGGATCATCGAAACGGTGGAGGATTACGTGCGGCAGATGCACAACTGCCAGCGCGATCTCTCGGCCTATATCCTGTCCACGGGCCGCACCCAGGCGGAAATCCAGGCCATGTTCGACGGTCTGGAAAAACGCGAGGTCAACCCCGCCGAAGCGGCCCGCGATCTCAAGCTCAGCGTGGACGAGCTCTTTTCCTTCAAGGAAATGATCATCGGCAAGATCGAAATCCTCAAGCGCCTCCAGGAAAAATGCTGCCACAACGTGGGCGACCTGGAAGAAGTGCTCTGGCGCATCAAGCGCGGCAATACCGCCGCCATGCGCGCCAAGCAGGAGCTGATCCGCTCCAACCTGCGTCTGGTGGTTTCCATTGCCAAAAAATACACCAACCGCGGCCTGCAATTCCTGGACCTGATCCAGGAGGGCAACATCGGCCTGATGAAAGCCGTGGACAAATTCGAGTACCAGCGCGGCTACAAGTTCTCCACCTACGCCACATGGTGGATCCGTCAGGCCATCACCCGGGCCATCGCGGACCAGGCCCGCACCATCCGTATTCCCGTGCACATGATCGAAACCATCAACAAGCTGATCCGCACTTCGCGCTATCTGGTGCAGGAGCTGGGGCGCGATCCCACGCCCGAGGAAATCGCCGAGCGCATGGAATACCCGGTGGAAAAGGTCAAGAAAGTGCTCAAGATCGCCAAGGAACCCATCTCACTGGAAACGCCCATTGGCGATGAGGAAGACTCCAGCCTGGGCGATTTCATTGAGGACAAGAAGGCCGTGGCCCCGGCCGAGGAAGTCATCAACACCAAGCTTTCCGAGCAGTTGGCCGCCGTGCTGGCCGACCTGACCCCGCGCGAGGAGCAGGTGCTGCGCAAGCGCTTCGGCATTGCTGAAAAAAGCGATCACACCCTTGAGGAAGTGGGCAAGCTCTTTAACGTGACGCGCGAACGCATTCGCCAGATCGAGGCCAAGGCGTTGCGCAAGCTGCGGCATCCGGTAAGGAGTCAGCCGCTACGTTCCTACTACGAAAACTGACGGCATTTGATTCTTTTTGCCGCTGGCTGTGTTAGGCGGCGCGGCCCGGCTTGGTTACGTAGACAGCTACGCGCCCGCGCCGGGCCGCTTGCCTGCCGTGCCAGCGACAAAAATTTCTCGAATGCCATTTGTCTTAGTTAAGACGGCACAGGAAAATAACATGGCTGCGTGTACGGCAATCTTCACCAACAGCAAATGGTCTCGTCAGACGGCGAAAGCCGCTCTGCTCATTTTGTTCTGCTGTCTGCTGCCTGCGGCGGTTCGGGCGGAGCAAGAGCCCCTGCCCCAGCCCGAGGGCGTGGTGGCCCGCTGTTTTGACGGCGACACGCTCAAGCTCACGGACCGGCGCGTGGTGCGTCTGGCGGGCATCGACACGCCGGAAACGGGCCGGGACAACAGCAAGCCCCAGTATTACGCCCGCGAAGCCCGGCAGGAACTGGACGCCCTGGCCAAGGGGCAAAAAGTCTGCCTGTTCGCGGCCGGGGTCAAGAGCAAGGACCGCTACGGCCGCATCGTGGCCGACGTGCGCCTGGAAGACGGCCGTTCCCTGAGCGACCTGATGATCGAGCGTGGCGCGGCTTTTTACTATCCGCACCAAGACCAGAATCCGCATCTGCAGGAGCGTCTGCGCGCCCTGCAGGAACAGGCTATCAACGAACGGCGCGGCCTTTGGGCCTATCTGCTCTCCCTGCCGCTGGCCCACCTGAACTACACGGGCAACCGCGATTCCCTGCGCTTCTTCCCGGCGGACTGTCCGGACGCCCAGCACATCAAACCCCGTAACCGGGTCTATTTCGGCACCCTGATGGACGCCTTTCTGGCCGGTTACGCCCCGGCCCGGGTCTGCCAGTTCTGGCCCGCGCAGCCATGAGCGCCGCCGTCCCTTCCGCCGCTCTCCTCGGGCAAGAGCAGGCTCTGGTCATCTTTTCCGGCGGGCAGGATTCCGCCACCTGCCTGGCCTGGGCGCTGAGCCGCTTCCAGCGCGTTCTGACCCTCGGCTTTGACTACGGCCAGCGCCACAGCGTGGAACTGACCTGCCGCCAGCGCCTGCGCGCGGGCCTGGCCGGGCTTGATCCGCTCTGGGCTTCCCGTCTGGGACCGGATACTTTGCTGGATGTGGATATTTTCCGCCAGCTGGCCGACACGGCCCTGACTTCCGACACGCCCATCGCCGCCGACGGGCCGGGCGGTCTGCCCACCACCTTTGTGCCGGGCCGCAACCTGCTGTTCATCCTGCACGCCGCCGTCTGGGCCTATGCCAAGGATATCCGCCATCTGGTACTGGGCGTCTGCCAGAGCGATTTTTCCGGCTATCCGGACTGCCGCGACGACAGCGTCAAGGCCATGCAGGTGGCGCTCAATCTGGGCATGGACAGCCGCTTTGTCCTGCACACGCCGTTGATGTGGCTGAGCAAGCGTGGAGCCTGGGAACTGGCCGAAGAACTGGGCGGCCCGGCCCTGGTGGACCTGATTCTGGAGGAGAGCCATACCTGCTACGCGGGCGAACGCGGGCAGCGCCACGAGTGGGGCTACGGCTGCGGCCTCTGCCCGGCCTGCCGCCTGCGCGCCGCCGGGTACGCGGCGTACCGGGAAGCGCGGCAAACGGACAGCAACGGCGCGCCCCATACCGGGCCGGACCACACGGAGGCCTGATGTCCAGAAAACAACTCGGCGCGGCTCAGGGCATTGAAGCGGCCTGCATTCTCTTTCAGCTCAACAGCAAAACAGCCGACATTCTGCGTCTGGCCGAAAACGCCGGGCTGCCTTCCGTTTTCATCCACGGCTCGGAGCGGACCCGGCTTTGCGCCGAATGGCGGGCCTTTGTCCATGCCGCGGTCACGGCCGGACTCATGCAGCACGCCCCCAACAGCGTGCTGGTGGGCTATCTGCGGCAGACCGGCCACCTGTTGCGCGCGGCGGAAGCGGACGCGCCGGACGGCCGCGTCGCTCCAGAGGCCCCACCGGCCCAGGCCGACTTTGTGGACGGTCCTTTTGCCTCCTACATGGCATTGCTGGGGCACGGCGAACAGGCCGGTTGCCCGCCCCTCTTCTGCCGACGCCTGGCCGACGCCGCACCTGAACTTGCCCCGCAACTGGCGCAAGACATGCGCGTCCAGGCGCGTCTGGCCGCTGTGATGGCGCTGGTGGTCAGCGCCGTGTGGGACAAGCTGGAGGAATTCGAAATTCTGGCGGACTAGGTTCAGTCATCATTAAACCGCCGACCGCGCAAAGCTGCATTTTTTCAGGCAGCAAGGCGCAAAGCAAGAATGGGCTGAAGCTGTATTGGCATACTGCAAGGTCAATTTCTGCTTTGCAACGCCGCTGTATGGGAAAAGGCTGCTTTGCAGCAGGCGGATTATGAGGGCTGAGCCTAGGCCTGACGCTTGGCGGCGGGGCTTTGCCGTACGGCAAGCCCCACTCAACTCATTCGACAAATCCTACCCTTCCGTGCTTCCCCTCCGCCGCAGCTTCCTGATGCCCCTGACCAGGGGTGATTCCCGGTGAAAAGCCAGCAGGGGCAGCACGGCCCCGATGACCAGAGCGCACATGATGAAAAAGGCGGTCAGGCCGTTGTAGACAATATCCACCAGCAGTTCCTGGCGCAGGGACATGGCCGTTGCGCCCAGAAACTGCATGGTGGCCAATATGGTCTTGTAGGCGAACATGCCCGGAATCATGGGCAGCAGCGCGGGAAAGGCGAACATCTCCGCCGGGATATGCCAGCGCCGGGCACAGGGCATGCTGCACAGCGAAATCAGCAAAGCCGCGCAGAGCGAGGCGCTGGCAATGCCCACGCCTTCCCGCAGCAACGCAAAGCGACTCATATGCCCCACGGCGGCGAGCACCCCGGCCATGAGCAGAACCTTTTTGGGCGGATTGGAAATGACGGCGAATCCCATGGCCGCCACCGCCGCGAAAAAACCGTCGGCGGCTATTGCCGTCAGAAGAATCACAGCGAACTCACCCCCAGCAGGGCCATGGTCAGGGCCAGACCGAGAGCGATGCAGACGATCAGAATGCTGGCCTGCACGGCCCGGGAGAAACCCATCAGCACATGCCCGTCCATAATGTCCAGCATGGCGTTGATCAGTGGAATGCCGGGAATCAGAAAGAGCACACTGGCCGCCAGGCCGGTCTGCGGCGTTGAGCCCCAGTGAAAGAGCACGCCCGGCGCGGCCAGCAGGGAAGCGCCGAAGGCGCAGCAAAAAAACACGATCTTGCCGTCCACCCGCCAGCGCACCAGAAGCTGGCGCAGATAGAAACCCGCCAGGGTGGCCGCGAACACCAGAGCCATGGCCGTGGCGTCGCCCTCAAACAAACGGCAGAAGGCGGCATTGGCGCAGGCCACCATGAGACGCACACAGGCCGGATGGTAGGACTGCCCGCTCAGAATGGCGTTGAGACGCCTCCGTGCTTCCTCCAGGCTCAGGCGCTCATCCACAATGCTCCAGCCCAACGCGTTCAGACTCGCCACTTTCCGGAAATCCGGCGCTCCGGCCTTGATGGACCCCACCGACGTGCGGCGTTCCCGCCCGTCCGCCGAGGTGACAGAGAGCATCAGGTGTTTGGGAAAGACCGCCAGATCCACCGCAAAGCCGAAGGCCCCGGCAATGCGCGCGGCGTTACGGTCCACGCGCGCGGTCTGCGCGCCCAAGCCCAGCAAGGCGGCGCAGAAGGTCCGCAGAAAATCATTGACCTCTCCCGCGCCGGGGGCCTGGTTCGTTGCGAGCCGTCCGCCGGAACTGCAATGGGGCGCATGGGAAAGCGCGGCCTTGGCCGCGCTTTGCTGGAAAGATTCGGACATGGCGGATCCGTTACGCGGGGCTTTCGCCATCCTGGAACACCCAGTGCAGAATCCGCTTGTGCACGCGCAAACGGTACTCGGACTGGCGCACCAGTTGGGATGCCGGGCTGGAAAGCACCTTCTGGTCCACGGGAATGGCCTCCACCGGCGAAGCGCTAAGTAGAAGGCGCGCCTCAGGATCGGCCTTGCCCATCAGTTCGGCGTCGAGCCGCCAAGGACCGATATCTTCAGTGCTCATGCCGCCCCGGCAACCGGCAAAGACGAAATTGGCGCCTTTCACCGCCTCTTCGGGCGTATCCACAAACGTCACCGGGGTTTGCAGGCGGTCCACCATGGCCTGAAGCGGGGCCGGGTCCAGATGCGGGGGCAGGGCCACACGCAGGCTGAAGGGGAACCAGGCCGTGGCCTCAATGATCGAATGAAGCGTGCCGTTGGCGCAGCCCAGCCAGCCGGCGGTGACGCCCTGCAGATAGCGCGACGACCGCAGCATGCAGGCGATGTCGGCCAGGGCATGGGCCGGATGCGCATCCGGGCTGCCCGCGTTGATCACCGGAAAATTCACGTTGGCGGCACGCATGTCCCAAGTGCTCACCGGCAGGCCGTAGGCGTACAGGCAGTCCATATAATAACCGAAAATCGGCATCAGATGTTCCTGATACTCGTTGAGCTCCACGCGCCACGCGCCTTGCTGCTCGCCCTCGTACACCGTGAAGCCGCCCATCTGGCGCACGGCCGCCGTCACGCAGAGCCGTTCGGGCAGGGAATGTTGAGCAAAAATCAGCACCGCCACCCGTTCGGTCATGAAGTCGGTGCGCAATTTGGCGTCCGGGATGCCGATGGCCTGCTGCACCAGCAGCCAGCAGGCGCTTTCGCCCAGATCCTTGATGGTCAATACATGTCTTGGCATTGTTTCCTCCCGTAACGGGCCGGCACGGGCGGTATGCCGCGGCCGAATACATTTGAACTGTAACAAGGCGTTCCGGCCCTGTCCAGAAGGCCGGAGGGGCCAAACACCGCAAAGCCGGAACGGCCCCGGATGCGGGCTTGGGTTTATAACGGTTTTCAGCTATACTGTGATGGTAAGTCTACGAGCGGATTCCGCCGCTCCGGAGCGGACATATGAAGGCTTTCATTTTTGATCTGGACGGCACTCTGCTGGACACCCTTGAAGACATCGGCCGGGCCTGCAACGCGGTTCTGGCCTCCCACGGCCATCCCGCCCATCCTCTGGCGGCCTACCGCCGCATGGTGGGCAACGGCTTCGGCCGTCTGGTGCGCAGCGCGCTGCCCCCGGCGGCGTTGCGCGATCTCGCGCCCGAGGCGCTCGACGCGCTGGTGGACGAGGCCCGTCTCTGGTACGGGCAACATATGCGCGAGCGCACCCGCCCGTATGACGGCATGCCCGAGGCTTTGGCGGAACTGGCCCGGCGCGGCCTGACGCTTGCCGTACTCTCCAATAAACCCGATGATCTCACGCGGACGCTGGTCAGCCATTATTTCCCGCAAATCCCCTTTGCCGACGTGCGCGGCGGGCGGTCCGGAACCCCGCTCAAGCCCGATCCCGCAGCCCCCAGGGCCATGCTGGCCAAACTGGGCCTGGAGGCCGGGCAGTGTTTTTACGTGGGCGACAGTGACGTGGACATGCTCACGGCGCGCAATGCGGGCATGGTTTCCGTGGGCGTGGCCTGGGGATTTCGCGGCCTGGAGGAAGTGCGCGCCGCGGGCGCGCGGCATCTGGTAACCACACCGGCGCAATTGCCGGAATTGATATGACATTGGTATAAGGAAACCACATGGAACGGCCTATTATTGAAATCGACGAAGCAAAATGCAACGGCTGCGGTCAATGCGTGCTGGACTGCGCCGAGGGCGCGCTGGCTGTCATTGACGGCAAGGCCCGGCTAATCAGCGAAGTATTCTGCGACGGCCTGGGCGCCTGTCTGAACTGCCCACAGGGCGCGCTGACCCTGACCACACGCGAGGCTCCGGAATTTGACGAAAAAGCGGCTCTGGCGGCCAAGGCCCGGCGCGAATCCCCGGACGGCGCGGAGCGAGCCGCGCAACCGCGCCCGGCGGGCGGCTGCCCCGGCAGCGCGGCGCGCAGCCTGCGCCCTCTGGCCGGGCCCGCCGCCGCAGCCACGGACGCAGCATTGCGGGTGGAACTGCCCACCTGGCCCATCCAGTTGCGGCTGGTGCCGCCGCAGGCTCCCTTTCTGAACGGCGCGCACCTGTTGTTGGCCGCCCATTGCGCGGGCTTCGCCCTGCCCCGTCTGCACCGGGACTGGCTGGCGGGCCGTGTGCCGCTCATCGCCTGTCCCAAACTGGAAGACAATGCGCTGCTGCTGGAAAAACTGACTGCCATCCTGCGCGGCGGGCGTATTGCCGGGCTTACGGTGCTTCGTATGAGCGTGCCCTGTTGTGGCGGGCTGGATCGCCTGGCCCGCGAGGCCCTGGACAAGGCCGGGTGCGACCTGCCTCTGGAAAGCCATGTGGCGTGTCTGGGCTGAAGTCGCCCAAGACCTCGCGCTGTTGGAAAACTTTTTGGTATGCCTTGACAAAACATAGCTAATAACTATGATTTAAACACGGTTCGACACAGCCGCGTGATACAGTTGAGATAAGCAGGCTTTGCACTTTCGCAAGGCTTTGTAAAGGATTTTGGCCATGCCCATCAAGATTCCCGCCGATCTCCCGGCCCGCACCGCCCTGGAGGGCGAAAACATTTTCGTGATGACCGAGGACCGTGCCCGGCAGCAGGACATCCGCCCTCTGGAGATTGTGATCGTCAACCTGATGCCCACCAAGATCGCCACGGAAACCCAATTGCTGCGCCTGCTGGGCAATTCGCCCATCCAGGTCAACATCACTCTGCTGCGCACGGCGGCGCATGAATCCAAAAACACGCCGTTGCGCCATCTGGAGCGTTTTTACAAAACTTTCGCCGAAATCCGCCACCGCAGCTTCGACGGCATGATCGTCACCGGCGCGCCGGTGGAGCATCTGCCTTTCGAGGATGTGGACTACTGGCGGGAACTGCTGGAAATCATGGCTTACGCCCAGGGGCATGTCTACTCCACTCTCTATCTCTGCTGGGCGGCCCAGGCGGCCCTGTACCATTTCTACGGGGTGCCCAAGTACATCCTTCCGGCCAAGATCTCGGGCATATTCTGCCATGAGGTGCTCCACCCGGAATGCCGCCTGTTCCGGGGCTTTGACGACGAATTTCTGGCCCCTCACTCACGCCACACCGAAGTGCGCGCCGAGGACGTGCTCAAGGTGCCCAATCTGCGCGTTCTGGCGCAGTCCGGCGAGGCCGGGCTGGCCCTGGCGGAGAGCCTGGATCACAGCCAGGTGTTCATGACCGGCCACCTGGAATACGACCGGGGCACGCTGGACGCCGAATACCGTCGCGATCTGGGCAAAGGACTGGACCCCGCGATGCCCAGGCACTATTACCCCGGCGACAATCCCTCGGCCATGCCGCTGATGACCTGGAGGGCGCATGCCCACCTGTTCTACAGCAACTGGCTCAATTATTACGTTTATCAGGAAACCCCCTTCAGCCTCACGGCCATTTCCCGGCGCCGCGAGACACGGGAGGAATAACCGGCCGGGCTCCTGACCGGCGCAACGAGGTGCTGCATATGCGTTTTTCCACCAGAACCCGCTACGGTTTGCGTTTTTTGCTGCGACTGGCGGCCCAGCCCAAGGACAGCCTGTTGCAACTGGGCCAGGTGGCCCGCGAGGAAAACATCTCCTCGGGTTATCTGGAGCAGATTGTCCGGGCCCTGAAGCCTCTGGGCATCTTGCGCGCCGTACGAGGCTCGGGTGGGGGCTACGCTCTGGCCAAAGCTCCGTCCGAAATCAATATGGAAGACGTCTTTTTGCATTTGGAGGGTGAAATCGCGCCGGTGCGCTGCCTGACCAAGGGGCGGCGTTGCCAGCGGGAGAGCCAGTGTTCCACGCGCGGCTTCTGGAAAGAACTGGACAGCCATATCCGTGGATTTTTACAGCGGCACACCCTTCAGGAAATCATAGAATCTGAGAAGCGTTCCGCTTCAGGAGGCAATTATGTGGAATTATAGCGAAGCCGTGCATGATCATTTCCTGCACCCGCACAACGCCGGTCCGCTGGCCGACGCCAACGCCGTGGGCGAGGTGGGCAGCCTGGCCTGTGGCGACGCCCTCAAGCTCTATCTGAAAATCAACGATCAGGGCGTCATCGAAGACGCCGGTTTTGAAACCTTCGGCTGTGCCAGCGCCATCGCTTCCAGCTCCGTGCTCACGGACATGATCAAGGGCATGAAGGTGGACGACGCGCTCAAGCTGACCAACAAGGACATCGCCAACGCTCTGGGCGGCCTGCCCAAGCAGAAGATGCACTGCTCGGTCATGGGCCAGGAAGCCCTGGAGGCGGCCATCCGCCAGTGGAAGGGCGAACCGCCCGTGCCCCACGCCCACGAAGAAGGCAAGCTGGTCTGCAAATGCTTCGGCGTCACGGACGCCCAGATTATCCGCGCCATCCGCGAGAACAATCTGAAGACTGTGGAGGAAGTCACCAACTACACCAAGGCCGGCGGCGCGTGCGGCGAATGCCTGGATGAAATCTCCGAAATCCTCGCCGCCGAACTCAAACAGAAGCCGCTGACCGAGTTGAAGCCCAAACCGCGCATGACCAACGTGCAGCGCATGCAGCAGGTGCTCAAGACCATTGACGAGGAGATACGGCCCCAGCTCGCGGCCGACGGCGGCGACATCGAACTGGTGGATGTGGACGGCAAGCGGGTGACGGTTTCCCTGCGCGGGCGCTGTTCGCAGTGCCGCTCCAGCGAAGTGACCATCCGCAATCTGGTGGAACGCCTGCTGCGCGAGCATGTGGAACCCGACATTGTGGTGGAGGAGGCTTAAATCATGAAGACCATCTATCTCGACAACAACGCCACCACAGCCGTGGCTCCGGAAGTGCTCGCGGCCATGCTGCCCTATCTGGGCGAACTGTACGGCAACCCCTCAAGCATGCACAGCTTCGGCGGCCAGGTGGGCGAGGCCGTGGATACGGCCCGCGAACGCATGGCCGCCCTGCTGGGGGCCGACCCGGATGAGATCATTTTCACCTCCTGCGGCTCGGAAAGCGACAATACGGCCATCTGGTCCGCTCTCCAGACCCAGCCGGAAAAGCGCCACCTGATCACCACCCGCGTGGAGCATCCGGCGGTGCTCAATGTGGTCCAGTACTGGGAACGCCAGGGTTATCACGTGACCCTGCTCGGCGTGGACGGCAAGGGCCGCCTGGACCTGGACGAATACGCCGCCGCCCTGTCCGACGACACGGCCCTGGTGTCCGTCATGTTCGCCAACAACGAGGTGGGCGACATCTATCCCATTCAGACCATGGCCGAAATGGCCAAGGAGCGCGGCGTGCTCTTTCACACCGACGCAGTGCAGGCCGTGGGCAAAACGCCCATTGACCTCCGCCATCTGCCGGCGGACATGCTCTCCCTGTCCGGGCACAAGATTCACGCACCCAAGGGCATCGGCGTGCTCTATGTGCGCAAGGGCGTGCGCTTCCGGCCGTTTCTGCGCGGCGGCCATCAGGAGCGGGGCCGGCGGGCAGGCACGGAAAACGTGCCCTACATCGTGGGCCTGGGCATGGCCGCCCAACTGGCCATCGATCACATGCAGGAAGAGCGGGTCAACGTGGCCCGCCTGCGTGACAAGCTGGAAAGCGGCTTGCTGGAGCGCATCCCGGACTGCATGGTCAACGGCGATGTGGAAAACCGCCTGCCCAACACCAGCAATATCGCTTTCAAGAATGTGGAAGGCGAAGCCATCTTGCTGATGCTCGACCGCCTGGGGATCTGCGCCAGCTCCGGTTCGGCCTGCACCTCGGGCAGCCTTGAGCCTTCGCATGTGCTCAGGGCCATGGGCGTGCCCTTCAACTATGCTCACGGCTCGGTACGCCTCTCCCTCTCCCGCTACACCACGGAAGAGGATGTGGATTTCGTAATTGAAAACTTCCCGGGCGTAATCCAGACCCTGCGGGCAATTTCTCCCTTCAAGAATTGAATCGCCCCGCTGTCCCGGCGCCGGAGGGCTTTGTCCCTCCGGCGTTTTTTTTGCGCCTTTCCAGCGGCGGCCCGCATGCCGTCATCGCCAATAATCATCTACAAAACAATGTGCATTTACTGAAAAGTGTGAAGCCCCTTGCCTCCTGAAGCACTATGATTTAGTTTTACACAGCCCTTCAGGATTTCCCTCCGGGAGGGGCACGAATATGTGAGGCCGCATGCGGACGCCCCGTCTTTTTGACCTGCTCAGTTTTTTTTCCACAGCGCTGGACATTGTGACGCCGGCGCTGGCCGGACACCATGCGCGCGTGGCCTGGCTGAGTCTGCGTATGGCGGAAAAGCTGGGTTATGACCGCCGTACCCGTACCCGTCTGCTGACCGCCGCCATTCTGCACGATATCGGCACGGTGCCCATGAAAACAGAAACCAGGGATCTGGTTTTCGAAATCAATGAGGGCCCCCACTGCCGGGCGGGTTGGGCGTTCTGTAAAACCGCCGGTCTGCCCAGGACCATCTGCAACATGGTCCTCCACCATCATACGCCCTGGAACGCGGCCCGCCATGACGACGACGCCCGCTTGGGCAACCTCATCCATCTGGCGGACAGGCTGGACATCCTCCTGCGCGCCCAGAAAACCGAGGGCTTCGCTGCTGAGGTGGAGCGTCTTTGCCGCCAGCGCGAAAAGTTCGCTCCCCGTTATCTGGAGGCCCTGCACGCTCTGGCCGGGGACCGGGAAATCACGGAACAGAGCGGGCGCACGCAGTCCATGCTCCGGCATCTGGGCGAGATCGCCCCCCAGGAAGGCCTGAGCCCGCAAAAGCTGCTGAAAGTATGCGGGCTGTTTTCCCAGATCATCGACTCCAAAAGCCCGTTTACCGCCACCCACTCCAGCGGCGTGGCCCATACGGCCCGCGCCCTGTTCCGGCGCAGCGGCCTGGCCGACGCCACGGAACTTTCCGCCATTTTTGTGGCCGGCCTGCTGCACGACATCGGCAAACTGGCCGTGCCTTCGGATATTCTGGAAAAACCGGCGGCTCTCAGCCCTGACGAATTTGACATCATCAAGCGGCATGCCGAAGTGGGTCTGCAGTTGCTGGGCGGCGTGCCCGGTTTCGCCTGCATCCGGAACTGGGGCGGCCTGCACCACGAACGCCCCGACGGTTCGGGCTATCCTCTGGGCCTCAGCGGACGCAGCTTTCCTTTGCCCGCGCGAATCATGGCCGTGGCCGACGTTTTTACCGCATTGACCGAAGACCGGCCCTACCGCGAAGGCATGCCCGTCGGCGAAGCCCTGGAGATCATGCGGGATATGGCCCGGCGCGACGCTCTGGACCGCGACATGGTGAGCCTGCTGGCCGACGACGTGGAGCGGATCAACCAAGCCCGTCTCCGTGGTCAAGGCAAAGCCGCTGAAAACTTTCAACAGTTGCGCGTCCTGTGCCGCAAGCCGGGCAAAGCGGAACCCATCTGGGCTGCGTCCGTCCACGTCTGCGACGAGAGCAAGACATGCGACAGGAATGTAATATAATGGTGAACGCTTCTTTTTTTCTGCTGATTTGCGGCCTGCTGGCGGGCGCGGCCACGGCTCTGGCGCCCGGCGCTCCCTTGGACCGGCTGCTGCCCCTTCTGGCCCTGCTGCTCGGCGGTTGCGGCCTGGTCATGCTGTACCGGGCGCTCCTGGTCCCGGCCAAAAAACTGGAACGGGACCTGCGCGGGATGAATGCCGACACGCCCCGGGCCCGCGACGCCGCCTACGGCGCGTTGCGCCCCGTGGCGGAAGCCGTGTCCGCTCATACGGCGGAATTGCGGCGCAAGCGGGCTCAGGCCCGGCGGGACGCCGAGGATGCGGCCCAATCACTGGAGGAATGGCGGGAAAAATATAACCTGATGTTGGCCGGGCAGCAGTTGATCCGGGAAAATCTGGCGGACAGCGCCAAACGCACGCGCGCGCTTTCCGGCGAACTGTCCCGCCTTTTGCGCGCCATGTCCGAAACCGCGCCGGACGCGGCCCCGGACAGCCACGCGACGCTCTCACGCCGCGCGCGCGGCGCGAATACGCTGGTTGAGCAATTTTTGAAAAAATTCGACAGCGACCTGGAATTTCTCAATTCCTGCCTGTCTCAGGTGGAAAAATTCACCGACGGCGCGCAAACGGGACGGCAGACAGCTCTCCAGCCCGCCAACGACGGCATTGTTGTCTGGTCGGACGCGCTGTCCACCGGCGTGCCGGCCATTGACGGGCAGCACAAGCTGCTGCTGTCCTACATCAACAAGCTGCACCGGGCCATCCGGAACGGCAGGGACGAAAAGACCCTTCTGGAAGTGCTGGACGCTCTGGCGGGCTATGCTTTCACCCATTTCAACACTGAGGAAATCTTTTTCTGTCACTCCGACTACCCGGACGCGAACCGGCACATCCAGATTCACGAGCAGTTCAAGGCCAAAGTCATGGAGTTCCGCGACGCGGTTTCGGACGGCAAGGCCAATGTGGATATGGAAGTGCTGGATTTTCTGAAAAACTGGCTTATTGAGCACATTCAGGGCATGGACGTCGCCTTTGCGCCCTATCTGGCCAAGATTGCGGACGGTGATCGGCCCTGAATCCGGACCGCCGGACTCAGGCCACGTTTCGGCCTTTCCCGGCGGCCAGCGCGCGCCGTTGCTTCCTGTCCAGCAGCCGTTGATTGGAGCTGCCTCGAAAGAGCAGTTCCAGATCCCGCAACGCTTCCACATATGGCCCGTCGATAAGCAGGTCGGTCAATTCCAGCAGGCGGGCGATGTCCGGCTCATTGCCGCGTTCCGTCCGCGCCAGCAGGACTTCATAAGTATAGCCGGTATAGGTGACCACGTCACCGCCCCTGGCACGGACTCTTTCGGCCACGGCGCAGAGCGCCCCGGCCTGGAGAAAGGGTTCGCCGCCGGAAAAAGTGACGCCGGCCAGAAGCGGATTTTCGTCGTATTGCGCGAGGATTCCCTCCACGTCACGGACAAAACCGCCCTCCCGGTCGTGCGTTTCCGGATTATGGCAGCCCTTGCAGCCGTGTGGACAGCCTTGGGTAAAGAGCACGAAGCGCAGGCCCGGGCCGTCCACAATGGATTCCTCCACAATGCCGGACAGACGCAACCGCGTCCGGTCCGGCATTGTGGAAGCGATGCCGTGTTCAGGCATGCCGGACCCGGTCGTGCTCCTCGGCGCGCTTGGCGTTATTGAAGCGGTCCAGGGTGCCCACCAGATAACCGGTGATCCGGCGGATGCGCTCAAAGCCCACGCCCTGGCCCACCATTTTCTGTTTCACTTTCGTTTCCTCAAACAAGCGTGATTCCATCAGCATTGCCACAGTCTCCTTTTCATTCTCAGAGCAGATTAATACTAAGAACTTACATTCTTAATGCTTGAAGCCGGTCACTTCCGCGCTCAACAGCGCGAATAACTTGCGCTTACGCCTTTCGTGGCGGGCGACTGCTCTCGCAGCCGCCAAAGCAATGTAACGTTATATTGCTCTAACGTTATAAAATGTTTTCCCCGGTTCCGGAGAACCGGGATTCAATCGCATGGTGATCCGCCCCGCCTGCTCATTCCCATTTGGGGGTCTGCGGAAATTTCCTGCGCAGTTCCCGCAGCGTTTCCAGGCTCACGCCCTCGCCCTCGCGGCGGCCGCAACGCGGGCAGACGTCGTCGATGACGCCCGTATAGCCGCAGACGGGGTCACGGTCCAGCGGATGGTTGATGGAGCCGTAGCCCACGCCCTGATCGTGCATGTACCGGATGATCCGCTCAAAGGCCTGCAGATTTTTGCAGGTATCGCCGTCCAGTTCCACATAGGTGATGTGTCCGGCATTGGTCATGGCATGGTAGGGCGCTTCCAGCTGGATCTTTTTAAAGGCCTTGATGGGATAGTAGACCGGCACGTGGAAGGAATTGGTGTAATAGTCGCGGTCCGTGACGCCGGGAATGCTGCCGTAGCGCTCCCGGTCCAGAGCCACGAAGCGCCCGCTCAGGCTTTCCGCCGGAGTGGCGATAAGCGAGAAATTCAGGCCGGTCCTTTCCGCCTCATCGTCGGCGCGGCGTCGCATGTGCCCGATGATCTCCAGGCCCAGCTTCTGGGCCTCTTCGCTCTCGCCGTGGTGCACGCCCAGCAGGGCCTTGAGGGCCTCGGCCAGGCCGATGAAGCCCACAGTCAGGGTGCCGTGCTTGAGCACCTCGCCGATGCTGTCGTCCCAGTCCAGTTTGCCGGAATCCAGCCAGATGCCGTTGCCCATGAGGAAGGGATAATTGCGCACCTTCTTGGCGCTCTGGATCTTGAGCCGGTGCAGCAACTGGCGGAAGACCAGATCAATCTTGTCGTCCAGCAGGGCGTAAAATTTCTCCACGTCGCCGTGGGCCTCCAGGCCCAGACGCGGCAGGTTCACGGAGGTAAAGCTCAAATTTCCGCGCCCGCAGGTCACCTGGCGCTCCGGGTCGTGCACGTTGCCCAGCACGCGCGTGCGGCAGCCCATATAGGCCACTTCGCTATTGTAATCGCCGTTCTTGTAATACTGCAAGTTGAACGGCGCGTCGAGGAAGCTGAAATTGGGGAAGAGGCGTTTGGCCGAAGTCTCCATGGCCAGTTTGAACAGATCGTAGTTGGGATCGCCGGGATTGTAGTTGACCCCTTCCTTGACCTTGAAAATCTGCACCGGAAAAATGGAGGTTTCGCCGTTGCCCAGGCCCGCCTGGGTGGCCAGGAGCAGGTTTTTCATAACCATGCGGCCCTCGGCGGAGACGTCCGTGCCGTAGTTGATGGAACTGAACGGCACCTGGGCTCCGGCCCGGGAATTCATGGTGTTCAGATTGTGAATCAGCGCCTCCATGGCCTGATACACGCGGCGGTCCGTATTGCCCAGGGCTTCCTCCACGGCATACGTGTGGGCGCGCCCGGCCAACTCCCGCCACTGCGCGGACGCGTGCTCAGCCAGGGCGCGGGCCAGCGCCTCGGCCCCGGCCTCGTCAATGGCGACGGCCGGGCTCAGACCGGCGGCCTCCAGCAGTTCCCCGGCCAGCGTCTCGGCCGAGGCGGCGTCCAGGCCGCCCGCGATACGCAGACAGGCGCAGAAAGCCTTGCGGTATTCCTTGGCGTAGGTTTTGGCCACGCCGGGCGCCATGGCGAAATCAAAATGCGGCACGCTCTGGCCGCCGTGCATTTCATTCTGGTTGGCCTGAATGGCGATGCAGGCCAGGGCCGAATAGCTTTCAATGGAATTGGGCTCGCGCAGATAGCCGTGCCCGGTGGAGAACCCGTTTCTGAACAGCGGGATCAGGTCAATCTGGCAGCAGGTTTCCGTGAGCATGTAGAAATCTTTGTCATGGATGTGAATGTCGCCATTGCCGTGCGCGGCCGAGGCGTCCTTGGGCAGGATGTAGTTGTCGATGAAAAACTTGGAGCCCTCGGAGCCGTATTTGAGCATGGTGCCCATGGCCGTATCGCCGTCGATATTGGCGTTCTCCCGCTTGATGTCCTCCCGGATGGCCGGGGAGTACGTCAATTTTTTATAAATATCCATGAGATAGGATTCCGCGTTGCGCATCTTGGCGTGCTCGGCGCGGTAAAGAATATAGGCCTTGGCGGTTTTGGCGTAATCGTACTGGATCAGGCTTTCTTCCACCACATCCTGGATTTCCTCCACGCTGCAGAGATTGCGCTCGTCCAGCTTTTTGCAGACTTTTTCCGTAACGAAGAGCAGGTCCGTGGGGGACATGTCTTCGCCGCCCACGGCCTGATTGGCCTTGGTGATGGCGTTGAGAATCTTGACGGAATCAAAGGGCACGGACGCGCCGTCCCGTTTAATGATAGTGGCGGGCATGAAAAACTCCGGGCATGGGGGGCTGGTACGGTAAAAATACCTCCCCCCAAGAGACGGGCGGAGGAGGAAGCTTGTCCTCATTGCCGGATCTGTCGGCAAAAGCCCCGTTGCCGATGATCCATCCACAGAAACGATGTACGAAAGCAGGTCTTCCGGCTTGCCGGCTCACTTTTCGGCCTTCCCGGAACATGTCCAGTGGCGCACGGGGAAAAGCGGCATCAGTTCGGCGTACGGCGGCGGGTCCGCTCCCGATTTGAACGGGATTCCCTATGAAGCCCCGAAGGGCGCTTCCGTAAGTCTAGAGATAGTCAAAACCCCCCCCTTCTGTCAATGCGAAGCGCGAAAAAAGCCTTCCTTGCTTCGTGATAACATATTGAATTATAATGTATTTTTTTTCACAAACAGACGACACGACGCGTCAAACCCGGCATGATCGCCCGCGACGCGAAAAAGGCCGGGCCGGCGGGATGAGCGGCGGTTTCGCGCTACAGGCGGCTGCCGGGAGGCAGGTCACATCTGGAGGCTCTGGCTGTCATGAAAATGGGCGCTTCTCCGGACAGTGCGGCCGTTGAGTATCTGGACGGCAAGGGATTCGAAACGGGTCATATCCTCTGCGGAAAACTGCAAAGGCGGGCTATTCCGCCGCGCCGCCCGCTTCCCTGCCGAGCTGGCTTTCTATCCAGAAAGCCAGGCCGGGCGCGCCCTCCTCACCCACAGGCCGCCAGTCCAGAGTTTCATCCCGACGCGTTGCGGACAGATAGCGCACAAAACGCAGATGCAGGTTCAGGGCCGTATCTTTTTTATTGCGGCAGACGGCCGTACTGCTGGCGGCCAGGAAAAATTTGCGGAAGACGCCTTCCGGCCCGTTGCAGTCCAGATAAAGCAGGCAGAGCGTATCCTGAGTAATGTCCATGGCATGAAGCAGTTCGTAATTGACCAGCCGCACGAAGGCGCCGCCGGCGGAAACGTCGATCAATTGTATCTGTTGCTCCAATTCCCGGCTGTAGTGGCTCATGTAGACCTGCACCTGACCGCGCTGTTCCGGCAGCATGGGCGCGAACCAGAAGCGGAATTTATTGAGCATGCCCGGCCGCACGCGCAGCCGCTCATGGCGGCGCAGTTCCCGCCACAAAAAACGGAACGGCGTCTTGACGATGATCTCCGTCAACCGGTTCCGGGCATCGCGCCGCACCTCCCGCACTCGGCAGGAGCAGTAAAACCCATGGCGCGGCCCGCTGTGTTTGCCGCGCTCTTCCCCGTCCTCCGGGATTTCTTCCGGCTCGGCTTCCATGTCCGGCTTGAAATAGATCCGGCATTCCCCGCCGCTCAGTTCAGCGGGAAGCGGGGTTTCCGCCATGCTCAGAACCGTGATGTCGCGAGCAGTGAAGGTCACGAGGCAGAGCAGCGGCCCAGCCTCGCGCGGGCGTCCGTCATAGGTGAGACTGACCGGAATGGCTCGGTCGCGCACGTATTCCAGGGCGGCGGCAATATCGGGACGCCAGAGGCAGTGAGACATGAAGCGGAGCTCCTGTCATCTCCATGAGATGCGGATCATGTTCGTTATTTTCCAAGGATGCTTCATAGATAACCCAGTCGGACAGCCCCTGTAAAGACGCGAAAACGCCCCGCCGCGGTAGTGCATTGCTGACCGGGGCGGGGCGTGCGTTTCAAACGTCAAGCACGAATGCTACGGCAAGAGGGTCACCTCATAGGCATTGGCCGGTTCCAGGTACTTGCGGGCCACGGCCTGCACATCCGCCGGGGTCAAAGCGGCTGCCTTGTCCAGCAGTTGCTTCTGGAAATCCTGCGGATAGCGCAGCACGGCGTCCGTGGCCGCTTCACCGGCGCGGTCCGCCAGGCTCTGCCTGTCGCGCAGGTATTCGCCCAGCAGACGGTTGCTTCCGGCGGCCAGCAGGGCCTTGGGCAGGGGTTTGGCCTTGAGTTCGGCAATGATGCCGGCGAAACCCTTGCGGGCCTGTTCCACCTTGTCCGGCGTGGTGCCGATGTAGAAGGCCATGAAGCCCGTCTCCGGCATGCTGCGGTTAAAGGCGGTCACGGTATAGCCCAGCCCCTGTTCGTCGCGCAGGCTGCTGAACAACAGACCACTCTGGCCCGACAGCACGGCCTGCAGCAACATCAGGGCGGGCGCGTCCGGGTGGGTGGGCGGTACGGTCTTGAAGAGCTGCAACAGATGGGCCTGGTTGCGGCCTGGCAGATTCAGGTTCAGAGTTCTATCCCGACCCCAGACGGGCGCGGGCACGGCAAAGTCCCGCCTTTCAGGCGCGGGCAGGCTCCGGGCGAAAGCCAGCACGGCCTCGCGCTCAAAACTGCCCGCCACGGAGAGCACCCACGGCTGGCCGGACTGCCGGGTCCAGAAAGCCTGCACGTCCTTGCGGTCAAAGCCGTCCAGACTCTGCGGCGTGCCCAGACCGTCAAAGCCGTAGGACTGCCCGCCGGGATAGAGAAAAGGATTCAGCTTAGCGAACATATAGGCCAGGGGCCTGTCCGCGCGCTGGCGGATGGCGGATTTCATGTTCTCCACCTCGCGCCGCAGTTCCTTGGCCTCAAAGCGCGGTTTGGAGAACACGTCGGCCAGGACGCTGAAATAGTCGGCATTGAAGCGTGACGGCCCGGTCAGGGAGATGCCAAAGGTCTGCAAGCCCGCTCTGGCGGAAATGGCGGCCGCGCGCTCCGCGAAATAGCGCTCCACGCCCTGGGCGTCCAGTTTGCCGCTGCCGTCGGTGAGCAGGCGCGCGGTCAGGTCGGCCAGGCCCTGCTGTTCGGGCTTGAGCAGGGCCTGGCCGCCGGGCAGCATCAGATCAAGGGAGATATAGGGCACCGTGGCGTCGGGAATCAGGATCAGGGTGCGGCCCTGTCCCAACTGGACCACTTCGCGTTTTCCGGCGCTCGTTTCGGCCGTGGAGGTCTTTTGCGCACCGCTCCCGGCGGGCCAGTTCTTTTGTAGTATGGCGTCCAGGTCCGGCAGGGCCGCGCCTTCCGGCGCAAGCACGCGCACCCGCGCCTGTTCCGGCGCAAGCCAGCGGGCAATGGCGTTCTGCAACTGGCTTTCATCCACATTGCGCTGGGTGAAACGCAGATTGCGCTCCGCCTGCTCTCCGCCCAGATCAAACTGGATGGCGCCCTTCCAGGAGGCCAGACCGTTGAGGGTTTCCCCGGCCCGGTCCATGCCGTCCTCCAGATTGAACTTGGCCCGGCGCACGGCATCGGCGCTGAAGTCCTTTGCCGTGAGTTTGGCCAGATCTCCGGTCAATTCCCGCCAGAAGATCTCCAGCTTGCCGGGATCCAGCTGGGCGGTGATGGTCAGCAGGCCCGCGCGGGCCAGACTCATATTGTCAACGCTGATGCTGTCTACCAACTGCTTTTCATATTTATACTTGCGGTAGAAGGCCGAGGTGCCGTCGCCGCCCAGCAGATAGCTCAGCACGTCCAATTCCACGGAACGTAGGTCGCGCAGGCCGGGCGCGGGAAGGGCGATGCCCAGATAGACCTTGTTCCAGGGGCCGCGGCTCACTTCCACACGCGGGCCGCCCGCCGCATCAGTCAGGTCCAGGGGCTGGGGCACGGGCAGATCCCCGCTGTTCTTCAGACCGCCGAAAAGCTTCTGGGCATAGGCCAGCACCGCGTCCGGCTCAATGTCGCCGGCCACCAGCAAGAGCATATTGCGGGGCTGATACCAGCGCTTGACGTAATCGCGCAGATCCTGGGCCGTAACCGCCTTGATGGTGTCCACATAGCCGATGATCGGACGGCCGTAGGGCGTATTTTTGAGCCCCGCCACCTGAAGGTTTTCATAGAGCTTGCGCATGGGCGAATCCTCGCCACGCTGAAGCTCGGAAATGACCACGTTTTTTTCGGCTTCCAGCTCCTTGGGATCCAGCTGGGCTTGAAAGGCCATATCCTTGACCACGTCCATGCCCGTGCGCCAGTGGGCGGCGGGCATGTCGGTCATGTACCAGGTCTTGTCGAAGCTGGTGGCCGCGTTGAGGTAGCCGCCCAGAGCCTCCACGTCGCGGGCCACCTGCCCTTTGGGCCGGTGTTCCGTGCCTTTGAAAACCATGTGCTCCAGCAGATGACTGATGCCCGCATGGCCCGGCTCTTCATTGGCCGAGCCCGTGCGCACGTACAGACGGGTGCAGACCAGGGGAAAGCGCGCGTCCCTGAGGATATATACGGTGAGTCCGTTGGGCAGCCGGACCAGACGCTCGGCGGCGGAAGCGGCCCGCGCCGGCGTTGCCGCCGTAGCCGCCGACGTGCTTATGGCTATGAACAGCGTCAGAATGAACAGAGAAACGATATGTCGCATGAAAACTCCTGAGAAACAGGTTGCAAGCCTTCCGCCAGCCGGCCGCATGGCGCGGGCGTCCGCCGGAAACAGCCGTTCGGTGCAGGTACAACAAAGCCGGATGGAAGGCGTTTTGCGCATTCCATCCGGCAATAGTAGTTACTGCCGCCATTCAAGGCAAGCGGGGAAAAGTCCCGCCCGCGGGGCTCAGGCGCTGAGCGTGGCGATCAATTCGCGCAACGCGTCCTGGGCCTTTTCATTGGGCACCTGACAGGTGCCGGCGGCCAGATGCCCGCCCCCGCCGTGGGCCAGCATGACCTGACCAATGTTCACGGTGCTGGAGCGGTCCAGAATGGACTTGCCCACGGCAAAAACCGTATTTTGCTTTTTCAGGCCCCAGAGCACGTGCATGGAAATGTTGCACTGCGGAAAGAGCGCGTAAATCATGAAGCGGTTGGTACACCAGATGACCTCCTCATCGCGCAGGTCCAGCACCACCAGCTTGCCGTGCACCGAGGAACAGCGCTTGATCTGCTCCACGGCCTTGGGCTGCTGCTCGAAATAGAGGTCCGTCCGTTCCTTCACATCGGGCAATTGCAGAATGTCCTCAATGAGATTGGTGCGGCAGTACCCGATAAGTTCCATCATCAGGTCGTAGTTGCTGATCCGGAACTGGCGGAAGCGCCCCAGGCCGGTACGCGGATCCATGATGTAATTGAGCAGGGTCCAGCCTTCGGGCGCGAGGATATCCTCTCTGGAGTACCGGGCGGAATCGGCCTGATCCACGGCGCGCATCATTTCCTGCGGGATGCCCACAAAACGCTCCCGCCCGCCGAAATACTCATAAACGACGCGGGCCGCCGAGGGCGCGTCGGGATCAATGACGTAGTTCTCGGGCCGCGCGCCGCCCAGACGCAGGGTTTCGGAAAGGTGATGGTCGAAGACCAGATGCGCGTTGGGATTGTACGGCAGGTTGGTGGTGATGTCGCCGCCGGTGATTTCCACCTTGCCGTCCTGCATATCCTTGGGATGGACGAACTTGATGCCGTCCAGCATATCCATTTCTTTCAACAGCACGGCACAGACCAGACCATCAAAGTCGCTTCGGGTCACAAGCCGGTATTTTTTCTCAGCCATGCCAATCAGCTCCTGTAAGTGTATTTTCCGAGATACGCCTCTCCGGAAGGAAAGATATCCATCCGGACACCACCTCAGACGTGTTCTTCATGTCTTATGACTTCATCCGCGAATTTTTCAAGCGTATAAGACGCGGCAAGATTCACATTTTCTTTAACCGGCTTCACGAAACGATTGAGAATTTCCTTCAGGCGCGGATTTTGCAATCAGGGGGAACAGCCTCCAATGCCCGCAAGGATGCAATGGGCAGGCCGTGCTCGCACAGGGCAAAAATCTTTCCTGATCCCTGAGGTGGAGAAAGAGGATCAACCGCCCAGATAGGCTTCCTTGACCTTGGGATTTTCCAGCAGCTCCCGGCCCGGCCCTTCCAACACCACCCGGCCCACCTCCAGAATGTAGGCATAGTGGGCCACGGAAAGCGCGGCAAAGGCGTTCTGTTCCACCAGAAGCACGGTTTTGCCCTCAGCGTTGATCCGCTTGATGATCTCGAAAATCTCACGCACCAGCAACGGGGCCAGACCCAGCGAAGGCTCGTCAAGCATGAGCAGGTCCGGGCGGCTCATCAGCGCCCGGCCCACGGCCAGCATCTGCTGCTCGCCGCCGGACAGCGTGCCGCCCTTCTGCCAGCTCCGCTCCTTGAGGCGCGGGAAAAGGCTGTACACCCACTCCAGGTCCGCCGCGATCTCATCCTTGTCCTTGCGCGAATACGCGCCCAGATAAAGATTTTCCTCCACGCTCAGGTGCGGCAGGATGCGGCGACCCTCGGGCGACAGGGAAATGCCCTTGCGCACCATGTCTTCAGGTTTCAGGCCCCTGAGGGATACCGGCTCCTCGCCGTCATGCCGGGTAAAGAAAATCTCCCCGCTGATCGTTTTGTTCAGCCCGGCGATGGAGCGGATGATGCTGCTCTTGCCCGCGCCGTTGGCCCCGATCAGGGTCACTATGCTGCCGCGCGCAATGGAAAGGCTGACGCCCTGCACGGCCTGGATGCCGCCGTAGCGCACATGAAGATCGCGTATTTCAAGCATGCTGCACCGCCACGTCCTCACCCAGATAGGCGCGGATGACCACAGGATTGTTGCGCACGGCCTCGGGATCGCCCTCCGCGATCAGCGCGCCGTACTCCATGACCCAGATATACTGGCATACGCCCATGACCACTTTCATGTCGTGCTCGATAAGCAGAATGGTCAGATCGAACTCGTCCCGGATATGCTGGATGAAATGCATCAGCCCCAGGCTTTCCTGAGGATTCATGCCCGCCGCCGGTTCGTCCAGCAGAAGCAGGCGCGGTTCTGTGGCCAGGGCGCGGGCTATTTCCAGGCGGCGCTGAGCGCCATACGGCAGGCTGCCCGCCTTTTCATACAACTGATCGCCCAGGTTCACGCGCTCGGCCAGTTGCCGCCCCTTGCGGGCAATGTCCGCCTCTTCCCGGTAATAACGCGGCAGGCCCAACGGAGCCATCCACCAGGGGCAGTGGCGGCGCACATGGCAGCCCACCATGATATTCTCCAGCACGGTCATCTGCTGCGAAAGCCGGATATTCTGAAAGGTACGGGCCATGCCCAGACGGCAGATGTCATAGGGTTTGCGGCCCTTGATGCTCTTGCCCGCGAAAACCACATCTCCTTCCTGGGGGGTGTAAAAACCGCTCAGCACGTTGAACACCGTGGTTTTGCCGGCGCCGTTAGGGCCGATAATCCCCACGATGGTCCCCTGCGGAACGGCCAGGGTCAGCTCGCTCACGGCCGTCACTCCGCCGAAGCGCATGGTCACGTCCCTGGCCAGCAGCAGCGCGCCCGCATAGTCGGGCGGCGTGGGCAATACAAAGCCGCTCATGCCTTATGCCTCCTCAGGAAGGCGAAAATCCTCGTCCAGGTCAGTTCGCGCGTGCCCATGATGCCCTCGCGCCGGTAAAGGATGATCGCCAGCAGCACCAGTGAAAAAACCACCATGCGCATGCCCGGAATGCCGGGCAGTTCGATGAAACCCAGATTCATGGGCTCCTCGATGGCCCGCAGCCATTCCAGCAGGATGGTGATCACCGTGGCGCCGAGAATGCTGCCGGTCAGCGACCCCAGACCGCCGGCCACCACGAACATGAGCACGTTGAAGGTCAGCAGAAAGTTAAACATCTTGGGGTCGATGGTGGAAAGGTGGCTGCCCAGCAGCGCGCCGCCCACCCCCGCGAAAAAAGCGCCGATGCAGAAGGAAAGCACCTTGTAGCGAAAGACGTTGATGCCCATGACGCTGGCCGCGATTTCATTGTCGCGGATGCAGCGCAGCACGTTGCCGAAATTGCTGAACACCAGACGCGCCAGAACAATGAGGGTGAACAGCGCCCAGCCGTAACAGGCCAGCAACGTGGCATGGGACGGTATGCCCTTGATGCCCAGCGAACCGTTGGTCACGACCGTGGCGTTGACGATGAGCACGCGGATGATCTCGGCGAAACCCAGAGTGGCGATGCCCAGATAGTCGTCGCCCAGACGCAGCACAGGCACGGCGATGAAAAAGGCAAAGATCGTGGCCACCACGCCCCCGGCCAGCACGGACGCCCAGAAGGGAGTGAACAGCTCGGAGAAAGGCCAGATGATGGGTTCCAGAATCCACATCATCTCCTTCTGCTCCGGCGAAAGGATGCACAGGGCCGAGACATAGGCCCCCACGGCGATGAAGCCCGCGTGGCCCAGGGAAAACAGGCCCGTGAAGCCGTAAATCAGGTTCAGGGAGAGGGCCAGGATGATGTTGATGAAGATCAGCTTGGCGATGTAGATCTGGTAGTCGCCCAGAAAGCTTTCCGCCTGCCAGAGCGCGCAGCCCAGCAGAAACATAGCCGCAATGTTCAGGAGGGTGCTGCGGTTCAGACGCATCAGATTTTTTCCTCCATGCGTTCGCCCAACAGGCCCGTGGGCTTGAACAGCAGAACCAGCACCAGCAACACAAAGGCGAAGGCGTCGCGGTAGCCGGAAAGCTCGGGCATGAAAGCCACGGTCATGATTTCCACAAAACCCAGGGCCACGCCGCCGATCACCGCGCCCTGAATGGAGCCGATGCCGCCGAACACCGCCGCGATAAAGGCTTTCAGGCCGGGCATGATGCCCATGTAAGGGTGTACTTGCGGATAACGCAAGGCCCACATAATGCCCGAGGCCGCGGCCAGGGCCGAGCCCATGCAAAAGGTGAAGGCGATGATGTTGTCCACCCGCACGCCGAGGAGGCGCGTAGTCTCAATATCCTTGGAGATGGCCCGCATGGCCAGGCCCGGCTTGGTGCGGTAGACGATGTAGAGCAGAATGCCCACCAGCACGGCGGTCATGGCCGGGACGAAGGCCGTCAGGCGCAGAATGCGCAAGCCCCCCACCTGCCATTCCGAAACCAGCCATTCCGGCTGAAGCACGGGCCGGGGCTGACCGGTAAACACCACCACAGCGAGACTTTCAATGAAAAAGGACACCGCGATGGCGCTGATCAGGGCCGAAATGCGCGGGGCGTCGCGCAGGGGCCGGTAGGCCACCCGCTCGATGATCACACCCAGCAGGCTGGCCCCGGCGATGGCCATGATGGCGGCAATGCCCCAAGGCCAGCCGAAGGCGAAGGTGCCGAAAAAGACGAAATACGCGCCCACCATCAGGATGTCGCCGTGAGCGAAGTTGATCAGGCGCAGGATGCCGTAGACCATGGTATAGCCGATGGCGATCAGCGCGTAGAGCGACCCCAGGGTCAGGGCGTTGAAACAGTGCTGCAGAAACATGTCAAGGCTCATGGGCCACCTCTGGGCGCGCCCGCTCCTCGAAAACCGGCTCTGGCGACCCGGCCTTCGGACAGCGACGATCGCGCTGAACAATAAACGGACAACGCCCCGCGGCGGATTCCGCCGCGGGGCCATGACGTGCAACCGGTTTACTTGGGCGTTACTTCGCCCACATAGACGCGCTGGCCGTTCTTGTATTCGATGATGCCCACGGGCATTTCAGCGTCGTGGTTCTTGTTGATGGAGAGTTTGCCCAGAGCGGTGGGCAGACCCTTGGTTTCGGCCAGGGCCTTGGCGATGGCCTGGGGATCGGCCGAATTGGCTCGCTTGATGGCGTCCACGATCAGGAAGTAGCAGTTATAGCCCAAAGCGCCGTTCACGTTGGTTTCCTTGTCGGGATAGGCTGCTTTCCAGGCCTCGGTGAAGCGTTTGGCCTCGGGGCTCATGTTGGTCATTTGGGGATCATAGGGGAAGGTGGTGTGCAAAAAGCCTTCCGCCGCCTTGCCGCCCAGTTTGACGGTGTCCGGGTTATCCATGGCGTCCGCGCCCATCAGGCGGAAGGTCGCGCCCAGTTCGCGGGCCTGCTTCATGATGATGGCGCCTTCGGCGAAGTAGGCGGGCATGAAGACGATGTCGGGCTTTTTGGAGATCAACTCGGTGAGCTGGGCCGTGAAGTCCTGATCGCCGGAGCTGTACTTGAGGTTGGCCACCACTTCGCCACCCAATTTCTTGAAGGAGCGCGCGAAGAAACTGGACAGGCCCACGGCATAGTCGTTGGTCATATCCATGAGCACGGCGGCTTTTTTGAAGCCGAGATTTTCAAAGGCATAGGTGGCCGCGGCCGCGCCCTGGTAGGGATCGATGAAGCAGGCGCGGAAATAGTATTTCTTGCCCTGGGTCACCAGCGGGTTGGTGCAGGAGGTGCCCACGCCGGGCACTTTGGCTTTTTCGGCCACTTCAGCGCCGGCCATGGCCAGTGAGGAACCGTAGGTGCCGATAAGAGCCACGACCTTGTCGCGTTCCACAAGGCGTTTCACGGCATTGGCCGCTTCCACCTTGTCGGACTTGTTGTCCACCACCACAAGATCCACGGGACGGTCCAGCACCGTGGGCATTTCCTTCTGGGCCAGGCGCACGCCTTCCAGCTCCAATTGGCCGCCGAAGGCGTTCTGGCCGGTCAGCGGCAGGTACACGCCGATTTTGATGGGATCCTTGTCCGCGGCAGGCGCGGTCTGCGCTCCAAAACCCAGCGAAAGCGTCAGCGCGGCCAGCACCGCGAGATGTTTGCCCAGTTTCATCTAACCCTCCAGGTTGTGCGGTTCTCGACACGACAGACCCGCGCCGGTCGCCAAAGCGGCCCGCGGCGGCGGTCCTCCCGCCGCTGTGACAGGTATGTGTCGTTCAGTATAGACCACTTAGCCTTTTGCCGCAATTCACAAAAACAACATTCATCCCGGCCGGTCTATCTGTACATGGCCGCGTAGCGCGCGAAAAGCCGAAGGCTCGGCCGCGAAAAACGGTCCCATTCGGCATTGAGTTCCAGGCCCGGAATCAGGGCGCGGACCACGGGCAGATCCAGGTCCGCGCGGGTCAGCTCCACATAAAGCGGGCTTCTGCCGTGCCCGGCCAGGACGCATTCCAGAAGGCGGCGGTTGGCCTCGGCCGACGGGAGGCTGTAGTCCGGCAGGTCTTCCAGCACGCGCTCGGGCAGTCCGGCCAGACCGGGCCCGGAAGCCTTGCCGAAGGGGGCCGGTTGCGCCCAGACATAGGGCCAAGGCGTTTCGGTCAGCGCGGCCAGGGCGGCGCGCGCGCCGTTCAGATTGGCCCCGGTGGCCCGCGCCACACTGCCGTCGTGGGCTGTGACGAAGCACTGGTACACGGGCAGGCCCAACTCCGTGGTAATATCCTGAAACTGAACGCGGATGCCGCGCGCCGCGTAATCCTCCAGCAGACTCTGGATGCGCGGGTCGCGGCTTCTGAGGGTGAAGCAGCGCGCCCGGCTGAAGGGCGTGGTGGCCTCGGCGTCGCGCTCCAGAATTTCCGTAATCGCCGCCACCTTGGCCTCGTCCAGGCTGTTGCCCGACGCCAGGCCCGTGGAGCCTCCGGCCAGAAAAAGGTCCGGTTCGTCCAGATTGCAGAACAAAAAGACGGCCTGGGCCGGAACCAGCACTTCCGCGCCGTCCACGGCGCGGGACGCCAGCCAGTGTAAAGGCGCGTCCGGACAGGGCGCTTCCAGCGGCAGCAGATCGGGATTCAGCGTAGCCCTGCCCTGCTCCCTCAACTCCGCATGGCGGTCCTTGAGCAGCGGCAAGGGCTCCTTGCGGTCCAGCACCTGCCCGCCGCTCTCCTGTTCGCCCGGCCCCACGCTGACATAGGCGCTGGCCCGCTCCACAATTTCCATGGCGTAAGAGGCCCGGGCCTGGGCCAGCGACAGCCCCCGCCCATAAGCCGTGGCCTGGCCTCGCAGGCTGTGGGACAGGCGGCCGTTGCGCACATGCAGATCTACCTGCCAGGAACGCAGCAGGGCGATGGGCGAGAGCGAAGCCTCGTGGCGCATTTCCGGCCCGGCGATGAAGCCCGCTTCCATCAGGGCGTCCAGGGCGCGCAGAAATGTATCCTTGGCCGGGGGACGCTCGCGCGGCTCCCAGTTTTCAGCCGCCATGCGGGCGTGCTCGCGGGCCAGAATACCGGCGCGCGCCGCCAGTTCCTCCGCTGTTTTTTCCAGCGCTTCCGGGCTGAACAGCGGGGGGATATCCGCCTCGTCAGGCCGAGGCAGGGCGTGGTGCCCGCAGATATTGCCGCGAAACGCCGTACTCCAGGCCGCGGCGGCCTCGCGTTCCGGCTGGAGAGCGGCCCGCAGATAGACCGCCGGGCTGGCCGGGGCCAACCGCGTCACGGCGTCAGCCGGAAAGGGGGAAAAGGCCTCATACAGCTCCCGCCATGCGGGCAGCAGCAGCGCGCATTCCAACAGCAGACCGGCCAGGGCCGGTCGCAGAAAGACATCGGCAGCGGCATCGTAGCAGGTCGCGGCCAGATCGCGCAGTTCCTCCGGCTTCTTTTTACTCAGCGCCCGCAACAGATGCTGGTGCAGAAAATCGTCCAGAGGCGCGGCTTCCAGTTGCGTCAGCGCATCGTCCAGACTGAGGGACGGCGGCGGTTCGCAGGAAAAATAGCCGGTGGTGGCCAGAGTTTCAGCGTGGGTATAGGCGTAATCGATATGAGGAGCGGCGGGCGCTGCCCCGGAAAAATCTGAGGATCGGAAATGGCCGGACGACATGGTTCCTCGCGCTGGCAAAAGCTGTAAACAAAAAGCGGGCCGTGAGGCCCGCACATCGCGCAGAATAAACCGGGGAACCCCTGAGGGATTCCCCGGATACAAGACTGATTAACGCTTGGAATACTGGTACCGGGCGCGGGCCGCGCGCAGACCGTATTTTTTGCGTTCCTTCTTGCGGGCGTCGCGGGTCAGGAAACCCGCTTTTTTCAACACCGGACGCAGAGCCGGGTCCACCAGCAGCAGGGCGCGGGAAATACCGTGACGCACGGCTTCGGCCTGACCGGTCACGCCGCCGCCGGCCACATTGACGCGCACGTCCAGCTTTTCGGCCAGCTTGGCCAGCACCAGAGGCTGACGAATGATCATCTGGAGGGTCTTGCGGGGGAAATACTCCTCAAAGGAGCGCCCGTTAACCGTGATGCCGCCCGAACCGGCGTAAACGCGGGTACGGGCCGTGGCGGTCTTGCGGCGGCCGGTGCCGTATTCAAATTTTTCGCTCATGGCGTGCACTCCTTAGTAAGGCAGGGTCAGCGGCTGAGGATTCTGGGCCGTGTGCGGATGCTCGGGCCCGGCATAAATCTTGAGTTTCTTCAACATGGCGCGGCCCAGACGGTTCTTGGGCAGCATGCCGCGCACGGCGGACATCAGAACGCGCGAAGGCTTGTCGGCCAGCACATCGCCGAGGGTCGTGGTCTTGAGGCCACCTACCCAGCCGGAGTGCCGGTAATATTTTTTGTCGGTCATTTTCGCGCCGGTCACTTTGACCTTTTCGCAGTTGACGACCACGATGAAATCCCCGTTATCCATATGCGGGGCGAACTCAGGCTTGTGCTTGCCGCGCAGGCGATGGGCAATCTGGCTGGCCAGACGGCCGAGAACCTGATCCTGGGCGTCAACCACAAACCACTGGCGGTTGATGTCTTTGGGGGTAGGGCTGAACGTCTTCATCAGAAAGAACTCCTCACATCTGCTGGGATAAGCAGCAAAAAATATACGGCAGCCGTCAGGCTGAGAAAAATTCGTCCAGCGTCGCGCCGTCTAACGGGGTGGCGGCAGGATCACTGCAAAGGTCGATTTGATACGCCAAACTCTGAAACGTGTCAAGCGCCATCCGCGTCGGGCAAGGATTTTCCGGCCGGGCCGCGGCGCTTGAGCTTTATAGCCCATGACCGTATACTTTTGCTACTGACAATTTCACAGCGCGGGCCTGCGCCGAAACGCCCGCCCGCTCCCTCGCTTTTTTCAAGGACAGACTATGCCGGTTATTCGCAAGAGCCTGCTGCAACTGATCTTTTCCGGCGCGTATATGCTGCGCTGGAACGACAAGCTGCGCCCTGTGGAACTGCTGGAAATTGACAAACAGGCCCACAAAATGCTGCTGGCCTGCGTGCTCTGGCACGAAAATTCGCGCGACCTGCCGGAAGACCGGCACCTGGCCCTGGCCCGCGACATCATCGAGGGTGGTCTGTTCGATTATTTCTACCGCCTGATCATCACGGACATCAAGCCGCCGGTCTTTTACAAAATCAAGGAAAATCCCGTCCACTACCGCCAGCTCACAGAGCATGTCCTGGCCCGGCTGGAGCCGGTGCTCGCCCCGCTGGGAGATTTCTGGGAGCGCATGCGGGCCTGGCATCTGAGCGGCGACGAGAACGGGCTGGACCGGCGCATTCTCACGGCGGCCCATTTGTACGCCTCGCAGTGGGAATTTCATCTCATCAAGCCGCTCAACGGTTTTGACGATGAAATGGACGACATTGACCTTTCCTTTGTGGAGCGGCTGGATACTTTCCGCGACCTCAGGGGCATGGAGGCCATTCTCACGCCCAATACGGCCCTGGCCAAGCTGGCCAACCTCTGCGGTCAGCTGCGTTTCCAGATCCGCTGGACCCAGGCTCCGCGCATTCCGGCCACCTCGGTGCTGGGGCATATGTTCATTGTGGCCGCCTTCGCCTACTTCTTCAGCCTTGCGGTGGACGCCTGCACAGCCAGGGCCAACAACAATTTTTTCTGCGGCCTGTTCCACGACCTGCCGGAACTGCTGACCCGCGATATCATTTCCCCGGTCAAGCAGTCCGTGGCCAGCCTGCCCCTGATCATTAAAGAATATGAGGAAGCGGAACTGGAACGGCGCATTTTCCGGCCCCTGCGCGAACAGGGTTTCGGCCCCCTGGTGGAGCGCATTTCCTACTATCTGGGCCTGAGCGTTGGTTCGGAATTTCAGGAATGCCGGCGGGAGGGCGGCAAAATCATCAAGGTGGACGGCTTTGAAGCGCTCCAGCGCGGTTGCAACCGCGACGCCCTGGACCCCAAGGACGGCCAGATGCTCAAGATCTGCGACTGGCTGGCCGCTTTTCTGGAAGCGCACAGCTCCATCCGCAACGGAATTTCCTCGCCGCATCTGCAGGAGGCTCAGGCCCGGCTCAAAGCCAAGCTCTGCGAAAGCCCGCTGGAATGCCTGCATCTGGGCGCATTGCTGGCCGACTTCGACTAGGTGTTCATACAAAAAGGGGAGGTCGCCCTCCCCTTTTCATATTTTCGTCCGCTCCCGCGATCAGCGCAACTGACGCATGCGGCGGATGGCTTCTTCTGTATCCTCGGGCGAACCGAAGGCCGTCAGGCGCACATAGCCTTCGCCGCTGGCTCCGAAGCCCGCGCCCGGCGTGCAGACCAGGGCCGCCGACTGCAGCAGATGGTCGAAGAAACCCCAGGAATCCATGCCCTTGGGCACGCTCACCCAGATGTAGGGGGCGTTGACCCCGCCGAAGACCTCCAGGCCCATTTCCTTCACCGCCGCGCTGAGCAGGGCGGCATTGCTCTGATAGCCCCTGATCACGCCCTCAATCTGGCTGCGGCCTTCCTGACTGTACACGGCGGCGGCGGCGCGCTGCACGATGTAGGCGCAACCGTTGTACTTGGTGCACTGGCGGCGATTCCAAAGAGCGTTGAGCCCCGTCTTGCCGCCTTTGCCGTCGCTGATCTGCAGGGCCTTGGGCACCACGGTGTAGGCGCAGCGCAGGCCAGTGAAACCGGCGGTTTTGGAAAAACTGCGGAACTCCACAGCCACTTCCTGCGCGCCTTCCAGCTCATAGATGCTGTGCGGCACGTCCGGATCACGGATGAAGGCCTCATAGGCCGAATCATAGAGGATCACGCAGCCCTCGCGCCGGGCGTAGTCCACCCAGCCCTGCAGGGCCGCGCGGGAAAGCACGGTGCCCGTGGGATTGTTGGGATAGCAGAGGTAAATCATGTCCGGCCGGGTCTTGGGAAAATCCGGTACGAAATCGTTGGCCCTGACGCAGGGCAGATAGACAAGCCGGTTCCACTGCTTGCCCGCCATGTCCCCGGCGCGCCCGGCCATGGCGTTGGAGTCCACATAGACCGGGTAGACCGGGTCCGTGACGGCCACAATGCTGTCCGGGGCAAAGAGCTCCTGAAAGTTGCCCACATCGGACTTGGCCCCGTCACTGACGAAAATTTCATCTGGACTGAGGTTCACGCCGCGCGCCTTGTAGTCGTTCTCCATGATCAGGTCGCGCAGAAAAGCATAGCCCTGTTCCGGGCCGTAGCCGTGAAAATGTGCGGCGTCGCCCATTTCGTCCACGGCCTTGTGCAGGGCTTCCACCACCGCCGGGACCAGGGGGCGCGTCACATCGCCGATACCCAGGCTGATGACCCGGCTGTCGGGATTGGAATCCTTGAAATTAGCGACCTTGCGGGCAATGTCGGCAAAAAGGTAATTGCTCTGGAGCTTGAGAAAATTGGTATTGATCGTAGCCATGCTGTCCTCGGTTTTGTCAGATAAAATATACGCCGTCAAAAACGGTCACAGCGCCGCCCGTCATGTAGACGTGGCCGTCGCTCTTATCCCAGTCGATATGCAGCACGCCGCCCTTGAGTTCCACATCCAGCGAGCGGCCCGTATGCCCGTTGAGCACGCTGGCCACCGCCGCGGCGCACGCGCCGGTGCCGCAGGCCAGGGTTTCCCCGGCGCCGCGCTCCCAGACGCGCATTCTGATTTTGTCGGAGGAAGCGACCTCCACAAATTCAGTATTGGTGCGCTTGGGAAAAATGGGATGATGCTCGAACTTCGGTCCCAGCTTGGGCAGATCCAGGTCGTCGATGCCGTCCATGAAAACCACCGCGTGCGGATTGCCCATGGACACGGCGGTTATCGCGTACGTGCGGCCTCCCACCTCCACCGGGCGGGCGATGAAGCGCTGCGGATCTTCGCCCTCGGTCAGGGCGGGCGCGACCAGCACGGGAATGCGGTCAGGCGCGAGCACGGGTTCGCCCATGTCCACGGTGGCCCCGCAAACCTCTCCGGCCTCAAAGAGCAGGCGGATAATTTTGATGCCCGCCGCCGTTTCCAGACGGATGACATCCTTGTTGACGATGCCGTGATCGCGCGCGTATTTGCCCACGCAACGGGTGGCGTTGCCGCACATTTCGGCTTCCGAGCCGTCGGCGTTGAACATGCGCATGCGCAAATCGGCCACACCGGAGGGCAAAATCAGCACCAGACCGTCGGAACCCACGCCGAAATGCCGGTCGCTGATCCTTTTGGCCAGTTCGCCGGGGTTGTCCACGCGCTCCTCAAAGCCATTCACGTAGACGTAATCATTGCCGATGCCCTGCATTTTGGTGAAATGCAATCCCGCGACCATATAGTGACTCCTTCCCTTCCGGCAATGCGTCGTGCGCCATTTCCGGCAGGTTCATTTAGTAAGCGTAGCTGATTTTTATAGACTGAACCATCTTGAAAGTAAAGACAAGGGGCCTTCATCCGCAACACGCTTGAATGAAGAAAAAGAATGCTTGTCTCCGTCCGCCGTTAGGGCGCAAAAGCATCCGCTAGGCTCGGCGGCGGGTTATCAAAGAACGTGGACAGGATGATCATGCCATGACTGATGGCGACCGACTGCAACCACGGTATCCCTGTGAACCTGCATTTTTTTGCGGCGGTCAGGATTTTGATAACATTCCGGTAAAAATCTTCTGATATCATCAACAGCGCGGAAGCGATTATGGCTATCTCCCCAGAGAAAGCCGCCGCACCGGACAGTCCGTTTCCACTTGCCAGAACGGTTGTTCTACTCCATGCTGCCAAAAAACGCCCAAGGAGCGGCCATGCGTTTTCGTCTCTGCCAGGGACGGCTGAAACTGGAATTGCGCGTCCTGCGGCTGGGGCGCGATCTTCAGGTGGTGCTGAACGGCGGCGCGGCCCATCTGGGAGCCGTGGCCCTGGCCGCGCCCGGCGGCGCGGACGAAGCGGGTCTGCTTGTTCTGCCGGGACACCGGGAAGATCAACTGGTCCGGCGCATGGCCCGGCGCATGGCCGACGCCCTGAACTGCGCCGTCTGCGTAAGCGCGGGCATCCATTACGACGCCATCAGCAAAGAAGAAATCGCCGCCGTGGAGCGCCTGGCCGAAACGCTGACAGAGCGCTGCCTGGCCGCCATGACAGCGGAACAAAAGGATGAAGCATGCTGACAGTCAAGGATCTGGAAGAACTGGAAACCTATATGCGTTCCGGCGAACTCGAAGCCGACTTCAAGGACGGCTGCGAAAATGACCGCTTCTACCTGCTGGAGCTGTTGGAAAAGCTCATGGACGTGGCCGAACTGGCCGACGCCACAGCCACGCGGCTCATCTTCCGGGGCCTGCCCGTACCGCCGCCTCCCGCCGAATAAGGCCCCGGCCTCAGAGCACGCGCGTCAGGCGTCCGCCCTGTGCGCCCCCCGGCGCAGGGCTTCCTCCACAGCCGCGCAAAGCCGGGCCACGTCCGTGGCGGGACTCGGGTAGGGCGGCATAAGGTAGATCAGACGGTTGAAGGGTCTGATCCAGACCCCCTGCTCCACAAAACAGGTCTGCAAGGCCGCCGTATTCACGGCCTGCTCCATTTCCACCACGCCGATGCCGCCCAGCACCCGCACGTCCGCCACGCCGGGCAGTTGGCGGCAGGGCTCCAGCCCCTGGCGCATGGCCGTTTCCAGACCGGCCACCTGCCCCTGCCAGCGGTTTTCGTCCAGGATGTCCAGAGCGGCCCCGGCCACGGCGCAGGCCAAAGCATTGGCCATAAATGTGGGCCCGTGCATGAAGACCCGGCCTTCCCGGCAGATCTCCCGCGCCACGTCGCCGGTGCAGGCCGTGGCCGCCAGGGTGAGCATGCCGCCGGTCAGGGCCTTGCCACAGCAAAGAATGTCCGGCGTGACGCCGGCCCACTCCGCGGCAAAAAATTTTCCGGTGCGGCCGAAGCCGGTGGCGATCTCGTCAAAAATCAGCAGCGTGCCTGCCCCGCGACAGAGTTCCGCCAGACCGCGCAGATAATCCGGATGGTAAAACCACATGCCGCCCGCGCCCTGTACCACAGGTTCCAGAATCACGGCCGCGATCTCTTTGCCGTGTTGCTCCAGCGCCCGGCGGGCGTCGTCCAGGCTGGCCGGATCAAAGGGCGCGTCAAAACGGCAGGAAGGCCGCTCCATAAAAATCTGTCGCGGCAACAGCCCCGCGAACAGACTGTGCATGCCCGTCACCGGGTCACAGACCGACATGGCCCCCAGCGTATCGCCGTGATAGCCGCCGCGCGGCGTCAAAAAACGCGTGCGCCGCGTCTCTCCCCTGCCCTGCTGATATTGCAGGGCCATTTTCAGGGCCACCTCCACAGCCACGGAACCGGAATCGGCAAAAAAGACGCGCTCCAGCCCCCGGGGCATATGCGCCAGCAGGCGCTCCGCCAGCTCCACGGCCGGGGCGTGCGTCAGGCCGCCGAACATCACGTGCGGCATGCGGCCGGCCTGGGAACGCAGGGCCGCGAGCAGACGGGGATGATTGTAGCCATGCGCCGCCGCCCACCAGGAGGACATGCCGTCGATCAGTTCCCGCCCGTCAGCCAGAACGATACGGTTGTCATGGCTGCGCCGGGCCGCGCATAAGGGCGGCAATTCCACGGCCGAAGCATAGGGATGCCAGACCGCGCCGTGGTCGCGCGATACCAGATCCGCTGCGGCCTCGCCGCGCGGACATTCCACAGAGCGGCGCAGTTCCTCTGCCAGAGGCGACAATTCCGCGGCCAGACGCTGCCATGCCGCGCCGTCCAAACGCGCCAGACGAGGCAGCTCCAGCACCGGCGCGTCACAGCCGGCTTGCGCCAGCCGCGCGCGCAGCATCCGGGGATTGTCGGCCAGAATGCGGGCTTCATCCTCATCCGGAGCGCCCGCTGCGGCAGGTTGCGTGGGGATCAGGGCCAGAGCCGCCAGACGCAAGCCCTTGTCGCGCAGGGCGGCCAGAGAAAGCAGGGTATGATTCAATGCGCCCAGACCGTTGCCGCTCACCAGCAGCACGGGCAAATCCAGAGCGTCCATCAGGTCCAGCATGTCCTCCCGCTTGTTGAGCGGCACGCACAGTCCACCCGCGCCTTCCAGCAGCAAAAGTTCCGCCGCGCCATTCAGGCCGTCCCAATGCTTCAGGATGTCCCGGGCCAGCTCTGCCGCTTTCAGACGCTTGCCATCGTACGCGGCGGCCAGATGAGGCGAAGCGGGCAGGGAAAAGCAGCGCAGCACGGCCGCCGGGGCCAGACCCGGCACAGGCGGCAGATCGGCCACAGCCGCCGTATACACCGGCGCGTCAGCCTGAAGCGCGTCATATTCCTCTCCCGCGGGCACGCCGGTCTGCACGGGCTTCACGGCCTGAGCCGCCACACCCGCCAGACGCAGCGCCCGCAACAGGGCCGCCGTGAACACGGTCTTGCCCACATCCGTGCCGGTGCCGCTCACAAAGACGGCGCACAGAGGACGCCCTTCCCGCATCGCGCCGCCTGTGGAATCAGCGCCGCGCATGACTGCCCGCCTCCAGGCCCTGAGCCGCGATCATGGCAAGGTCTTCTTCAATGCCCTGTCCGTGCGTGGTAAGATAATCGCCGGTCATCAGGGCATTGGCCCCGGCAGCGAAAATTTCGTGCTGTCGCGTTCCAAGGGTTGTGGGACGGCCGCCGCAGATCCGCAACGTGGCCTCGGGCAGAATGTGCCGGAACAGGGCGATGATCCGCAACGCCTCCCGGGCGGAGAGAATTTCTTGCCCGGCCAGCGGCGTTTGGGGGTGAGGATGCAGAAAATTCATGGGCACATGGCGAACGCCCAGTTCCTTGAGGCTGAACGCAAAGGCGATGCGCTCCTCCCAGCTTTCGCCCAGACCGAACAAACCGCCGGTGCATACCGTCAGACCGGCACGCTGAGCCCGGAGCACCGTATCGCGGCGCTGTTCCCAGGTCTGGGTGGTACAGACACGCGGGTAATGGCTTTGCGCTGTCTCCAGATTGTGGTGGTAGCGTGTAAGACCGGCCCCGGCCAGTTGCTCAAGCTGGGCCGCACTCAGCCGCCCCAGAGAGGCGCAGACGCGGGGCCGCGCCGCGTCCGGCAATGTGGCCAGCACAGCGCGCAGATGCGCCAGCTCCGCCTCGCTGAGCGCCGCGCCGCTAGTGACGATGCCGATATGGTTCACCGGCAGCGCGGCCAGTTTCAGAATACGCTCCCGCAATGCGTCATCCGGCAAAAGATCAAACACAGCTATGGGCGTGTGATTATGACGGCTCTGGGAACAAAAGCGGCAATCCATGGCGCAGTTGCCGCTGCGGGCGTTAATGATGGCGCAAAGATCCACCGCGCGTCCGAAAGCCGCCTCGCGCAAACGCGCGGCCTGTTCAAAAAGCCGCGCGTCGGGCAGGGACAAAAGTGCTAAAGCCTGGGCGGGCGTTGCCGCCGGGAACATCTCCATTACAATCAACCTTTGAACTTTCCAGTCTCTTGCCGCCGTGGGGGAGCCCCGGTGAACGGACAGGCATGGGACCGGACGCGTCAGCAGATTACTACGGCATATAAAAAGCCCGCCGTGCGGCGGGCTCCATGGCGTCTTGGTCCTATTTGACTACTTTGCGCCGCTTTTCCCACAGCTTCATGTCTTTCATCTTTTTGCGGCGTTCACGTTGCAGGGCTTTGCAAACCAGCGGCGCATCCTTCTTGAAGCCCCATTTTTCCCTGTATTCGGCGGTATCCATGCCGTGACTGGCCAGATGCCGCTTCGTCAGGATTTTGAAGCTCTTTCCACATTCAAGGCAGGTAACGGATTTTTCTTTCACCGATTTGCGGGCTTCCAGAGCCATTTCAGCGCTGTCGAGTTCCACCGGCGCTTCGCCTTCGGCCACAGCACGGATGCCCACCGCCACCTTCTGGATAAAGGTCGCGATGTCCTCTTCAGTCATAATCCGGACACCGGCCTGGGCGCGGGTGATTTCCAACGCCTCTTTTAAATAATCGTCCATTGCCCACCTCTTGCTTGTGGTATGTCTTTTGTTTCCAGCGCGACGCACGGTGTCTTGGGATACAACACCCGTGCCTCAGGACAGCTTCAGCCTCCCCCTATTACAGGGTGCGCTTACCATACACACTGCCTCATGCCACGTCAATTGTATTGTGCTCTATCGAATGTGCCGCAGCTATTTTTCATCCATTCATAACGAAATCAGTTATCGTTGAAAAAGTCATATTGGGATACGGTACCCAGAAAACTCTCATCCATGTACTGCCATTGCACGCCCTGCGCGTACCCCTGACGCAACGGGGAAAGATCAGCGGGCACCGGCCCCACGCTGAACGTCTCCCGCGCCCGCTGTTCAAAGTCTTTAAGCGTATCGGCAGCCCCCAGAGGCAAGGCCGAAAGAGATTCTATTCCGGCGGGAAGCGGCTCACGATATTCCATGATGATCTTATCGTCATTAAAGTTGTAGCGGGCCGCAAAACCACGGGCCAGCCAGCGCACGGGACGGCCTTCCGGCGTTTTGCCGGCCACCAGCGCGCCAAAGGGATCACGGCTGCTGTCCACAATATAGGTGCAGGCCTGATAGCCGACGCCGTCAAAAACCTCCACGCCGTCATCCACGCTGAACGGGCGGCGCATAATGCCGTCCCAGTACCAGCCCTGGGGCACTTCGGCCTGAGCCACCACGGCCATGGGGCTGATGTCGCCCGCGCCGTAGACCGCAAGCCAGACGCGGATGGGCAGGCCGCCCGCCATGCTGCTCCTGGTCAGATTGGCCGAACCCCGTCCCGCCGTGAGCAGCGGCATGTTTTTGGCTTCCACGGCAATGGCCGGACGAGCGGTGGAAACATAGGCGGAGCCGACCATACCGCGTTGCTGCGCGGCACTGCAGCCGACCATCATCAGCACCAGAGCCGCTATACCGAAAAGACGCATGTGTTTCGTCGTCATGGCGCAATCCTCCATGAAACCGGCACGTCGCCGAAGCGGACGGGTGCCGGGTAACGGTTTTTCATTCCCTATGGAAAAGATATGCCAAGGTTCAGTGCCTGGCAATCATTATTATTAAGAGAGATGACAGTGGAAAAAAGGCGGAAAAGAAGAAGAAGAAGAAAGGAGAGGCGAAACGGAATTACTGTTGCGCCGGTTGTTGCTGCTGGGACTGTTGCCGGCGCGGCGAGGCATTGCCGCCCGGCATGTACGTCTGCAGATCGCGCGAGACCTCAAAGGTGCGCAATTCACCGGCCGCCGCCGTGGCGAAGCTGGAGTCGGGGAACCGCCGGACAATATCTTCCAGCAAGGCCTGAGCGCGGTTTGCGTCGCCCAGTTTGCGATAGAGGCGCGCTTCCCGGAAACGCAGACCCGGATATTCCGGCGAAGTATCCGGCACAAAGGCATTGTAGCGGTTTACCCATTGCAGGGCTTCGGGAATGCGGTTGCCCACTTCGCAGATATCCATCAGCGCGGCTATGGCCTCCTTGATGCGTTGCGGGTCGGCCTTGTCGGAACGCTCGTCCTGCAGGCGGGTGAAAAGCTCAATGACCTTGCGGTTCAGATCATAGGAGTCTTTGATGTCTTTGCGGTTTTCCGCGTCCCGGGCCAGAAAATACGTGGCATAGGCTTGCTGGTAGAGCGGGATGTCGTCGCGCGCCGCCAACTGCCGCCACATGGCCAGCGCCGGGCCTGCCAGATTCAGATTCTGGGCGGAAAGCGCCAGAGCGTAATCCAGCTGCTTGCGCAACTGGGGCTTCATGTCCCAGGTGGAAACCAGTTTGCCCAGATCCAGAATCTTGTCCCAGGCCCCGGCCTGGAGATAGCGGTTGAAAAATTCCGTAAAAGCCGCTTCGCCATACTGCGGGTCCATGGGAGATTTCAAAAATTCTCCCAGCAGTTCAAAAGCCTTCTTCTCGTTGCCGCGCTCCAGCCAGCCCTGCGCCAGGGCATAGCGCAGGCGCGGGTCCGGTTCGCCGTAGCGCTCACGCACCAGGGGGAAACCGTTCCACAAGATCAGAATGCGGCCGTAATTCTGCTCGGCCAGGGAGTTCGCCAGTTCTTTCTGAAAGGCCTGCCAGATAATTTCACGGGCCTGCGGCGCGTCGGGGTGTTCGGGGTAGCCGTCGATAAAATCCGCCGCCTTGCCCATGGCTTCGGTGTACTGCTTGTCCCAGAACAGCCACATGGCCTGCTTCAGACGAGCCAGGACAGCGTCCGGAGACGTTTGGGACGACGCGGCCAGCTCGCTGTAGGTCTGCCACAACGGCGGCTCCCCGCCCCTGGCGAAGACCTGATTCATTTGCTCATAGGTGATGGGCGAGTCGTAAATGCCCTTTTCCGCAAGGCGCAGCCTGGCCGTGGACGCCAGGGGCGAATCCGCAAAGCGGCGCGCCAGTTCACGGTAAATAAAATCAGCGGCGGCGTTCTTGCCCCTGCGCAGATAGGTATCGCCCATCTTGAGCAGAATCGCGTCGTTGCCCTGGCGGCCCGGCTCCAGGTTGACATAGAGCCAGTAGAGATCCAGCGCCGTGTCCGTCTTTTGCAGGGCTTCGTCGTTGCCCGCCTGCAACAGCAGAAAGGAAGGCTCATCAATATAATAACGCGGCCAGCGCTTGCTGATGAAGTCCAGAATGATCTGGGCCTTGTCGTGCTTTTTCTGGTTGAAAAGCGCTTGGGCCAGCCCCACGGACGCGGTCTGGAGGTGGGAAGACTCGGGATATTTGTCCAGCACGATGGAAAAGGACTGCTCCGCCTCGGCATTGAGCCCGCGCTTGAGCTGTTCCTTGCCCAGCGCGGTAAAGCCCTGCGCCACGCCGGGATAATCGGGATAACGCCGGAGCAGGGCCACGATATAGCCGCCCGCGTCCACCAGATTGCCCACATTGGCGTTGGCAAGGCCCAGGCGCAACAGGGCGTCGGGCACGCGGGGCGAACGCAGATTGGCGTTCAAGGCCTCGTTGGTGGAGGAAACAATGGCCTCGTAGCCCGCCAGAGGATTGTCCGCATAGCGCACCCAGAGGCAGTCGCTGATGTAATAGAGCACCTTTTCCCGCATCTCCGGCGTGATGTCGGTCAGAGCGCGGATTTTCTCCAGTTGCGGCAGGGCTTCGTCAAATTTGTTTTCTCCGATCAGGCGTTCTGCCTCGGCCAGCATCTTGTCCGGCTCCGGCGGCTTGGATACGGGATTGCCCTGTTCGTCCACGTAAATGACTTCACGAGGCTTTTCCGCGGGCGCTTCCTTTTTCTCGGCCTGCTTTTCGCCCACAGGCAGGCCCACCGGCTTTGTGTTCACTGTGCCGGAAGCCTTCGGCCCCGTATCCCGCGCCTGCGACGCGGCATTCTGCACTGCGGCGGACGGCGCGGACGCGCCCGGCTCTTCACCGGTGGTTTTTCCTTCGGACGCGGGAGCCGCATCCGAAGGAGAAGCCTGTTGCGGGGCGGCGTTCGACGCGGTCCGGGACGTTGCCGCGTCGACATCTCCGGCTGATTCCGTTTTGCCGCCGACGCTCCCGGGCCGGGCTTCAGCCGGACTTTCTCCCGGCGCGGCGCTTTCCCCGCCGGTCGCCGGCAGCGTAGCCGTGGACAGCCCGCCGGCTTCAGGCCAGTCTTCCGGGCCACCGGCATTAATCTTGCCGCGCAAATCCTGACGGGAAAGCATCACCCCCCTGTCGCCCAATTCTTTGGGACCGCCGTTTTCCGGAACAGCGGCGGCAAAAGCCGAAGAAGACCAGAAACCGGCTTCGGCGGCGGGCGGCGCGAAGTCGGGCACCACGCGCTCTTCATGGGGAGTGGGGACACTAGGCCGAGGATCGGCCAGCTCCGCCAGACGGGAATACGGCACGGCCCGCAGACCGCTCAACCGGCGGCGCAAAAGATCAGCCGGAAGTTGCCCGGCCGCAAGAGGCGGCACGCTTTCGTCCGCCCTGCTCCGGGACGCCCGCGCGCCGACCGGGGCCGACAACGGCCCGGCGACGACGGGCGCCGCAGCCGCGTCACCGCCGGGGGCGGCAAAGAATTCCATGACCACCCTGCCGGGCGCGGGACGGGTCAGCGTATAATTGACGACGCGCGGGGAAAGACGGATGCGCAGCCGCCCGCCGTTCGCGCTGCCGTCCAGAGCCAGAGCGCGCAAAAGAGCGTCAGGCGCGGGCGCATCCCCGGCCTGACGCAGAGAAGCGGTCGGGCTGTTCAGCATCAGTTCCAGATCCGTGGCGCTGACGCGCGCCACGCTACGGGCCTGGCCGGGGCTGTCCAGCACCAGGATCAACCGCCCGGCATTCGTACCGGGCGTCCACTGCCAGAGCATGGCCCGCGCCTGCTCCGGCCGACACAGGAGCACGGCCAACAGCAGACAGAGCCATGGCAACAACCGGCGCGGCGCGCCCTTCACAACGGCGCTATGAGGCCGGAACATGCCGGCAGTCAGGCTTCTGTTCACTGACGTATGACAACAACACATGACGGATCAGACATCCGCCTCATTTTATGCAAAAAATATGCCCATAAAAGGTGACGGAAAGCGCTCCGCATCAGGGATTGCGTTTTTTGAGCTTCTCAATGAGGGTGGTGCGCTTGATGCCCAGATATTCCGCGGCCTGATTTTTCACGCCCCCGGCCCGGTTCAGAGCTTCGTCGATCAGACGGCTTTCCACGGCGTCCAGAAAATCCTTGAGATTCAGGCCGTGGCCCTCCAGCACAGCCAGATCCGGCCAGACAAAACCGCCGGATTGTGACGCGTCGCGCGGGGCTTCCGTGTGGGTCGGCGCGTCCGACGCCGATTGCGCGGACGGGGCGGCAGACTCCGGTGCGCCCTGCTCCTCCACTTCGGGCAGGGCCGAAATGTCGCCCACCTGATCCAGAATTTTGCGCGGCAGGTCCGATGGCTGGACCACAGCGCCGTCCACCAGAATGCTCAGGCGCTCCATGAAATTTTCCAGCTCGCGAACATTGCCGGGCCAGGTGTAGGCAGCCAGAACACGACGGGCGTCCGGGGTCAGGCCCAGGGGCGGACGGGCTTTCTTACGACAGAAGTGGTCCAGGAAATGCCGGGCCAGCAAAAGCACGTCGTCGCCGCGCTCGCGCAGGGGGGGCAAATGCAGGGGAATCACGTTCAGGCGGTAATACAGATCTTCGCGGAAGTGTCCGGCTTCCACCTCGGCTTCCAGGTCGCGGTTGGTGGCCGCCACAATGCGCACATCCACCTTTTTGCAACCGCTGCCGCCCACCCGTTCGATTTCCTTCTCCTGCAGCACGCGCAAAATCTTGACCTGGAGGCTCAACTCCATTTCGCCGATTTCATCCAGAAAAATGGTGCCGCCGTCAGCCAGTTCAAAACGGCCCGGCCTGGAGCGGATGGCGTGCGTAAAGGCGCCCTTTTCGTGACCGAAAAGTTCGCTTTCCAGCAGTTCTTTGGGGATAGCCCCGCAGTTGATGGGTACAAAAGGTTTGTCGGCGCGACGGCTGTTAGCGTGCAGGGCGCGCACCAGCAACTCCTTGCCTGTTCCGGATTCGCCGGTTACAAGCACAGTGCTGTCAGTGGGGGCCACCTTGCCGAGAATTCTGAAAACGTCGGCCAGCGTGGTGCTTTGGCCGATAATGCCGCTTGTATTTAGCTCCATGGACCTTCCCCGCTTACAGGGCTTTTCAGGTGTCAATACACTGACGCGTGCCGAATTGCCAGTAAAAAAGACAGGATGTCAGCAGTTTTTGTTGCGCCGCCACAATTTTTCCCCCTGCCGCCCATGAGCCAGCCCTCTTCCAACTCCCTTCGACGCGCCGAACCGCCTGTTTTGCTGTCCTGCCCGCCCTGTCCAATGGACGAACTGCGCCCCGAGTTGCTCCGCTTGCTGGAGCACGGCGACAGTCTTGTGCTCGGCGCGCCGCCCGGCGCGGGCAAGAGCAGCCGCGTGCCCCTCTGGCTGCTGGATGCGCCCTGGCTGGCGGACCGCAAGATTCTGCTGCTGGAGCCGCGCCGCGTCGCCGCCCGCGCTCTGGGCCGCTACATGGCCCGCCTGCTCGGCGAGGAGCCGGGACAAACCGTGGGCTGGCGCATGCGGGAGGAAAGCGTCATCGGCCCGGCCACCCGCATTGAAGTCATTACCGAAGGCGTGCTGACCCGCCTGTTGCAGGCCGACCCGGAACTGCCGCAGGCGGCCTGCGTAATCTTTGACGAATTCCACGAGCGCTCGCTCCAGGCCGATCTGGGTCTGGCCCTCTGCCTGGAAAGCCGGGCGGCCTTGCGGCCCGACCTGCGCCTGCTGGTCATGTCCGCTACGCTGGACGTCCAGGCCGTGGCGCATCTGCTGGGAGACTGCCCGGGCCTGAACTGCGCCGGACGCAGCTTTCCGGTGGAAACCCGCTGGCTGCCGCCGCGCGGCGCGCAACGACGCATGGGAGCGGAATTCTGGCGGCACACGGCGGCGGTGATCCTTCAGTTGCTGCGGGAGGAAACCGGCAGCCTGCTGGCCTTTCTGCCCGGCGCGGGCGAAATCCGCCAAGTGGCGGCGCTGCTGGAAGAACGCCTGCCGCCGGATGCCCGGCTCTGCCCGTTGTACGGCAATCTCTCCGCCCGGGAACAGGACGCGGCCATTGCCCTGGCGGAAGCCGGCACGCGCAAGGTGGTCCTGGCGACCTCCATTGCCGAAACCTCCCTGACCATTGAAGGCGTGCGTCTGGTGGTGGACGCGGGCCTGGAACGCAGCGCGCGTTTTGATCCGGCCTGCGGCCTCAGCCGCCTGGTCACCGGGCGCGTCTCCCTGGCGGGCGCGGCCCAGCGCGCGGGCCGGGCGGGCCGCATGGAGCCGGGCATCTGCTGCCGTCTCTGGGCCAGAGAAGAAGAAAACGGCCTGCGCCCGCAGATCCGCCCCGAAATTCTGGATGCCGATCTGAGCGGCCTGCTGCTGCAACTGGCTGTCTGGGGCGCGGCCGGACCGGACGGCGTGGCCTCCTTGACCTGGCTGGATCAACCGCCCCCCGCCGCGCTGGCCGTGGCCCGGCAGACCCTGTACGATCTGGGCGCGCTGGACGAACGCGGCCGCGCCACCAGTCTGGGCCGGAAGATGGCCGCGCTGCCTTCCAGCCCCCGTCTGGCGCGCCTTTTGCTGTACGGCCGGGAACGCGGGCACGCGGCCCTGGCCTGCTGCCTGGCAGCCTTGCTGGAAGACCGCGATCCCCTGCTGCGCTCCGGGCAGGATGCCCACGGCGCGGATTGTGATCTGGGCCGCCGTCTGGACTGGCTCTGCCGTGGCCGGGACACGCCGGAAAAGACGCGCTTGCGACGCCGGGCCCGGCGTCTGGCCGATTCGCTGGGCGTCAGACAACAGGTTTTTGACGCCGCCCTGACGGACCAGGATGCCGCCGGAACGCTGCTGGCCCTGGCCTGGCCGGAATGGCTGGCTCAGCGCCTTTCCGGCGACGCCGACCGCCCCAAGGCCGGACGGACGGGCGGACAGCCCGGCGAACAGGCTGTGGTCCATTTTCTGCTCCGCTCGGGCCAGGCCGCGCAACTGCCCCAAAGCGACCCCTTGGCCAGCCGCGAATTTCTGGCTGTAGCCGCCGTTTCCGGCGGCGGCCCGCGCGGACGCATCCGCCTTGCCGCGCCGTTCGGCCGCCCGCAGTTGGAAGAACTCTTCGGCCATCAAATCAGCAGTCAGGATTGCATCAGCGTTTCAGACGACGGCGCGGTGCTGGCCCGCCGACAGCAAATGCTGGGCAGCCTGCTGCTGCGGGACGCCCCGCTGCCCCGTCCGGACGCCGGATCCTGCGTCCGGGCCTTGTGCGAATATCTCCGCCAGGGCGGAGGCCGGAACCTGGCCCGGCTGCCCTGGAGTGACGAGGCCCGCCAATGGCGGGCGCGAGTGGCGCTGCTGCGGGAACTGGACGGCGACCCCTGGCCGGATCTCAGCGACCACGCCCTGCTGAAAAACCTTGAGAACTGGCTGGCCCCCTGGCTTGCGGAGTGTACCGCACTCCACCAGTTGACGCCCGGCCGCCTGCTGGAAGCTCTGCGCGCGCAACTGCCCTACCCCCTGACCCGGCGGCTGGAGCGGGAAGCCCCCAGCCACTGGCAGGTGCCCTCGGGCACGCTGCGGCCCATTGTCTACGGCGAGGAAGGCGGCCCCTGGCTGGCCGCAAAACTGCAGGAACTTTTCGGCTGTGAGGAAAGCCCGCGCATCGCCCAGGGTCGGGTGCCCCTGACCCTGCGGCTCAACTCACCGGCCGGGCGACCCTTGCAGGTCACCCGCGATCTGGCCCATTTCTGGCGCAACGGCTATCAGGCCGTACGTGCGGAAATGCGGGGCCGCTACCCCAAGCATCCCTGGCCGGAAGATCCGCTTACGGCTCCGGCCACGGCCCTGACCAAGAAAAAACTGGCGGCCAAAAACCAAACCTGAGGGACCGGCGGCTTGAGCCTTTAGAGCAAATTACCTTTACGAATTTATATTCTTAAAGTTTGAGGACGCCCACTTCGGCGCTTAACAGCGCAAATGCATTGCGCTTACGCCTTTGTGGCGGGCGGCTGCGAGTGCAGCGCCGGAATATTTCAATATGCCCAACAGCAACATGCTCACGCAAACGCGCAACTGTCGGCAGCCCGGAGCTTCTTTCTCATGCAAAAAGGCCTGACAAAGCGATTCATCAGGCCTTTACGCTCTCCGTCGAGCGAATCCGGGGACGCGGTCAACTGTCCGATTTGTGCTGAGCGCTTTTGTTTTTGCTGAAGGAAATATCGATTTCATCCGGCTCCGTGGCCGCCATCTTGAAGTTCTTGATGGCCTTGCCGAGCCCGGCGCCGATTTCAGGCAGTTTGTTCGTGCCGAACAGCACCATGACAACCAGAAGCACCACGAGTAAATGCGGTATGCTGAATAAATCCATCATATCAGGAGTTCCTTTGGGGTAAAAAGCCAAGCAAGCCGGAACAACCTCTCTCATTCCAGATCAGCATATCCGTCCCCGGCATAAAAGCAAGCCGCTTCTGAAGCCGTGCGCGCTTCCAGCGGGCGGGCTCAGCCCAAGCGCAGAATCATGGCCCCGCCCATGACCAGCAGAATGGCCAGTACGCGGACCGGAGAGAGTTTTTCGCCAAGAAATACCACGGCCATGAGCATGCCGAAAATCACCGAGGTTTCGCGCAGGGCCGCCACCAGGGCAATGGGCGCCACGGTCATGGCCCAGATGGCGATGCCGTAGGAGCCCAGTCCTGCCAGGCCGCCGCTGATGCCCACCACGGCCCGCTTGCGCAGGTAATGCAGATAGTCTTTGCCGTAGCGGCCCAGCACGTAAAGGTGCAGAGGAAAGATGTTCAGAAAGAAAATCCAGCAGGTGTAGCTCACGCCGTCGCCGCTGGCGCGCGCGCCGTAGCCGTCGGCAAGGGTGTAGCCCATGATGACGAAGGAGGTGCGCAGGGAGTACAAAATGCCTTTAAGACCGGCCTTGCGGCTGAATTTCTGTTCCAGAGCAAGGGTCAGGATGCCCGAGCAGAGCAGCAGCACGCCGCCCCAGCCGGTGAGGCTCAGCGGCACCCCCAGAACGCAGAGCACCAGGGCCGTGAGCATGGGCGCGGTGCCGCGCATGATGGTGTAGCCCAGGGAAAGGTCCGCCACCTTGTAGGCCGCCGCGATGCAAAGATAATAAGTAAGGTGGCAACAGCAGGAGAGAGCCAGAAAGCCCCAGGCGCTTTTGTCCGGCAGGGGCAGAAAAGGCAGCAGACAGAGCGCGCCGAGGCCGCCGCCCAGCGCATTCATGGCGGACTCGTACAGTTTGTTGTCCCCGCCTTTGACGATGATGTTCCAGGAGGCATGCAGCAGGGCCGCGCCGAGCACAAGAAGAATGATCTGGCCGGACATGAATGGCTCTCCAACTTGGGGCGAAACAGATGGCGGCGCGGAGTCGTTTCAGATGCGTGCCCGCGCGGGCGCTATGCGTAGAGGGACTGGCGGCGAACCTGATCAGGCCCGCCGCCGGTGAGGGACTATATTTTTTCCAGCTTGTATTTGCGGCTGCCCAGGCCGATTTCCTCGCCGTAGCTCAACTGGACGTCGCCGCGGGTATTGGGCCAGCGGGCCGTGAACTTGTCGGGCGCGCCGCCGTCCAACCCGGCGGCCAGGCTGGGAGCCTTGTTCACGAGGTCGAAACAGGCCTGGTCCAGGGCCACAGGATCGGTGGAAGCCAGGATGCCCAGATCAGGCACCAGCGGGGCGTCGCTCCAGGCCACGCAGTCGCAGTCCGGCGTGACGTTAAGCACGAAGTTAATATAGCAGATCCGCTTCTGGCGGCCTTTGACCACGCCGTAGGCGTATTCGGTAAGACGCTCGATGAAGGGGGTCATTTCCGTGGCCCAGTCGATACTGATGGCCTTGACCGGACAGACCGTAATGCACTCGAAACAGCCGATGCAGCGTTCCACGTCCACCTGGCTTTTCTTCTTGTGCAGGCTCAGGGCCTTTTGCGGACAGGCCTTGACGCATTTGCCGCAGCCCACGCAGGTTTTTTCATCCACATGCACGTGGGTGGCGTGCTGGTCCTTTTTGCCGCGCACCGAGGCGCCGCCCATGGCCAGGTTTTTGATGGCCCCGCCGAAACCGGCCATCTCGTGCCCCTTGAAGTGCGACAGCACCACCATGGCGGGCGCGCGGCGGATTTCCGTGGCGATGTGGACTTCCTTGAAGTGCTTGGCCTTGATGCGCACGGGCACGTCGTTTTCGCCGTACAGACCGTCGGCCACAATAACCGGCGCGCGCACCACGGAGGGCGCGAAGCCGTGCAGATAGGCCGTCTGGAGGTGATCCACGGCATTGTGGCGGCTGCCGGAATACAGGGTGGTGGTATCCGTCAGGAAGGGCTTGCCTCCGGCGTCCAGAACCTTGTCCACCACCTGGCGCACGAGAGTGGGATTGAGGTGGGTGTCATTGCCGTATTCACCGAAATGGAGCTTGATGGCCGTGAGGTCATTCTTCTTGATGACTTTTTTCAGACCCACGGCGTCGCAAAGGCGAGCCACCTTGGCGATTTTACTGTCTTCGTGTGAACGGCTGTGCATATCCGCGTAATAAACGGTGGCAGGCATAGGCTATCTCCTCCAGTGGATGTGTTTTTTCATTCTGGCACGATCGTATTTTCCAGGCAAGCGGGACGAAGAGCCGCGCCCGCGTTCCGGCGCGAATCACCAGCCCCGGCAGCGAGGCCAGAGGGCCGTGACTTCCCGCTCCCGACAGACGTGATAGGCGTCAAAGGCGGCGGCGGCGGCGCAGGCGTGCGTCGGCAGAATGCGCAGTTGCGCGCCCACGGGCAGGGGCGGGCACATACCCTCGCGCGCGGCGATGATGCCGTGCTCCTGATTGGTTTCCGCCACGCGCAGACCGGGCAGAAGCTTGCCGTCAACATCGCAGACCAGACCGTAGCCCTCGCGGGCGAAACGGCCCGGCAGTCCCGCGTCGCGTGAAAGAGCCGTCCAGCCGGCGTCCACCACCAGATTGCCGTCGCTTTTCCGGCGACCGATGACAGTACAGAGCACGGACAGGGCAATGTCTTCCACACGGCAGACGCCCAGCCCGGCCATGACCAGATCCTGAAACATGTAGACCCCGGCCCGCACTTCGCTGACGCCCGTGAAATCCCTGCCGAAAAAGGCCGTGGGCGTGGAACCCACGCTGACCACAGGACAGCCATGCCCGGCGGCGCGCAAGCGTTGCGCCGCGCTCACGGCCGCGTCGCGCTCCTGTTTCGCCAGGGCGGCGAAGGCTTCCGGACTCGGGGCGGCAAGATCATAGGCCGAACCGGCGTGGGTCAGCACGCCCAGCAAATTCTGGCCGGCCCTGGTCAGGACAGCCGCGCACTCCAGCAGTTCCGGATCATCGGGACGCAGACCGGAGCGGTGCCCGTCGCAGTCGATTTCCAGCAGCAGATCAAAGACGTGCCCGTGTTTCCCGGCAAAGGCGGCCAGCAGGCGGGCGTTCTCCGTGCTGTCCAGCAGCAGGGAAAGGCGTACGCCCCGCTCGCGCAGAATCATGCCCCGCGCCAGCTTGGCCGGAGCGACGCCCACAGCGTAGCAGATATCCGTGACGCCGTGTTCCGCGAAATATTCGGCTTCCGCCAGACTGGAAACGGTGATGGGCCCCTGCGGCGAGGCCATGCAGAGCCGGGCCGCGTCCATGCTTTTGCAAGTCTTGCAGTGCGGCCGCAGGTTCACGCCCAGGGCGCGCAGGCGTTCGTCCAGACGGGCGATGTTACGGCGCAGGCGCGCTTCATCCAGGAGCAGAGCGGGGGTGGGCAGGTGGTCTATATGCACGGGCGTTCCTTTTGCTCTCCACAGATCATTTCATAAAATTGCCCACAGGCGATTCATGAAAATTACTTCGCCGTAAAAGGCGGCTTCTGCTCGATCACGGCAGCGTTGCCGCCGCGTCATGCTCTCGCCTGACAATAGAAGTCGGTCCATGAGCGACTGCTGCGTCAACCGTTCCGGCGAAATCGGCCTACCGCAAAAGTCCCCGCCTGTAAACCGGGCCGGGCTCCCACAGTCGCCGGGGAGATCGATTACGCGCCGTCCCATCTTGACACGCCTGCTCTGGCGGCATAGGCTAATAAATTAAGAATTGTAGTAAAAACAGTCTATTATATTCTCTTTATCCTTTTCCCGGGAGGGAGTTATGGCCGTCTATGTGGTAAATCATCCTCTTGTGCGCCATAAACTGGGCATCCTGCGCATGGCGTCCACTTCCACCCGCGAATTCCGCACCGTGGCCAATGAAGTGGCCCGCCTCCTGATCTATGAAGCCACCAAGACCTTCCGTACCGAAAAGCACACCGTGCAGGGCTGGGCCGGACCGGTGGAAGTGGAGGCCATTTCGGGCAAAAAAGTGACCGTGGTGCCCATTCTGCGGGCGGGCCTCGGCCTCATGGACGGCGTGCTGGACATGATTCCCGGCGCCAAAATCAGCGTGGTGGGCCTGTACCGCAATGAGGCCACGCTGGAGCCGGTGGAATATTACGTGAAGCTGGCCAAGGATCTGGAGCAGCGGCTGGCCATCATCCTGGACCCCATGCTGGCCACCGGCGGTTCGTTGACCGCAACCATCGAACTGCTGAAAAAGCACGGCTGCCGCCGGATATGCAGTCTCAATCTGGTCTGCGCGCCCGAGGGCATCGCCAGGGTCGAGGCCGAACACCCGGATGTGGACATCTACACCGCCGCCATTGACGACCATCTCAACGAGAACGGCTACATCATTCCGGGCCTGGGCGACGCCGGGGACCGCATTTTCGGCACAAAATAGCATAACCACGTACACGGGGGCGGGCGCATGCATGCGGACAGCGGGCAACACGGCGGCACAGGCGTCAGCTATAACTTTCGTTTCAGGGACTGTCTGCTGGGCGCGCAAATGCTTTTCGTGGCCTTCGGCTCCCTGGTGCTGGTGCCGTTGCTCACCGGCCTGAACAGCAATGTGGCTCTGTTCACCGCCGGTGTGGGCACCCTGATCTTCCAGATCTGCACCCGCGGCAAGGTACCCATTTTTCTGGCCTCCTCCTTCGCCTTCATAGCGCCCATCATCTACGGCGCGCAGACCTGGGGCATGGCCCAGACGCTGGGCGGGCTGTTCTGCTCCGGTCTGGTCTATGTTCTTCTGAGCCTGTTGATCCGCTGGCGGGGCATGGGAATCATTCTGCGCCTGCTGCCGCCCATCGTCACCGGCCCGGTGATTGTGGTCATCGGCCTGGTGCTCGCGCCCGTGGCCGTGAACATGGCTCTGGGCAAGAGCGGCGACGGCGCGCAGCAGCTCGTGCCGGAAAATACGGCCATGATCATTTCCATGGCCTCCCTGGCGGCCACGGTGCTGGTTTCTTTGCTGGGGCGGGGCTTTCTGCGACTGGTGCCCATTCTCTGCGGCATCGCCGTGGGCTTCGCCGCCTCCCTCGCCCTGGGCGTGGGCGGCTGGGAAAAGGTGCTGGCCGCGCCCTGGCTGGCCGTGCCCGCCTTCACGTTTCCGGAGTTTTCCCTGGAACCCATCCTCTTTATCATTCCCATCACCCTGGCCCCGGCCATTGAGCATTTCGGCGACGTCATCGCCATCAGCTCGGTCACAGGCAAGGATTATCTCAAGGATCCGGGCATCAAAAACACCATGCTCGGCGACGGCATCGCCACCATGGCCGCCTGCGCCGTGGGCGGCCCGCCCAATACCACCTATTCCGAAGTCACCGGAGCGGTGACCCTGACCCGCGCCTTCAATCCCGCTGTGATGACCTGGGCCGCGCTCTGCGCCATCCTGCTCTCCTTTCTTTCCAAACTGGGAGCTTTTCTGAGTTCCATTCCCACGCCGGTCATGGGCGGGATCATGATCCTGCTCTTCGGAGCGATCATGGTGGTGGGCCTGAATACTCTGGTCCGGGCCCGCGAAGATCTGATGGAAGCGCGCAACATGGTCATCGTGGCCCTGATCATCATTTTCGGCGTGGGCGGCATGCAGTTCAGCATCGGTTCCTTCAAGCTGGGCGGCATCGGTCTGGCCGCCGTGACCGGCGTGCTGCTCAACCTCTTTCTGCCCCAGCGACGGGAATGAGGCCGGGAAGAAAGGCGCAGGCCATGCGCGGCGCAGCCCGGCTGCGGGCTGAAATCAGGACTAGGCCTTTTCCATGGCGCGTGCTATCCTTTCTGCAACGCTGGATCAACAGCGAATGCATATAAGAGAGGTCTGAATCATGACGGAAAAACGTAACGACCAATACACTACCTGCCCGGCCTGCAACGGCAGCGGCAAAAATAACGACGGCAGCGTCTGCAATGAGTGCAGCGGCAGCGGCAAGCGCCAGAACGCCTGCCAGGTTCCCGAAGGGCCGGAGCACACCGGCGTGTGCGATTAGAACAATCTGAAACTACAGCAAAGCGGCGGGGAAACCCGCCGCTTTGCGTGCAAGGCTCCCCCCGCTTTCCGGGGGAGCCTTTGTGTTTTTGCCGTGCGCCGGTGGCTACCGCAGCAGCTCGGGCAGGAAAGTGATTATGGAGGGGAAGTAGGTCAGCAAAATCAGGTCCACCAGCAGCATGATCAGGTACGGCATGACCTTGGCCGTGACCTTGTCGATGGACAGGCCGGTGATGGAGGCCACTACAAAGAGGTCCAGGCCCACGGGGGGCGTGATGCAGCCGATAGCCAGGTTCACGACCATGAGCACGCCGAAGAACATGGGGTCGATGCCCATGCCCGTGGCCACGGGCAGCAGAATGGGCGTGAGAATGACCACCGCCGCCGAGGCGTTGATCAGGGTGCCGATGAAGAGCAGCAGCACGTTGACGAGCATCAGGAAGACAATGGGACTGTCGGTGAGCGTGGCGAAGCTCTGGGCCAGCATGTGCGGCACCTGAGCGTTGGTCAGAATCCAGCCGAACAGATTGGCCGCGCCCACCACGAACATGATCATGGTGGTGTTGTAAGCCGCGCTGAGCAGGGTTTTGGGCAAGTGGGCCAGGGTCAGCTCCCTGTAGACGAAAAAGCCCACCAGCGCCCCATACACGGCGGCCACGGCGGCGGCCTCCGTGGGGGTGAAAATGCCCGTGTAAATGCCGCCGAGGATGATCACCGGCATCATCAGAGCCCAGAAGCATTCCTTGAAGGAACGCAGAACGCGCATGACAGAGAAGCGGCCTTCGCCCTGATAGCCGTTTTTCTTGGAGATGACCCAGCTCACCAGGCACATGGTCACGCCCATGAGAATGCCGGGCGCGAAACCGGCGATGAACAGGTCGGCAATGGACGTATTGGCAATGGAGCCGTAGACCACCATGGTGATGGACGGCGGAATGACGATGCCCACCGTGCCGCCGCTGGCCACCACGGCCGCCGCGAAGGAACGCGGGTAGCCGCGCCGCTCCATCTCGTCGATCATGGACGCGCCGATGGCCGCCGTTGTGGCCGCCGATGAGCCTGACAGAGCGGCGAAAAACATGCCCGCCACAGCCACCACCAGAGCGAGGCCGCCTGCCAGCGCTCCCACCAGGGCCATGGAAAAATCAACGATACGGCGGGTCACGCCGCCGTCGGACATGAAGGCCCCGGCCAGCATGAAGAAAGGCACGGCCATGAAGGAAAAGGAATCCACCGAGGTGAACATGCGCTGCACCACCACAATGAGCGGCATATCCAGCACGGCGTAGAGCACAATGGCCGAGGACAGGCCCAGCGCCACACCGATGGAGGCCCCGGTGGCCAGAATCAGCACAAAGGACGTCAGAATAACCCACAATGTCATGGCCGCCTCCTACTTCAGTTCCGCGGCGGGCGTTCTGAGAACGCGCGCGAGGTTGCCGATGACATAGAGCAGCATGACGCCGCAGCCGAAGGGAATGACCACGTAGACCCAGGACATGGGAATCATCATGGCCGGAGAGGTCTGGAAGTCGGCCAGCGCCACCATGCGCGCGCCGTTCCAGACCATGATGGACAAAAAGGCGATGGAAAAAATATCAGCAAGGATATTGAGCGTCTTCAGCATGCGGCCTTTGACGCGGCTGGTCAGGGTTTCAATGCACATGTGACCGCCGTAGCGGGCCACCAGCGGCAGGGAAAGAAAGACCACCCAGACGAAGAGGTAACGCGCCAGCTCTTCCCCGAAATGCGGGGTCCAGCCGAAAACGTAGCGCGTGATGACCTGCCCGAAAACCAGCAGTAGCATGGCCGCGTTGGCCACGATCACCAGCGTCTTGAGCAGATTCTCAAAAAATTTGAACAACGAAATCATGTGAACTCCCCGGCTGCCGACGCGATGACTCAACGGGGAACGGAGCGGGCTTCGTGCTCGCTTCCCAAGACCTTCATACGCGCGCCGCGTTTCTTCCCGCGCCCCGGCGGCAGCCTGCGCCGGGCGGAAGAACCGGCGGGGTTCCGTCTGGAACCCCGCCGGAAAAACCCCTGAACGCCGCGCGCTTACTTGACGGCCAGGATAGCCTTGATGTTCGCGTCGCCGAAGCGCTTGGTATAGATGTCCCACACGCCGTGCGTGGCCTTGGCGAAGGCTTCCTTGTCCACGTCGTCGTTGACCTGGCTCTTGCCGCTGTCAAGAATGGTCTTCATGAATTTGCCTTCCAGGTCGCGGCAGAGCTGGCGCTGCCAGTCTCGGGTATCTTCAGCAGCCTTGCGCACGATCTGCTGCTGCTCGGGGCTGAGCTTCTTCCAGGCGATGGTGCTGATCAGCACCGGCTCGGGGGCATAGGTGTGGCCCGTGAGGGAGATGTACTTCTGCACTTCATAGAAACGCTTGGTGGCAATATGGGCCAGGGGATTTTCCTGACCGTCGATGACGCCTTTCTGCAGCGCGGTGTACAGTTCGCTCATGGCCATGGGGGTCGGGCTCGCGCCCAGGGACTTCATCATTTCAATGTACACGGGCTGTTCCATGACGCGGAACTTGAGGCCCTTCATGTCTTCGGGCTTCCGGATGGGGCGGACGTTGTTGGTCATGTGGCGCACGCCGTTTTCCCAGATGGCCAGGGTGATCATGCCGCGGGCCTCGCCCTTTTTGCACAGTTCCATGCCCACGGTATCCAGGGCCTTGTAGGCGTGCTGCACGTCGCGGAAAATGAAGGGCAGGTCAAAAACCGACACTTCGGGCACAAAGTTGCCCAGCACGGCCGTGCCCGTGAGGGTCATGTCCACGGTGCCGAAGGTCAGGCCTTCCACAAGATCGCGCTGGTTGCCCAACTGGCTGGAAGGGTACACCTTGATTTCCACTTCGCCGTTGCTGCGCTCTTTCACCAGTTTGGCGAAATGGTCGGCGCCCTGACCGTAGGGATTTTCAGGCTCGGCAATGTGTCCCAGTTTCAGGGTAACGGGCGCGGCCAGGGCCAGAGATGCGCCGAGCAGCAGAATGGCCGCGGCGGACACGAGGGTACGGAACATACACAACTCCCTTGCAAGAATGCGGGTTATGAATCTGGAGCCGGGCTTCCGACAATGCCGCAAAAGACGCCGTCGCTTCCGCAACAGTGTCCGCGCACAGGGGAAACCGCACTCCATGCGTTTATAATTCTAACTATGTAGCCTCGCGCCTGGTATCTGGCAAGAATTTTCCTTTCATTGTTTGTGCGATCAATGACCTCGGGCGCGGCGGAGACGCAAGAAAGCCCACTGTCGGGGCGGGAAAAAATCGTGTAGACTGTCCTCGACGACAGGATCAGGTTGCGCGCCGCGCCACACAGTCTTTCAAGACCGCGGCGGAGGAGACGGCACTATGGGTTTATATGCGGAACAATGGCGGAAACTGCTTGCGCCGTATCGGAGAGCGGGCTCCGGAACCTTCTGCTGTGATCTGGCGGATGAGCGAAATCCCTTCCTTCAGGATTACGACAGGATCATATTTTCCAGTTCCTTCCGCAGGATGGCCAAAAAAACGCAGGTGCATCCCCTGAGCCGGAATGATCATATCCACAACCGGCTGACCCATTCGCTGGAAGTGGGCTGCGTGGGGCGCTCGCTGGGCATTCTGGTCGGGCGGCTGGCGGCCGGGCGCGGGGATCTGCCGGAGGGCTTTTCGCCGCTCCACTTCGGGCAGATCGTGCAGGCGGCCTGCCTGGCCCACGACATCGGCAATCCACCCTTTGGACATGCCGGAGAATCGGCCATCCAGGACTGGTTCAAGGATGAGCAGAACGGCGGAACCTACCTGCGGGAATTAAAAGAATACGAAAAAACGGATTTCAAGACCTTTGACGGCAACGCGCAGGGCTTCCGGCTCATTAATCGCATCGAGAACAACAAGGACCGGGGCGGTTTCCGGCTGACCTTTCCGGTCATCGCCGCGCTTGTCAAATATCCGAACTCCTCTTTTGAGGCTGTGGGCAGCGATTCAAAAAAATTCAACTATTATGCGGCTGAGAAAAAATTTTTCTACGAGATCTTCGAAACCTTGGGCCTCTGTTCCGGCCGCTTTCACCGTCATCCGCTGTCCTATATGCTGGAGGCCGCGGACGACGTCTGCTACCGCATTATTGATATGGAAGACGCGCGAGAATTGAGAATCATTTCTTATGAAGACATTCTCGACGTGCTGGAACCTCTCAAGGCCGCCTTGAAGATCAATGAGGAAAAGCAGCGGGACATGGATTCCGACAGGCGGCGGGTGGGTTTTCTGCGCGCCCAGCTGATTTCTCATATTGTGGCCTCGCTGGGCAAGGCCTTTGACGACAACTATGCGACCATCCTGGAAGGACGGCTGGAAGGGAGTCTGCTCCGGCATGTGGAAAGCGACGTCACCGCCTATCTGGAGCGGGCCCGGAAGATTTTTAATGAAAAAATCCTGAATGACAGCCAGAAAATTTCCCTGGAGGTGGGCGCCTACAACCTGTACCGGCGGCTTCTGGACGTGTTCATTCCGGCCTGCTTCAAGGTCAAGATGAACCGGCTGCTGACCTATCAGGAGGAGAGGGCGCTGCATCTCATGGGCGTGAACGCCCCCACGCCCGAGGATGACCTCTATCAGTCCTATTTGCGCGTTCTCGATTTTGTTTCCGGCATGACGGATGATTACGCGACCTTCATTTCCAGACAATTTTCCGGCACGGCCGGCTGAGGCATTGCGCCTTACGGCTAAAGCAGGGCGACTTTCTCCGTGAACCGGGGCGGGTCTATCCGCATTGTACCTTCCGGCCTGCTGCACGCCGTGAGCAGTCGGGCAAACAGCCTGCCACGGCGTCTTCCGGCGCACGCGAAAACGTCACGGCTTGGCCGTTGTTGTCGCACTGAGCCTCCGCACGATCTGCCCCCAGAGAGACGCAGCTAAAAAACTTTATTTACTGGCTGGACAGCTCAGTACCGAACAAAAAGCGCCAGATGACGCCGCCGGCGCCGAAAAGGCTGGTTTTGACGGATAATCACGACAAATAACAGACCGGCAAAACTGAAATTAGATGCGTCTGCCCTGGATCTGCTCCCTGTAAAAGATTGCCTGGAACGGGAAATCCGTTTATAAAAAAATGAGTTGGCTATCCCGCGCCGTCCATTGGCGGCCCGGCCGATGCCGTGACGCAGGCCCAAGCGCGGATGAGAGCAATTTTACTTTAAAATTGCTCTTGTGACTGCGAGAGCAGCCCTCCGCCACGAAGGCGTAAGCGCAATTTATTTGCGCTGTTAAGCGCCGAAGTGGGTGTCTTCAAATTTTAAGAATGTACATTCTTAAAGTTAATCTGTTCCAGATGGTCTGCCGACGCTCGAAAGATATAGCCTGATACCATATATAGGAGATTACCATGCATAAACTTATCGTCGTCGCATACGACTCGGAATTCAAAGCTGAGGAAGTCCGCCTTGACTTCCTCAAAATGCAGAAATCCTACCTTGTCGCGCTTGAGGATGCTGTCGTTGTTGAAAAGAAACAGGACGGCAAAATAAAGTTGCACCAGATGTACAACCTGACGGCGCGCGGCGCTGTGGGCGGCGGCTTCTGGGGGGTGCTCATCGGCCTGATCTTTATGAACCCCCTCCTCGGTCTTGTGGTCGGCGCTGGCGCCGGTGCCGTGGCCGGCGCGCTGAGCGATGTGGGCATCAACGATGACTTCATGAAACAGCTTGCCGAAAAACTGACCCCCGGCACCTCCGCCCTGTTTGTGCTGGTCGATGCCGACCTGACGGACAAGGTGCTGGATGAGCTGCGCGGCACCGGCGGTACGGTGTTGCAGTCTTCGCTTTCACATGAAAACGAAGCCAAGCTGCAGGCCGCGCTGGACGACGCCCGTGCGACCCAGGAAAAAACCGAATCCGCCCAAGAAAAGAAATAACCCCATCTCCCAAAGGCCGTCTTCCTCTCCGGAGACGGCCTTTGGGAGGATGCGAAAGCTTGCCCGCCCTTCTTGCTCGCGTAATTCCGAAACAAATGATGGCCGAGCTCGCGCGCAACAGCGCATGCTCATCTGTGGCCCTTGAGCACTCTAATGTTGAACTGCTCCAAGGCATTACCGTTTTGTCAATATCCGTAACATAATCGGTTCCGTCCGGATGAATACGGCTTTGGCGGGCCGCCATCCGTCGCGAAGCGGCGTGGCTTCAATCCAAGACGGCCGAAGATTTGTCCCGTTGCGGCAAAGGAATCCACACGGATATCGGCCAGCAATGATAGCCGCTTGTTCCGCCTGAATGAAGCCTTAAGAGGCGCAACGCTTTTCCAAAAAAGTTGCTCCAAGGGCCGTGGCAAGTGTTTCCTGTGCCGCTGAACACTTTCATTCGCCGACGTTGCTGCCGTTTGTTCTGAAAGCCGCTATTGGATAAAATAATACCCGGAAAACGCATTTGAAGCAGCTTTTGAGATGGCGTCGTCCGTTGAAATGTCTGTCAGGCCGCCGCAAAGAATAAGTCCATTTCGCATTATAAGTTAAAATCAACTCACACAAAAACGGGGGGGTTGAGAGTTTTTGAGTTATAATTGACTCAATTTTAGAATAAAACCCGCTGCACGACGAAGTAGCCTGGGCAAATAACCTGCCGCCATTGCACGGCATCCACGACATGTTCAATTTGGCACAAGGATTGCTTAATAGAATTACCGTTGTGGCCGACGACCTTAGCAAGCGTTGCCGACAACCCCGTTGAAACCGCCATACGCGGCGAAACCGCCAGAAAAAAACTATCCCGAGGGCGCACCCCGGCGCGTTTCTGCGTTGAAATGCCCTCACGCCGCAAAACGGCGCGGGTTTGCCCGAATGGATTTTTCAATTGAATAAAACATTGAAGCGCATGACGCCGCAATGTTACTCTGCTCCGGAAAATAGAGAGTCTTACACAACCTACAACATGGAGCGCAGTTCCAGGTGGCAAGACGGCGTTGCCGAAGCCCGCGCCCGCGGCGCGCCGCGACATCGGCAACGCATTTCCGGCCAGAGTATGCCGCCGGGCTTTGCGGTCCCCCGCGCCGGCAACATAACAGGCCCTAAAAACAGACAATGAGCGGGAGGAAGCGCATGGGAGATTCAGACAAGCACTGTCATGCGGGCGAGTTGCGTGAAGAACTTGAAAAAACGCTTCGCCCTGTCGAGGTGCTGGCCCTGGCCTTGGGCGCCATCGTGGGCTGGGGCTGTTTTGTACTGCCGGGGATACGCTTTCTGCCCGATGCCGGTCCCATGGGAACGGTCATCGCCTTCTTTGTGGGCGCGCTGTTCCAGTGCATTGTGGCCCTGAGCTATAGTTTTCTGATCAAGCCCTATCCGGTGGCCGGCGGCGCTTTCGCTTACGCCTACGCCGGGTTCGGCACCAAAGGGGCTTTTATCTGCGGCTGGGCGCTGGTGCTCAGTTATATCTGCGTCATCGCGGCCAACGCCATGGCCATGATTCTCCTCACGCGTTATCTTCTGCCCGGCGTTTTCGATGTGGGTTACCTCTACACCATCGCCGGATGGGATATCAACGCGGGAGAGCTGGCCTTCGTCTCCGTGGTGTTGATGCTCTTCGGCTGGATGAACTTCAGGGGCATGAGCGCCGCCAGCACCATTCAGGTCTTTCTGGCTTTCGCCCTGACCATCGGCGTGCTGGTGCTGACGTTCGGAACCATCCAGGCCGACAGTTCCAGCTTAAGCAACCTTGAGCCGTTTTTTGCGGAAGACCGTTCGCCCCTGGCCTGTGTGCTGATGGTGCTGGCCCTGACCCCCTGGCTGTACGTGGGTTTCGACACTATCCCCCAGACCGCCGAGGAATTTACCTTTTCCCCGCACAAGGCGCGGGATCTGATGCTGCTTTCGATCATCTGCGGCGCCGTCATTTACGCTCTTGTCACGATGTGTGTGGCCGGGCTCATTCCCTACAAAGAGCTGCTGAGCCAGAACCATGCCTGGGCCACCGGCTGGGTGGCGGATCAGATTTTCGGGCGCTGGGGTGGCGTGGCCTTGACCGTGCCGGTTCTGGCGGGCATTCTGACGGGCATGAACGGTTTCTTCATGGCCACCACCCGCCTGCTGTTCAGCATGGGACGCAGCAAATTCCTGCCCAATTTCTTTGCCGCCGTGCATCCCCGCTACAATACGCCCTGGAAGAGTGTGGTCTTTACCCTGGCGCTCTGCCTCATCGTGCCCTGGTTCGGCCGGGCCGCCCTGATCTGGATCGTGGACATGTCCGCCATCGGCACAGCCCTGGCCTATCTGTACACCAGCCTGACCGCCTACAAGTATCTGGACCAGAATCCGGATATTCCTGAAGCGCGATGGGGCAAGCCCGTCTGCCTCATCGGCGCGACCACATCCATTATCTGTTTCATTCTGCTGGTCTTTCCCAGCTCGCCCGCGGCCATCAGCGTGCCGTCGTGGATCATGCTCTTTATCTGGGTGGGCCTGGGTGGTCTGTTCTATCTGAACAGGCGGGAGGAACTGCTGAATATTCCGCACTCCCGCCTGCGCTACCTGCTGTTCGGCAAGAGTGATTATCCCGTATTGTTCAAGGACGCCGACGAAGAGCCGGCACCGTCCGCCAGCGCTGAATAACCGACTTCCGCAAAAACATTTTACCATCATCACGGAGACGTCTATGCGGTTGAAGAAATGTCTGAGCTTTGTCCTGATGTCCCTGTTCTGTCTGGGCGCGGCGTTGCCCGCGGCCGCCGCCGATCTGGTCAAGGTGCCCACGGCCTGGCTGCCCGGCCAGGAGGCCTTCCCCATCTGGTACGCCAAACAGCAGGGTTGGGACAAAGCCGCCGGTATTGACCTGCAGATTTACGCCTTTGATTCCGGCGCCGACGCCCTGCGCGCTTTCCCGGCCAGAAGCTGGGTTTTTGGCGGGCTGGGGGCCGTGCCGGCCATGCTGGGCGCGCTGCGCTACAATATGAGCGTCATCGGGCTGGGCAACGACGAGGCCATGGCCAATGCGGTCATGGTGCGCGCTGACAGCCCCATTCTGAAGACCAAGGGCTACAACAAGGACTACCCCAATGTGTACGGCAGTCCGGAAAGCGTGCGCGGCAAGACCATCCTCTGCACCCGCGTGACCTCCGCCGATTATGCCCTGCACCTCTGGCTGAAGGCTCTGGGCCTGAAGGAATCGGACATCGTCCTCAAGAATCTGGAGCAGGCCCCGGCCCTGACCGCCTTTGACTACAATATCGGCGACGCCGTGGTGCTCTGGGCGCCTTTCACCTTTGTGGGCGACAAGCGCGGCTGGAAGACCGTGGGCACGCCCAAGGACATGGGCAAGCATCTGCCCATCGTGCTGGTGGCCAACACCGCCTACGCCACGCAGTACCCCGACGTGACCGCCACCTTCCTGACCCTCTACCTGCGCGGCGTTGACTGGCTCCAGACCGCCCCGCGCGAAGAGGTCGTCAAGCAGTTCCAGAAGTTCTATCTGGACTGGGCCGGGCAGGATTACAGCACGGACCTGATCAATCTCAACTTCGACACCTATGAATTCTTCAACCTGGAAGCCCAGAAAAAACTGTTCAGCACGTCCGCCGGTCCCAGCCAGGTGCAGCAGTGGCAGAGCGAGCTGGCCGAGTTCTTCGCTTCCGTGGGCCTGATCACGGAGCAGAATCGCAAGGAACTCCAAAGCAGTTCCTACGTGACGTCCAAGTATATCGACATGGTCACGCCGAAAGCCGTGACCAAGCAGTAGCCAACCGCCTCAGGGCGTAACCGTGTTTTCGCGCATCGCGCCGACGGCGGGGTTTGTTCCCCGCCGGGGCGCGCGCCGAACCGAAGAAAAGCGGAGAGCCATATGCGTCTGCTGCTCACTCTTTGTCTGGGCCTGTGCATCATCGCCCTTCAGGTCGTTTTGGGAGCCAAGGCGTTCTTTCCCGACGCCTTTGCCGACAAAACCGACGTGGTGGACGCGCTGATGGAGCAAAAAAAATCCGTGCTGGATCAGATTCCCCCTGCGGAACTGGCCTGGATCACGGACCACCCCGTGGTCATCGTGGGTGTGGACCCCAACTTCTACCCACTGGAAATGTTTGACGAGCGGGGTCGCTATACCGGCTTGGGCGGGGACTATCTGCGCCTGCTGGGCAAGCTGACCGGCCTTGACTTCCGGGTGCGCAGGCTGACGGACTGGGCCAGCACGGAAGCCCAGGCCCAGCAGCGGCTCATCGACGTCTTCATGGCCGCAGCCAAGACGGGCCGCCGTAGCGAATACATGCTGTTCACCACGCCGTACATCAACATGCCGGGCATCATCATGACCCGGCGCGGCAGCGGTCTGGACAAGGTCGGCATTGATGACCTCAAGGGCAAGAAAGTGGCGGTGGTGAACAACTATTCCTGGCATGACTTCCTCAAGGAATTCCACCCCGAAATCATCGCCGTGCCGGTGGCCAACACCCTGGAGGCCCTGCAACGGGTCGTCACCGGCGAGGCCGACGCCGTCATCGACTATGAATTCAACCTGCTGGAAAAAATCCAGACCGGCGGCATCATGCAGATCCAGCCCGCCGGCAAGGTGGACTCCTCCTACGGCCACGCCATTGCCGTACGCAAGGACTGGCCGGAGCTGTTCAGCGTCATTTCCACGGCCCTGTCCCGGATCACGCCCGCGGAGCAGAAAATACTGGCCCGCAAGTGGCTCCAGCAGGAGCGCCCCGCCGGGCAGGAACGGCATCTCCAGTGGATATTCTTCTTTGTGGTGGAATCCATCATGCTTTGCCTGATCCTGAACTGGCTCTGGCAGAACGAACTGAAAAAGCAGGTGGCCCTGCGGACCAGGGAACTTGAGGCCAGGCTGGCCGCCGCGAAGCGGGCTTAGCACGAGCCGAAGAGCTTTACAGGCTATGCTGCCGCAAGGGTCATAGCACAGTGAACAGAAACCGGGGCGGGAACGCGCGCCGCGCGTTCCCGCCCCGGCTCGTTTTTACTGTCTACTCCAGCCCCAGTTCCTTGCGCTTGCGCCAGAGCGTGACCGTGGTAATGCCCAACAGAGCGGCGGCCTTGTCCATGCTCACGCCCAGGCCCAACACCTTGCGGATATGGGCCTCCTCCAATTCGGCGAGGGTCAGGAGGCGTTCGCTTCCCTCCTCCTTCGCCGCCGCGCCGCTGAGAGCCGGAGGAAGGTCAACGAGGCGCACGCTCCGGCCTTCGGCCAGCAGCAGAGCGCGTTCCATGACGTTGCGCAGTTCGCGGCTGTTGCCGGGCCAGCCGTAGGCCAGCAGGGCGTCGCGCGCTTCGCCGGAAAGCGCCGGAAGCTCCTTTTCTCCGGCGGCCTGGCGCAAAAAACGCTGGGCCAGGGGCAGAATATCCTCCCGGCGCTCCCTCAGGGGCGGCAGGCGGCATTCAAAGATATTCAGGCGGTAATACAGATCCTCGCGGAAACGGCCTTCGGCCACCAGCGCCCGCAGATCGCGGTTGGTGGCCGCCAGCACCCGCACGTCCAAGCGCAGGGGCTTGTTGTCCCCCACCCGCTCAATGGTCCTGTCTTCCAGGAAACGCAGCAATTTGGCCTGGCTTGACGGCGAAAGCTCCCCCACTTCGTCCAGAAACAACGTGCCGCCTTCGGCGGCCTCGAATTTACCGGCCCGGTCGCGCACGGCTCCGGTAAACGCGCCGCGCACATGCCCGAAGACTTCGGATTCAAACAAAGGTTCAGCGATGGCCGAACAGACCATCTCCACAAAAGGCTTGCCGCTTCGGATCGAGCAACGGTGCAGTTCGCGGGCCAGGGAGGTTTTGCCCGTGCCCGTCTCGCCCTGAAAAAGCACGGAAACATCGCTTTGCGCCAACTTGCCCACCAGCTTCTGCAAACCCAGCGCGGCGGGAGAAGTCAGTCCCTCAAACCAGCCGCTTTGCGCCTGTCGCAGGCGGGCGTTTTCCTGCCGCAGGCGCACCAGATCCCTGACCCGGCACAGCAGATGCTCCAGCTCGCCCACCGAAAAAGGCTTGGGCAGATAGTCATAGGCCCCGGCCTTGATGGCCGCCACCGCATTTTCATAAGAGGCGAAAGCCGTCATCAGCACGCAGATCAGTTCCGGCCGCCGCTCCAGGGCAGCGGCGATCATCTCCACCCCACTCAGACCTTCCATGCGCATATCGGTCAGCAGCAAATCGGGCGCATATTTTTCCACAGCGGCCAGCGCGGCCTCGCCGCCGCTTTCGCCCACGGCCCGGCAGCCCAGACTTTTCAGGGTCAGCAGCAGGGTGCGCAGGATGGCCGCGTCGTCATCCACCACCAGAACGCTCAGTTCCGCGTCGTCACCGGGCATATTTGTTCTCCTTCCATTCCGGCCTCCCGCGTCGGCAAAGGCAGACGCACTGTAAAAACGACGCCGCCCTCCGGGGCGGGAACATAGTCCAGCGTGCCGCCGTGCCCCTCCACGATGGCCCGGCTGATGGCCAGTCCCAGACCGGCGATGCTCAGCCGCCGCCCGGCCGCGCGTTTGTGGGAAAAGGGTTCAAAAAGATGCCCGGCCAGTTCAGCGTCGATGCCCGGCCCGTCGTCCGCCACCCTCAGGACGAGGGCGTCACCGTCCAGACCGGCATCCACACTGACCGTACCGCCCGCGGACACGGCCCGCAAGGCATTGGACACCAGATTGGAAAGCACCCAGGCGAAACGTTCCTGATCCAGAAGTACGGGCGGCAGATCCGGCGCGGCATCGTAACGCAACGTCACGCCCGCCTCCCGCGCCGTCAGCTCAAAGGGTTGCAGCCAGCGGGCCAGACAATCCCGCAGATCCAGGGGCGCGGGCCGCAGCTCCAGCGCATGCGGGCTCATGCGGGCAATATCCAGAAACTGGGCCGCCACATCACGCAGGCGCGCGGCGTCTTCCCGCACGGTGGCCACCAGGGCCGCCATATCCGGGTCCGTCCCGTTTTCGGGCCGCCGGGCCAGCAGATCGGCGGCCAGTCCCAGAGAGTGCACCGGAGTTTTCAGTTCGTGGGAGATCCAGTCCATCATTTCCGCGCGCAAGGCGTCGCGCCGTTTTTTTTCCGTAATTTCAGTGAGCAGGAAAACCTGCCCCAGCTTCGCTCCCGCCCCGGCCGCCGGGCGCGCGCCCCGGCTTTGCTCCTCCACTATCCGCCGCCGGACCATGAACCAGCGCTCGTTCCCTTCCCCGCCCTTGCGGTCCGGATCGACAAGGGCGATGTCCCGACTGCCGTTCAGAGCACTGTGCAGCACCGCGCGCAAAGCAAGATAATTGGGGGCCATGCTGGAAAGATCGGACCAGGGCCTGCCCAGCACGTCTTTGGCCTTGAGCCCCAGCAGAGCCAGCATGCGGCTGCTGGCATGCTCCACCGCGCCGCCGGGGCCGAGCATCAGCACGGCGTCCTCGGCGGCGTCCAGCAGCACGGCCAGTTTGTTCTTTTCCGCGATCAGACGGTTCAGGTTCACGGCGTCGAGCTGCCCGAGCCGCCCCCAGAGCCGCGCGAATTCCTCAAAAAGAATGCGCACTTCCAGCGTCTGCGGCGGCGGCAGATGCAGAGCCTTGCGCAGGGGCGGACCTGCCTGGAGCACCTCGGCCGCGCGGCGCAAGGGATGCGCGATACGGGCGGCAATGGCGTCGGTCTGAAAAAAAGCCCAGAGCGTGCAGATCAGAAACAAGCCGACGCCCGCCGCGAAGACGATATCACGCCACCAGCGGCCCTCGGTGATCCGCCGCTGAATGCCCTCCTCATTGAGGGCCACCAGCGCTTCAATCTTCATGCGCAAAAGCTTGTAGGCCTCATCCGCATCCCGCGGCGCGGCGCGCAGCAGTCCGTCCCAGCTCAGGGCCACGGCCTCCACCGCCGCCGATTCGCCGGTTTCGGTCACATTGGCCCGCGCCCCGGCCAGGGCCTCGTCAAAACTGGTCCGCCAGGCCGCGCGGTCCTTTTCCGCGTAGAGCGCGGGGAAACGCCAGCCGGCCAGGGCTGTGGACATCTGCCGGGCCAGCACCACGGAATCGTAATTCTGGCGCACCAGGGAATCCGGCGCCCGCCCGGCGAAAAAAAAGCCCGTGCACAGCAGGACGCCCAGCAGACCGAAAGCCAGGACCAGCCTGAGCGTGGCCTGGCTGATGCTGCGGTGCAGCGTGGGCAGAACGGCCATCTCCATTGTCACCAGTCCTTGGGGGTCAGGTTCACGATATGCATGTCCACTCCCACCGCGTCGTAAAGAAAATTAAGGATAAACGAACCGCGCAGACGTTCCCGCAGCGGCGTCAGGCGGGATTTGCCGAAGAACGCATGTCGCACGTTACGGGCGCTGGCAAAATTGACCAGGGTTTCGGCCACATCCTCGCCGGTCAGCTCCACCACTTCCGCCCCCAGACGGGCGGCCAGTTGCAAATTGTTCTGCAAGCCGCGCTGTACGGCGGCGTTGATCCGTTCCGGGCTTTCACGCTGCCGCTGCACATAGACCACGTAACAGCGTGAACCCATCTGGCTCGCCAGGCGCATGGCCTTGCGGATCAGGGTTTCCGCATCCGTGGGATTGGAACTGATGGCCACCATCACGGCTTCGGCGGCATGGCCTTCCGCAGCCGGCGAAAGCAGGGCCTGAGCTTCGATTTTGCGCATCTGGTCGCCGGAAGCCTCACGCAGGCAGAGTTCGCGCAAAAAAGAAAGATTTTCGTAGCTGAAAAAGTTCCGCAGAGCCCGTTCGGCCTGTTCCGGCTTGTAAATCTTGCCCTGGCGCAGGCGCTCGCGCAAATCCTCCTTGGAAACGTCCACCGTGACCACCTGATCCGCTCGGGCCAGAAAAGCGTCGGGCAGGCGTTCGCGCACAGCCACGCCCGTGGCCTCCTGCACCCTTTCCGCCACGGATTCCAGATGCTGCACGTTGAGAGTGCCGATGACGTTGATGCCGTGGGAAAGGATCTCCAGCACGTCCTGGTAGCGCTTCTCCCTTTGAGAACCGGGCGCGTTGGTGTGTGCCAGTTCGTCCACCAGGGCGATCTGGGGCGCGCGGCGGATCAGGGCTTCCACATCCATTTCGGGAAACGCCGCTCCGCCCTGGCTGACGTTCAGGGGCGGCAGCGTTTCGATGCCGTCCAGAAGCGTCCGGGTGTCGGGCCGATCGTGCGGTTCCACGTAGGCGGCCACAACATCGAAACCCTGCTCCAGCAGGTTGTGGGCCTCCCGGAGCATGGCGCAGGTCTTGCCCACGCCCGCCGCATAGCCCAGGTATATCTTGAGCGAACCTTCGCGCTTGCGCGCCAGCACGTCCGAAAATTCCCGCATAACGCCCCCGGCGGTTTCCAACTGGATACAGCGGAGGGACGGGTGCCGGCCCGTCCCTCCGGTCTTCATGTCTGTCCGCAGCCGGATCGGGGAGGCACGCTCCCGCTGGCCGGATATTCATTTTATCCGACCTCCCGGCCACGGACAAGGCGACGCTATCGCCCCACCTCCCCCGGGGCGGGCATGGCCTTGGCGTCAGCGCTGCCCATAAGGTCCAGAGCCATGTTCAGCTTGAGCACATTGACCAGCGGGGCGCTGTTCAGTACGCCGCCGGGGGTTTCGGCCAGGCTGTTCGCCAGTTCCAGCACGTCCGGAAGCTCCAGCCCGCGCGCGCGGGCCACACGCTCTGCCTGCCAGTGCGCGGCTTTCAAGGTGATGTGCGGGTCCATGCCGCTGCCAGAGGCCGTCACCAGATCGGCCGGAGCCTTGCGCCGCGGTGTGGCCTCCAGACTTTTCAGACTTTCCAGCGCGCGCTCGCGCAGGGCCTCGCCCGCCGGAGAGAGGTTGCTGCCGCCTGTGGCGTTGGCGGCGTAGTCCACGGCCGACGGACGCGGCCAGAAATACTCCGGCCTGGTGAAGGCCTGGGCGATCTGCGCGCTGCCCACCACCTGATCCCGCTCGTTGGTCAGCAGGGAGCCCTGGGCGGTCCAGGGCGTGAACGCCCGCCCCACGGCCAGGATGGCCAGAGGATACAGCACGCAGAGGATCACGGCGGACACCAGCATCAGGCGCAGGCAGGCAGCCAGTTGCGCACCCCAATTTCCCGTAAGTTCAGTCGTCATGACATTTTCCTCACTCGTTTGCGGACCATCAGGCCAGGCCCAGACCGGCCAGCAACATGTCAATAAGCTTGATGCCCGCGAAAGGCAGCAGGATGCCGCCCAGGCCGTAGACCAGCAGATTGTGCCGCAGCAGGCTTTCCGCGCTTCTGGGCCGGTACTTCACGCCCCTGATGGCAATGGGAATCAGCAGCGGAATGATAATGGCGTTGAAGATCAGGGCCGAAAGCACGGCGCTTTGCGGCGAAGCCAGGCCCATGACGTTCAGGGCCGAAAGCTGCGGAATGGCCAGCATGAACATGGCCGGGATGATGGCGAAATACTTGGCCACGTCGTTGGCAATGGAAAAGGTGGTCAACGCGCCCCTGGTCATGATCAGCTGTTTGCCGATTTCAATGATTTCAATAAGTTTTGTGGGATCGCTGTCCAGATCCACCATATTGCCGGCTTCTCTGGCGGCCTGGGTGCCGGAATTCATGGCCACGCCGATGTCCGCCTGGGCCAGGGCCGGGGCGTCGTTGGTGCCGTCGCCCATCATCGCGATAAGGCGGCCCTGGGCCTGTTCCCGCTTGATGTAGTTGAGCTTGTCCTCGGGCTTGGCTTCAGCGATGAAGTCATCAACGCCCGCTTCCCTGGCAATGGCCTCGGCCGTGAGCGGATTGTCGCCCGTGACCATGACGATGCGGATGCCCATGGCCCGCAAGCGGGCAAAACGGCCGTAAATGCCGGGCTTGAGCACGTCGGCCAGAGCGATCACGCCCAGCACGTCGCTGTTGTGCAGCACCACCAGCGGCGTTGCGCCGCTACGGGCCACCGTCGCGACCAGACTGGACAGTCCGTCCGGCAGGGTCTTGCCTTCCTTGATCAGCAGGCGTTCGATGGCATCGGGAGCGCCCTTGCGGTACAGATTGCCGTCGGGCAGTTCCAGGCCGCTCAGGCGGGTCTGGGCCGTAAAGGGAATCAGTCTGGCCCCGGCCGTCGCCTCCGCTTCCAGCGGGGCCCCCTCATCCAGCAGTTTTTCGCCCAGAGCCACAATGGATTTTCCCTCCGGAGTCTGGTCGCCGAAAGAGGCGTACATGGCCGCGCGCGCCAGCTCCAGAGGCTTCACGCCGGGCAGTGGAAAGAACTCCGAGGCCTGACGGTCGCCCATGGTAATGGTGCCGGTCTTGTCCAGCAGAAGGGTGTCGATATCCCCGGCCAGTTCCACGGCCTTGCCGCTCTTGGCCAGCACATTGGCCGCCAGAGCCCGGTCCATGCCCGCCAGACCGATGGCCGCCAGCAACGCGCCGATGGTGGTGGGGATCAGGCAGACCAGCAAGGAAGTCAGCCAGGGAATGGGCAGGTTGACGTCAAAATAGCGCGCCATGGGCCAGAGCGCGCCGGTCACCAGCACGAAGGCCAGGCTCAGACCGGCCAGCACCACGGTGAGGGCCAGTTCATTGGGCGTCTTCTGGCGCGATGCGCCCTCCACCAGCGCGATCATCCTGTCCAGAAAGGACTGGCCGGGCATGGCCGTGACCCGGATCACAATACTGTCTGAAAGCACCCGTGTGCCACCGGTGACGCCGGAACGGTCGCCTCCGGCCTCGCGCACCACGGGCGCGGATTCGCCGGTGATGGCCGACTCGTCCACGCTGGCCGCGCCTTCCACCACTTCTCCGTCCACGGGGATGATCTCCCCGGCTTCCACCCGCACCAGATCGCCCTGACGCAACTGGTCGGAGGAAACGTCCACCAGCGTCTCTCCATTCACCTTCCGGGCCGGAGTGCGGGCGCGGGTCAACTTGAGACTGTCGGCCTGGGCCCGGCCCCTGGCTTCAGCCAGCGCCTCGGCGAAATTGGCGAACAGCACGGTCAGCCAGAGAATAAAGGTCACGGCCAGAGTATAGGGCACGGGCAGCAAGACGGGTCCCGTGCCCGCCAGATCCAGGATCAGGGTCAAGGTGGTCAGGGCCGCGCCGATTTCCGTGACGAACATCACGGGATTGCGGATCATGGTCATGGGATTGAGCATGACGAAAGCCCGTCCAAGCGCCATACGCACCAGACCGGCCTCAAAAAGCGAGGCTTTGCGCCCGGCGCGGCGGGACAGTCTGGCCTGCGCGCTCTGATAGTCCATTGCGGTATCCATTGTATCTTTCTCCACGATAAATATTCTCAGTCCTTAGCGTACGGCGGACAAATGCTCGGCAATGGGCCCCAGCACCGCCACAGGCATGAAGAGCAGCGCGCCCACGATGAGCACGCAGCCCAGCAGCATGCCGCCGAAGAGCAGATTGTCGGTGCGCAACGTGCCGGCGGTTTCGGGAGCGGCCTTCTTGGCCGCCAGGGAACCGGCCATGGCCAGGGGCAGGATGATCGGGATATAGCGGGCCAGCAGCATGACCAGGCCGGTGGCGATGTTCCAGGGCACGGTATTGTCTCCCAGGCCCTCAAAACCGGAACCGTTATTGGCCGCCGAGGAGGTGAATTCGTACAGTATTTCGGAAAAACCGTGGAAGCCGGGGTTGGCCACGGTATCAGCGCCCCAGGGCGTGGCCGCGAACAGGGCGGTGCCCCCCAGAATCAGAAGCGGATGGGCCAGAATGGCCAGCAGCGCCAGCTTCATCTCTCGCGTTTCCACCTTGCGGCCCAGGTATTCCGGCGTGCGCCCCACCATCATGCCGCTGATGAACACGCCCACGATGATGTAAAGGAACATATTGATGAAGCCCACGCCCACGCCGCCGAAGACCACGTTGAGCCACATGCCGATCATGGGCATGAGACCGGACAGCGGATTCAGGCTGTCGTGCATGGCGTTGACCGAACCGTTGCTGGTGGCCGTGGTGAAGACGCTCCAGGCCGGGCCGCCCGTGGTGCCGTAGCGCAGTTCCTTGCCCTCCAGGTTGGAGCTGTTTTCAATATCCAGGCCGTTGAAAGCGGCGGCGGGCGCGCTTTCAAAGTACACGGCGCAACCCAGCTTGACGCAGAGCAGACTCAGCATCACCGCGAAAATCACGACCGCGTGCTTCATGCGGCCAGTGATCCGCCCGTACATCCAGACGCAAGCCATGGGGATAACAATCAGGGCCATAGTTTCCACAACATTTGTGAAAAAACCAGCGTTTTCAAAAGGATGCGTGGAGTTTGGCCCGAAAAATCCGCCGCCGTTGGTGCCCAGCTGCTTGATGGTCACAAAAGCTGCCACCGGGCCGCGGGCGATGATCTGCTTGGCCCCTTCCAGAGTATGGGCGACTACCGAGCCGTCAAAGGTCATAATGACGCCGCCCAATACCAGCATACTGGCCGTCACCACGCAGACGGGCAGCAACACCAGGAAGGTGGCCCGCATCACGTCGGCGTAGAAATTGCCCATCAGCACTTTGCCGGACAGGCCGCGCGCCAGCGCCGCCAGGCAGGCAAGGCCCGTGGCCGGGGTCAGGTATTGCAGAAACATCAAAGCGAACTGCCCGATATAGCTGAGCGCCTGTTCGCCGGAGTAGTGCTGCAAGTTGGTATTGGTAGTAAAAGACGCCGTGGTGTTGAAAATCAGACTGCCTTCCAGTGCGCCCTTGGCGTCGGGATTGAGCGGCAGCCACTGTTGCGCGCCCAGAACCAGAAAGACGGCGATGAAAATAAGCACGTTGAACAGCAGCATGGACAAAGCATAGTTCTTCCAGGTCTGCTGCCGACTGACGACACGGCCGCCGCACTTCACAAACAGGTTTTCGACGGCATGCCGGAAACCGTAATCCGAAACCGGATCATTCATGGCCCAGGCAGCCAGCTTGCCGAGAGGCCAGGACACGGCGACGCTGAGCGCCACCAGCATAATCACATACAGCATGGCCGCGTTCTCCTACAGTTTTTCCGTATTCAGAATGACCCAGACGAGATAGGCAATGCAAAACAGCAATGCCAGCCCCGATACATACAACATGATGCACTCCATCTTTTCTTACAGTTTGGCACAGGCCAGAGTCAGCAAAACCATGGCGGCATAAAAGACCAGACCCAGCGCTAAGCAGATGACAAACATGATTCCTCCTTGCGACAGTGCTCGCGCCCGGTGTGCACCCGGCGCTCCCCGCAGGGAGCAAGGCCTGTACCAAACTATATTTATGTTTAATTTCAATAAGATATAATTTTATTGAAGTGCTTTTGTCTTACATATTGTAATCTGGGACAGGACCGTGATTACAAAATGTAATGTGGAGAAACGTATGACGGGCTGAAGGGCAGAAAAACGCGAACGCGAAAACGCGCGCCGTCCACAAGGGGCGGCGCGCGTCAGGAAGCGGGTTGCGCTGAGATGTCAGGAGGCAGAGTATAGTAACGTTAAAAGGCTCCGGAGAGTGTTGACGCTACAGGATTTTGCTTGCTGGAAAGGCGAAGTTCGACGTCGTCAAAGCGCAAAAGAACGTAGTGTCAGCACGCCCTACGGAGCATCCGGCAGCAAGGGCAGCTTGGTCGGCGAGGAAATGGTCACGCTGTGACGCACTTCGGCTTTGCCGTCGGCAGGCACCTTCACATCCCAGAAGAGCATATGTTCTTTCTCGTCCTTCTTTGAGGGCGGGGTGTCGTCGTAACGCACGCTGACGCCCTGGTCCACGATCTCGGGCGCCGGACGCTCCAGGCGCACGGTCACGGGCTTGGCATGGCTGTTGGTGACGACATAGGTCCAGGCCCAGGTCCAGTTCTTGCTCGTGTCGATGAAGCCGCTTTCGCCGCGCTTTTTGCTGTCCGCCGTGGTGGTCACGCTGACGCGCGGGTCCGCGCCGAAAAAGAGCGTGGCTTCGCCGCCGCGCGGGCGGAACAGACCCTGGCCCACGCTCTGGCCGTCCACGCTGTACTCCGCCCGGCCTTCCGGCCAGGCCTGCCGCGGCGGCAGAACGTACTTCGCCATCAGCCAGACGCGGCTGTCGCCCACGCCGGGCCGGGCCAGCCATTGCAGGGGGGCCTTCCAGGCGTCGGCGGTGATCAGCAAACGCGAACGTCCTTCAGGCAGGCCGCGCACAGCCGGAGTCCAGGTCGCGTATACGCTGCTGGCGTCCAGGTCCACCGGCGCGTTGTCCTGGGCCGGGGCTTCCTCAGCCGCCATAGCCATGGGAGCGGCTTTACGCGCCTGCATCAGCATCACGGGCGCGGGTTCCGGCTTGGGAGAAGAATCCACCACCCAGCGCGGCAGGGGGGCGGGCTCGCGCGGACCGTTACCGCGCGTGGCCAGCGTCAGCTTGGTGTTCCGCCAGTCCATGCCCGTGAACTGCCAGACTTCAGCCATGAGGCGCACGTCGATGACGTCGCCGTCGCCCTTTTCCGGCTGGGCATTGAAGGCATAGACAGGCTGCCAGCCGCAGTTGCGCAGGGTATAGCTGTAACGGACCGGCAATTTTTCCACGCCGGACACGGCCTTTTGCAGGGTGACGCTGATCCGCTGCCCCAGTTCGGGGCTGGCGGGCAGGCGTTCCAGCTCCTGCCGCACAAGTTTCAGGCGGCGTCCCAGATCCGCCTGCTCACGGGCCAGACCGGGGATCGCATCCTGCATCTTTTTTTCGCGCTGCTCCAGTTCCGACAGGGTGATGGTTTCGGGATGGGCCTGCCAGAGGGCCAGCCGGGCGGTCACGGCGGTGAGCCGCCCGTTCAGGCGGGCCTGTTCGGCCAGCAGCTCCTCGCGCAGCCGGGCCAGATCGCCGCTCTGCTCCAGCGACTGGGGCACGGCACTCCAGCGGGCCACGCTCTGGCCGGGCACGGTCAGTTGCAGGTTTTCCGCGTCGCCGGGAATCACAAAATGCAGCACGCTCACGCCGCCGTTGGTCGTAACCGGCGCGTTGTCCTCCACGTCAAGCACGCCGCCGCCGGGCGACAGCAGGGCTGAAACCGGATCGGCCAGTTCGGGCTGCTTCGCCGGGGCGGCCTCGGCGGCCGCCGCCCGTCCGGCAAGGGACAGGCAGAACAACGGGATCAACAATAAAAGCGTAAGGCCCGGCAGCAGCCGGAGCAAAGCTCCGGGCCGCCGCCATACTGATGTCATACTTGTATGCATTGAACCTCCACGGCTTGCGCCGTTGCGCCGGATCACGCCAGGCCATGCCGACGCCCGGCGCGGGGCGGGCCGTTATCGTGTCAGTTTGCGGAATTTGGGGCGGTGCGGCGTTTCAGCCTCCTTGCCCAGACGCTTTTTGCGGTCTTCCTCATATTCCGTGAAATTGCCTTCAAAAAAGGCCACGCTGGAATCGCCTTCAAAGGCCATGATGTGGGTGGCCACGCGGTCCAGGAACCAGCGGTCATGGCTGACGACCAGCACGCAGCCGGCGAAGTTGTCCAGCGCGTCTTCCAGGGCGCGCATGGTGTTCACGTCAATGTCGTTGGTGGGTTCGTCCAGCAGCAGGACGTTGGCCCCGGACTTGAGCATGCGGGCCAGGTGCAGGCGGTTGCGCTCCCCGCCGGAGAGCACGTCCGCCTTTTTCTGCTGATCCGCGCCGTGGAAATTGAAGCGCGTGCAATAGGCGCGCGCGTTGACCTCGCGCCCGCCGAGCCGGATGGTCTCCTGCCCGTCGCTGATCAGTTCATAGACGGTCTTGCCGGGCGTGAGCGACTCGCGCCCCTGGTCCACGTAGGCGAACTGCACGGTGTCGCCCACGCTCAGGCTGCCGGAATCAGGTTTCTCCTGCCCCACCAGCATCTTGAACAATGTTGTTTTGCCCGCGCCGTTGGGGCCGATGATGCCCACAATGGCGCCCGCCGGGATCAGGGCGTCGGCCTTGTCCATAAGCAGACGGTCGCCCATGCTCTTGCTCACGCCCTTGAGCTCGATGACGCTCTTGCCCAGACGCGGTCCCGGCGGAATGTAGATTTCCAGATCCGGCGCGCGCTTTTCGCTCTCATGCGAAAGCATGGCCTCATAGGCGTTGATCCTGGCCTTGCCCTTGGCGTGACGGCCCTTGGGCGACATGCGGATCCACTCCAGTTCGCGGGCCAGGGTTTTCTGGCGCTCGGCCTCGGCCTTTTCTTCGCCGGACAGACGCTTCTGCTTCTGCTCCAGCCAAGAGGAATAATTGCCCTTCCAGGGGATGCCCCGGCCACGGTCCAGCTCCAGAATCCAACCGGCCACGTTGTCCAGGAAATACCGGTCGTGAGTCACGGCAATGACCGTGCCGGGGAAGGTGCCCAGATAACTCTCCAGCCAGGCTACGGACTCGGCGTCCAGGTGGTTGGTGGGTTCGTCCAGCAGCAGAATGTCGGGATTCTGGAGCAGCAGGCGGCAGAGGGCCACACGGCGGCGTTCGCCGCCGGAAATCTTGTCCACCGGCATGTCGCCGGGGGGACAGCGCAGGGCGTCCATGGCCATTTCCAGGCGCGAGTCCAGATCCCAGACGCCCTTGGCGTCCATGAGTTCCTGCACCTCGGCCTGTTTGGCGATGAGGGCGTCCATTTCCTCCGGCTCCATGGGTTCGGCGAATCTGGCGTTGATTTCCTCAAACTCTTTGGCGATGGCCGTAAGGTCGCTGACGCCCTCCTCCACCACTTCGCGCACCGTGCGCGTTTCATGGGCCAGGGGCTCCTGCTCCAGATAGCCGATGGTATAGCCGGGGGCCAGCACGGTCTTGCCGTCAAAGGCCTGGTCCACACCGGCCAGAATTTTCAGCAGACTGGATTTGCCCGCGCCGTTAAGGCCCAGCACGCCGATTTTGGCCCCGTAAAAATAGGAGAGGGAAATGTCTTTCAGCACTTCCTTCTGGCCGTGGCGCTTGGACACGCGGATCATGGAATAAATAATCTTGTCCGGTTCGTTGCTCATAGGCTCCTCAGAGTCTGGGGCCCCGGCGCGCGGATGAAATTGTCCCGCGCGTGTCCGTCCGGCCCGGATGTAAAAGAAGATAATAGCCGGGACCAGGGCGTTTTTCAAGTTCGCCCATTTAGCGCCCTTTCCCCGCCCGCGCTTGCCATCATCCGCGCTCTCTGCCAGTATGCGGAACACGTTTTTGCACGTTCCCTCTTCCCCCAAGCAGCCGGAGAGCTCTTTTGCCGCGCCTCGCACACAGGCTCAGCACCGTTGTCACCCGCCTCATGGGCGTCGTCATCATCGCCTGCTCGGCCCTGCCCCGTTTTTCACCGGCCCCGGCCATTGCCGGAGTCTTGTTCAGCGTCTGGCAGAACCTTTCCGGGGCGTTGTTGTCCAATGACTTTCACACCCGGCCGCTCAGCGCGGCGGCAAACAAGGAGCAGGCATGAACAGCCGCTTCCTCTCCATTCTGGGCGGCACCATGATTGTGGCCGGAACGGCCATCGGCGCGGGCATGCTGGCCCTGCCCATGATTTCGGCGGGCATGTGGTTTTACTGGTCCGTGGCCCTGCTGCTGATCTCCTGGTTCTGCATGTTCCGCTCCAGCCAGGCCATTCTGGAGGTCAACCTGCATTTTCAGCCGGGCGACAGCTTCCACACCCTGGTACGCGAACTGCTGGGCCCGTTCTGGAGCACGCTCAACGGCCTGGCTGTGGCCTTTGTGCTCTACACCCTGGTCTACGCCTACGTCAGCGGCGGCGGCTCCGTAGTGCAGCAGAGCCTCGCGCCTCTGTTGGGCGGCACGCCGCCCCGCCTGCTCTCCAGCCTGTTCTTCGCCCTGCTGCTCACGGCCTGCGTCTGGTGGAGTTCCAAAATGGTGGACCGCCTTTCCGTGCTGCTGATGGGCGGCATGGCCCTGTCCTTCCTGCTCTCCATCAGCGGCATGATCGGCCATATCCGCCTGGACACCCTGCTGGACGTCGAGGGCGGCGGCGGTCAGACCATCTTTGTCTGGGGCGCTGTGTCCACCTACCTGACCTCGTTCTGCTTCCATGCCTCGGTCCCGAGTCTGGTCAAGTATCTGGGCAAGGAACCCCGCACCATCAACGCCTGCCTGCGCTACGGCACCCTCATCGCCCTGGCCTGCTATCTCTCCTGGATTGTGGCGGCGGACGGCAATATCCCGCGTGAGCAGTTCAAGACCGTCATCGCCGACGGCGGCAATGTGGGCAACCTAGTGGCCGCCGCGGGCAACAGCCTGAGCGGCGTCGTTCTGCGCCTGCTGGAGGCCTTTTCCCTGCTGGCCGTAGCCACCTCCTTTCTGGGCGCGGGTCTGGGGCTTTTTGACTACATGGCCGATTTGTGCAATTTTGACGACAGCCGCCGGGGGCGCACCAAAACCCTGCTGATCACCTTCGCGCCGCCCATGCTCTGCGGCCTGATCTGGCCGGACGGTTTTCTGCCCGCCATCGGTTGGGCCGGGCTGGCGGCCTCCATCTGGTCCGTGATCGTGCCCGCCCTGCTTCTGCGGGCCGGGCGGAGGCGTTTCGCCGCGCACGGCTACGCCGCGCCGGGCGGCGCGCTTCTCATCCCCATGCTGCTGTTGTACGGCATTCTTGTGGCCGTCTGCCATACTCTCTTTGTCTTCAAACTCTTACCCATGTATCACTAAAGGAGAAGGTCATGAAAAAGGAAGTCATCAGCACCGACAAAGCGCCCGCCGCCGTGGGCCCGTACAGCCAGGCCATCCGCGCGGCGGGGGATCTGCTCTTTCTTTCCGGCCAAGTGCCCCTTGATCCGGCCACCGGCAAGCTGGTGGAAGGCGGCATTGAGGAACAGGCCGCGCGGGCCTGCAAAAACCTGGCGGCCGTTCTGGAATCCCAGGGCCTCAGCCTGGACAACGTGGTCAAGACCACGGTTTTCATCACCGACATAAGCAATTTCCCCAAGGTCAACGAAGTCTACAAGCAATATTTCAAAGCGCCCTGCCCGGCCCGCTCCTGCGTGGAAGTCAGCGCCCTGCCGCTGGGCGTGCAGGTGGAAATCGAAGCTATCGCCGTGGCCTGACGCCCGGAACGCTTCCGCGTTTTCCACGGGCGGAAGAGCCGTCGCGCTCTTCCGCCCGTTTCAGGCTAGGACAGATCAGCATTAAGAATGTACATTCTAAAGTTTGAAGACGCGCGCTCCGGCACTGAACAGCGCAAATACATTCCCCGGCATCCGCCAACATTTTTCACCGCTCCCTTTTATGCTGCATTTCCTCACCACGGTTCTTTCGCTCTATGTCATCGTCCGCCTGATCCTGCCCCTGCGACTGCCGCTCTGGGTCAAGCTTGTCCTTGCCCTGCTGGTGCTGCTTTTCGCGCTGAAACTCTATTTTTTCCGTCTGGCCTTCGGCACCATGATGCCCGAGCTGCCGCGCTGGTTGATGGCCGCCACAGGGGTGCTGCACGGCTCGCTGGTCCTGCTGATCATCCTCTGCGCGCTGCGCGACGCTTTGCTGTTGGCGCTCTGGCTGGCGCGCAAATTTCTGCCTCAACTGCCGGCCCTGTCCTTTTCCAGCGGACAATGGGCCGCGGGCCTGCTGGCGCTCTCCCTGCTGCTGAGCGCGACGGCCGTCCGGCAGGCCCTGCGCGTGCCGGACGTGCACAAGTTCAATCTGGTCCTGCCCCGTCTGCCGCGGGCTCTGGACGGTCTGCGCATCGTCCAGCTTTCGGATCTGCATATCAGCCCGGCCTTTCCCCGCGACTGGGTCCGGGCCGTGGTGGACAGGGTCAACGCGCTCAAGCCGGATCTGATCGTGATCACCGGCGATCTGGCCGACGGGCCGCCCGCCCGGCGCAACGAAGACATCGCGCCTCTGGCGCACTTACGCGCGCCCCTGGGCGTGTTTTCCTGCGCGGGCAACCATGAATATTACTGGGGCTACCAGGGCTGGATGAAAAAAAGCCGCGCACAGGGCATCCATCCCCTGGAAAACGCCCATGTGGTTCTGGAAACGCGGGGACGGCAACTGGTGCTGGCGGGCGTCACGGATCAGGCGGCCCCGGCCTTCGGCCTGCCCGGCCCCGACATCCCGCAAGCCTTGGCGGGCGCGCCCCCGGACGCCACGCGCATCATGCTGGCCCACCGCCCCCGCCTGATCGCGCAGAGCGCCGAGGAGAATGTGGACCTTCAGCTTTCCGGCCATACCCACGGCGGCCAGCTGGCCGGGGTCAACCAACTGATGGCTTTTTTCAACGACGGCTTTCTGGCCGGAAACTATCACGCGGGAGACGCTACTCTGTATGTGAGCCCCGGCAGCGGCCTGTGGGCGGGCTTTCCCCTGCGCCTGCTCGTGCCTTCGGAAATCACGGAGATCACGTTGCGCGCCCCGCGCAGCGCGCCATAAAGGAGCCGGCGGCGGTTTCCGTCCGGAATACGCTGAAAGTCTCACGCCTCCCCCTTGCCATTTTCCGGGTTTTGCAAAATAGTGAGCTATGCCCGACTCCGGTTGAAAAAGAGGAAAAAGGTCACAGTTGATGGAAAAGCAATGGTCATCAGAGCCTACGGGGCGTTTCGCCCTGAGCCTTCAAATGCGCCTGCTGCAGCAGAGCCTGGCGGCCTGGCCGCGCCGGGGCGCAAGTCTTCTGGAAATCAACTGCGGCGAAGGTCTGTTCCTGCCCCTGCTCTGGGAATGCGGTTTTGACGTGACCGGCACGGAGCGGACGCCCTGCCTGCGGGCGCAGGCGGCCATCAATGCCGCCGCCAAAGCGGAGGTGGAAGCCGCCGCCGATGATCACCTGCCTTTTGAGGACAATGAGTTTGACTGGGTTGTGCTGCATGTTACGGCCGCCGACGGCGACGCTCTCGCGGCCAGTGTGCGCGAGGCCTTGCGAGTGGCGGCACGGGGTCTGGCCGTGACCTTCTGGAATACCGCCTCCCTGCCCGGTTTCTGCCGTCGCCTGAGCGGCCGCAAGGCCGTCTGGCCCGCTCCGGGCCACAGCTGGTGGCGCGTCTGGCGGCTGTTCAGGGGTTTCAGAACCGGCCGCCTGACCAGCCTGAGCACCCTTGCCGGGCCCATGCGCACCTGGAACAGACAATGCGCCGCCGCGCCCTGCAATACCTGGCTGCGCGGCCTGCCGCTGGGCGCATGGAGCATCATCCGTCTGGATCTGGCCCCGCTCAGACCGGTGACGCCTCTGCCCCTGCGCCTGGGACGGGGACGCTTGCGCCGTCCCGAACCGGCGCTGGAATGCGGGCAGAAAAATCTTGCCTCTCCCCTCAACAAACGGCGGAAAAGCTCATGAAGCTGCCCCTGCTTTCCCCATTGATCGCCATGGCGCGCGCGCATCTTCTGGCCCTGACCGTGGCTCTGCTGGTGGCGGCCCTGACTGCGGGAGGCTTTTACGGCTGGCGCTATTACCAGTACCGCCAGAGCAGCGAGTACGCCTTTGTCCGCCTGACCGCGGCCCTCACGCCGCCCAAGCCGGAAGAACTGGCCCTGCTCGTGGATTTCAACACCCTCTCCGAACATCTGGCCAAGGCCGTCACAGAAGTTTTTGCCTTTTTCAAACGCGGACCGGATCAGATTCATGATCTGAAAAACATCATCCAGACCGGCCTGCTCAAAAAATTCCTGAGCAAGGAAGAACCGCCCAAGGGCGACGCGGCCAAAGAGGATGATCCGCAAAAACTGCTGCAACAGCCGCTGATTCTGCTGCCGCCCGACTTTCTGGCCCAGCTCACCTCCAGCCTCAGCATGCGCCGGGCTGAAAACGGCACGGTCCTGATCTCCGCCAGCATCCAGCATCCGCAGCTGAAGCGCACCTTTCCCCTGATCCTCAGCATGGAGCATGGACCGGACGGCTGGGTCGTCCGCGACCTGGTCAACGCCGCTGAACTGGCCAAACAGCTTCGCGCCGCCCTGCTCGCGCGCCTGACCGCCCGCCATGATGTGCTGATCCGCAAGAACGCCGCCACCCGCAAGCGCATGAACGGCATTCTGGCCCTGCAATCCTGCACGGCCAGCGCGGGCCTGCTTTCCGACGGCAAAACCCTGGTGCTGGTGGCGCATGTGCTGGCCCGCAACACGGGTGACGTTTCCGTGAACAATCTGGACCTGGACGCCACCTTCAGCGGTCCGGACGGCACGAAACTGCTGCGCCGTTTTCTCAACACGGCCCGGCCCATCGCGCCGGGCGAGGATTTCGAGCAGCGCTGGAGCATCGAACTGGACGGACAGAGCCCGCAGGGCCAGCGAATTCTGGCGGCAGGGCCGCTCACCTGCTCCGCCGGCTGGCGCACCCTGGGGCTGAGCAATGCCGAAGTGCTGCATATTGTCGATGTCCCCGACATTCTGAAAGCCTGCAACAAGCCGGGGCATAATCATCCTTTGGGTTTCTGCCTCTCGCCCATCTTTCAGAACCGATTCCGGCTGTCGCTGCAAGACGAATGAGGAAGTACTTTCAGCAGGTTAGCAGCGGAGTGAAAAATATGGCTTTTCTCTCCAGGGCATCTATGCCATAGTGAAGCGGTTCGAATACGAAAGCTTCCGCCGACGCACATCCGGCGGCATTTACGCAAGGAGCCTCACATGCAGGGCCGTAGCCGTTCCATTCATCTTTCCGTGCATATCCACAAAGATCCTGCCGCCATGGCCGAACGCGCCGCCCACATCCTGGCGGCGGCCTGCGAAGAAGCCGTGGCCGAGCGCGGCGTATTCAAGATCGCCCTTTCCGGCGGGCAGACCCCCATCCCTCTTTTCAGCCTGCTGGCCGCCAGCGACTGGGCGGACCGGCTGCCCTGGGATAAAATGACCTTTTTCTGGGTGGATGAACGCTGTGTGGGGCCCGAGCACCCGGAGAGCAACTACGGTCTGGCCCGGCGCGAACTGCTGAGCCATGTGCCGGCCATGCACTTTTTCCGCATGCGCGGCGAAGCCGACCCGGTGGAGGCCGCCGTCAAGTACGAACAGCAGATCCGCAACGACTTCAATCTCGGCCCGCAGGAACTGCCGCGCTTCGACTTCATGCTGCTGGGCATGGGCGAGGACGGGCACACCGGCTCCATCTTCCCCAACTCTCCGGCCTTGGCCGAGAAAAAACGCCTGGTCATTGACCAGTACGTGCCCGAACGCAAGGCCGACCGTCTGACCCTGACCCTGCCGGTCATCAACAACGCCCGCTGCTGCATGTTTCTGGTCACCGGCGCGGAAAAACACGACGTGCTTTCCCGCGCCCTCAATCTTCTGGCCGAGCCCACCCTGCCCGCCCAGATGGTCCGGCCGAGCATCGGCGATCTGATCTGGGTTGTGGACGAGGCCGCCGCCACCGGCAAATAAGCGTCTCTCCTCAAGGGCGCGGTTCCATTTCGCCCGTCGCGCCGCCGGTTTCGAAACCGGCGGCGTTCATTTTTTCCAGTCCCCGCAGAATGCGCGCCTTGCAGATCAGTTCCGGGCGATATTCAAAATGCATGAGGTCGTACTCGTGCCACTTGCCGCCCCAGATGAAGCCCTGCGATTCAAAAGCCGTCACAATGGCCGGAGGATAACTTTGCTGCATGGGATGGGGCCGCAGGCGGCTCCAGCGCCAATAGGGCGCGCGCCGGGCGCTCAGGTCCAGGGCCACGCCATAGGCATGCGGGCTCAGACGTTGTTCCCCGGCCACGCGACGCCACAAAAAACCGCCGTCGGACTTGAGCAGACCGCGCAGTCCCGGCTCTTCGCGCACGGCTTCTGCCAGCAAGGGTTCCACTTTTCGCAGGGCCAGCGCCGCCGCTTTTGCCATGCGGACGGGCTGCCCCAGCAGCAGCGCCGTGTGCAGCCCCCTGCCCACTTCTCCGGCATCCGCGCCGTACAAGGCCGCCAGCAGGGCGTAGGAGCGCCGCCGCCCGGGCGCGACGCCCGACGGAGTGGCGGGACGTTCCGGCTCCAGCGGATAAAGGTCGGCCATGCTGGTCCGCACGTCCACATTCCAGGGGTCAGCCTGAAGCTCGGCCCGCCCCCGGCTGTAAAGCACCCGGCGGCCGTCGGCCAGCACCAGCCATTGCGCGCCGTCGCCGTCACGCTCCAGGGCGCTCACGGCGGGATAGGACAGGCGCAGACAGTAGAGATTGAGCGCGTCCTCCGCCGGGGCATCCGGCACGGACGGCAAGGCATGGACCATGCCGGGCGCGCAACCCAGCAGCCAGCAAAGCAACAAAAAACAACGCATGTCCCAGCCTGACGCGACCCGCCCGCGCTTGTCAAGGCGGGCGCTTTTGCGTACATCAGCGGCCATGCCTGCCTGGAAATTCTTCATTGCGACCTTCGGCTGCAAGGTCAACCAGTACGAAAGCCAATCCCTGCGCGAAGCCTGGCAAAAGCTGGGCGGCGTGGAATGCGACGCGCCGGGTGAGGCCGACGTGCTCTGCGTCAACAGTTGCGCCATCACGGCCAAGGGCGAACGCGACGCGCGCAACGCGGTTTTCCGTCTGCGGCGCGAAGCCCCGGCCGCCCGTCTGATCCTCACCGGTTGCGCGGCCCGCCTGTTCGCGGACTTCCGCCCCCGGCCCGGCGCGGTCTGGGCCGAGCCGGATCTTCTGGTGCCGCAGGAGGACAAAAGCCGCCTGTTGCGCGGTCCCTGGCCTGAGGAGAGCATTCCCGCGTTCCCGGCGGCCCCGGCTTTTCCACCTTTTCAGATCAACGCATTCCGACGCGCCCGGCCTGTGCTCAAAGTGCAGGACGGCTGCGCCCACCGCTGCACCTACTGCATTGTGCCGCTCACGCGCGGCAAGCCCCGCAGCCGCGCCCCGCAAGAGGTTCTGGACGAGGCCCGCCGCCTGCTGCGCGCCGGTTACGCGGAACTGATGCTTTCCGGCGTCAATCTGCGCCAATACGGCCGCGACGTCCCCGGTTACGGCGACTTTTGGGACCTGCTGCGCTTTCTGGACGAAAACCTGGCCCCGGAATTCGCGGGCCGGGCACGGCTGCGGATCAGCTCTCTGGAGCCGTCGCAACTGGGCGGACGCGGCCTGGAAACCCTGACGGCCTGCCGCCTGCTCTGCCCGCATCTGCATATTTCGCTTCAGCACGCCAGCCTGGCGGTGCTCAAGCGCATGGGACGCGGCCATTATACGGCGGCCATGCTGGAAGAAGCCGTGGCCGCCCTGACGGCCCACTGGCCGCGCATCGGGCTGGGCGCGGACATTCTGGTGGGCTTTCCCGGCGAAACGGATGAAGACCTGCGCCTGCTGCTGGAACTGATTGAACGCCTGCCCCTGAGCTACGCGCACGTCTTTCCCTATTCGCGGCGGCCAGGCACGGCGGCGGACGCCTTTGCCGGTCATCTGCCCCAGGCTGTCAAGCTCAAACGCGCCGCCCTGACGCGTGAGGCCGTGGCGCGCCGCCACCAGCGCTTTTTGCGGGACCAACTCGACCTGCCGGGCATGCTGGTGGCCGCCGACGCCTCGAAACACGTTCCGCCGGAAGCGGAGCGCGAAGCTCCGGAAATCGGTGACGGCCCCGGCGTATGGTGCAAGGGCGTCAACGAATTTTACGCTCCCTGCCTGTTCCGCGCCCCGGCGGCGGGTGCGGCTGGTCAGCCCGACGCGCTGACCGGCCTGCTGGCCGCGCGGCCCGTGCGGGTCACGGAAAAAGGCCTGCTGGTGGAACTGAAAAAAAATGAAGCATGAAAAAAGGGGGCCGAAGCCCCCGTTTTTATATGCGGCGCATGCTGCCTAAACGCTGATTTTGCCGCCCAGCATCTTGATAAAGGCCGCAATCCAGGCCGGATGCGCGGGCCAGGCCGGAGCCGTGACCAGATTGCCGTCCACCACCGCGTTGGTGAAGGTTTCATTGGTGTCGGCCCAGGTGGCCCCGGCGTCCACCACGTCGGGCTTCACCGCCGGGTAAGCGGTGCAGGTGCAGCCTTTCAGCACCCCGGCGGAGACCAGTATCTGCGGGCCGTGGCAGACAGCCGCAATGGGTTTTTTGGCCGCGTTGAACTCACGCACGATTTCCAGCAGGCGGGAATTCAGACGCAGATATTCCGGGGCGCGGCCGCCGGGCACGACCAGCCCCGCGTAATCGGCAGTATTGACCTTGTCGAAATCATAATTGATGACAAAATTGTGGCCGCGCTTTTCAGAGTAGGTCTGGTCGCCCTCAAAGTCATGAATGGCGGTCTTCACCGTATCGCCGGGCTTTTTGCCGGGGCAGACGGCATGCACTTCATAGCCCACCATCTGGAGCATCTGAAAGGGCACCATCACTTCATAGTCTTCCACAAAATCTCCGGCCAGCAATAAAATCTTTTTCATGATCTTTACTCCTTGGACAGGTCCCGACGGGACCGCCATGCATGGCCCCGGCGGGGCCCGGTTGACGGGTTCACGGCGCCAGGAAGAGCTTGTCGCTCTTGCCTTGCCGATATGCATTCTTATATATGCAGGCAAGGCCCGTCGGCAAGCCCCACTGCCGGCTCCGACGGACGAACATTCCTGCTGCCGGAGGCCGTTATGCCCATGTACGACTTTCTCTGCACAGCCTGCGGAGAAAAATTTGAGGAATTGGTCCTGAACGGGGAGGCCGCGTCGCCAGCCTGTCCCCAATGCGGGTCCACCGCCACGGAACGCCAGATGAGCGCCCCGAGCCCCCTGAAAACCGGAGCGTTTCCCTTCAAGCCCGGCCCGGTGCGCCCCATGGGCACGGGCATGCCCTCCTGCGGCGGTTCCGCCGGAGCGGGCGGCTGTGGCGGTGGCGGTTTTTCCTGAGGAAGCTAGCCGCAATCCGTCGGATTGCCATACTGAAAGGCCACCGTTGCAACGGCGGCCTTTCTTGCATTCCCCCGCCCCTTGCTCTACACTTCCCGGATACAGTTCGCAGCAGGAGAAGTTATGCTCCGCAGTATGACCGGTTTTGGCCGCTGTCTGGTGGAAAACGCCAATATCACCCAGCAATGGGAAATCAAAAGCGTCAATGGCCGCCATCTGGATCTCAAATGGCGTCTGCCCGTGGCCGTGCGCAGTCTGGAGCCGCGCCTGGAAAAAGTGGTGCGGCGCTTTGCCGCGCGCGGCCGGGTGGACATCAGCCTGGTCCTGCAATACGCGGCCGGTTCCGCGCCCAGTCCGCGCTTCGACAGTCTGCAGGCGACGGCCATGCTGGAAAGTCTGCACAGTCTGGCCGCCTCACGCGGTGAGGATTTCAGGCCCGACTACAATGTCCTGCTGCAGATTTCCTCCCTGTGGGGCGACACCGGCGAAGAGCTGGACGAAAACCTCGTCGCCCTGCTGGAGGACGGCCTGGCTCTGGCCCTGGAGGACTGGAACGAAGCCCGCGCCGCCGAGGGCCGCGCCCTGGCCACGGACATGCATTCCCGCATTCTGCGCATGGAGGAATGGACCGGCCTCATCGCCGAACGGGCCCCGGCCATCAAGGAAGAACGCGCCAACCTGCTGCGGGAACGTCTGGGCGAGGCCCTGGCCCAGAGCGGACAAGAGCTGGAGGAAACCCGCCTGCTTCAGGAAGTGGTCGTCCTGGCCGACCGTCTGGATGTCAGCGAAGAGCTGACCCGCCTGAACACCCATCTGGAGCGTCTGCGCAATCTGTTGCAAAGCGGCGGCGACGCCGGACGGCGTCTGGATTTTACCCTGCAGGAATGCTTCCGCGAGATCAATACCTGCGGCAACAAGCTGCCCGACGTGCAGCTTTCCCGTCTGGTGGTGGATTTCAAGAACGAACTGGAAAAATGCCGCGAGCAGGTCCAGAACTTGGAATGAACCCATGCCCGGCGACAAACTTATCAACATAGGTTTCGGCAATTACGTGCTGGCCGGACGGGTGGTGGGCATCGTCAACCCTTCCTCCTCGCCCATGAAGCGCCTGCGCGAGGACGCGCGGGCCGAGGGACGGCTCATCGACGCCACCCAGGGACGCAAGACGCGCTCCATTCTGGTGACGGATTCCAACCATGTGATCCTCTCCTCCATCCAGCCTGAAACCATCAGCCAGCGTTTTACGCAGGAGGAAGGAGACTGATGCGGCGCGAAGGCATAGCTCTGGTTCTGAGCGCCCCGTCCGGGGCGGGCAAAACTACCCTGATCAAGCGGCTTCTGGCGGAATTTCCGCATTTCGGCTATTCCGTGTCCTGCACCACGCGCCGGCCGCGCCAGGGCGAAGTGCACGGCAAGGACTATTTTTTCCTGAGCCGGGAGGAATTCGAACGCTGCCGCGCGGAACAGTCGTTCGCGGAATGGGCCGAAGTGCACGGCAATTTCTACGGCACGCCGCTGGCGCCGGTCAAAGAGATGCTGCGCCAGGGCCAGGACGTGCTCTTTGACATTGACGTGCAGGGCGCGGCCCAGCTCAAGCTGACGCTTGAGGAAGCGGCCTTCGCCTTCATCCTGCCGCCGAGCATGGCCGAGCTGGAGCGCCGCCTGCGCGGACGCGGCCTGGACGACGAGGAAACCATCCAGCGCCGCCTGAACAACGCCCGCCGGGAAATGCTTGAAACACGCTGGTACGACGCTCTGGTGGTCAACGACGATCTGGATGCGGCCTACGACGCCCTGCGGGCGGTATACCTGGCGGCCACCCTGGCTCCGGGCCGCAACCCCCGGCTGGTGGAAGAACTGCTCGCCCGCTGAACCCGGCGCAACCGTCCGTCACGGCAAGGAACATCAATGGCCCAGCTTATCGTCGCTCTGGATCTGCCCCGCAAGGACGCGGCTCTGTCCCTGGCCCGGGACCTGCAAGGTCTGGTCCCCTGGTGCAAAATGGGCATGGAACTGTTCACCCTGGCCGGACCCGGCCTGCTGGAGTCGCTCAGAACTCTGGGGTTCAAGGTTTTTCTTGATCTGAAATTTTACGACATTCCGCATACCGTGGGCCGGGCCGTCAAAGCCGCAGCCGCCGTGGGCGTGGACCTGCTGACCCTGCATTGCCAGGGCGGCGGGCGCATGTGCCGCGAGGCCCGCGCGGCCGTGGACGGGCTGGCGGCGGACAGTCCCGCGCGCCCCCTGCTCTTCGGCGTCACGGTGCTGACCAGCTTCGCGGCAGGCGAAATGCCGGGCATCGCCGCCGCTCCGGCGGATTTCGCCATGAATCTGGCGGCCGACGCCCAAGGCTGGGGCCTGGACGGCGTGGTCTGCTCCGGCCAGGAAGCGGCGCGCATCAAGGCGGCCTCCCCCGGCCTGCTCTGCCTCTGCCCCGGCATCCGTCCGGCCGGAACCGCCGCCGGCGATCAGCGCCGTATTATGACCCCGGCCAAGGCCGTGGCCGCCGGCGCGGATTTTCTGGTGGTCGGCAGGCCCATTCTGGAAGCGCCTTCCCCGGCTGAGGCCGCGCGGCGCATTCTGGCGGAAATGGACGCCGCCGAATAATAGAAGGAACAGTCATGCCCGAAGAAAAAAAAACCGCCACGCCCGCCGGGCACGCCGCTGACAGCGGCAAAGCCGAGGTGCGCGGAGTATTTTCCACCCAGGAAATCCGCAGAGTGGGCACCGGCACCACGACCCGCAAAACCGTGCAGAAGACTTTCTGGTTCATTGAGCAGCACGGCGACGTCATTGAGTGCCAGCCGCTCAACCCCAATTATGTGCCCAGCGGTCCCAAGCGCAAGATCACCATGGACGAGTTGATCAGCAAGTTCGCGCCGGAACCGGAGTTTTACCTCAATTCCGTCTATCCCAAGATGCAGGAATTGCAGCATGCCGTGGACAACGGGGACGAGCACCGCGAAAAAGGCGAAAATTTCGCCGCCGAGTATGAATATTCCCGCGCGCTCAAGGTGGACGAGGAAAACGTGCGGGCCAACTTCGGCATCGGCCTGACCTATATGGAACGCGGCGACGTGGAAAAGGCCCAGGACATTTTCGAGCGTCTGGTCAAGCTCGACGCAGCGTTCGAGTCCGAGCACAAACATCTTTTCAATGAATTCGGCATTAATCTGCGCAAGAACAAGATGCTGCAACAGTCCGTGGAATATTACCAGCGCGCCCTGGAGCTCTCGCAGAACGATGAAAACCTGCACATGAACATGGCCCGCGCGCTTCTGGAAACCAAGGACATCAACGGTTGCATTGATTCCCTGCTCAAAGCCCTTGAAATCGCCCCCACGCACGAAGCCTCGCTGAAATTCCTGGCCTGGATGATCCAGAAAAACCTCGTGCCCGAAGACCGCCAGGAGGCCGTGCGGGAAGCGCTGCGCGCCCTGGCGCAGGCGGCGCAGGATTCAGGCCCGGCAGAGTGAAAAACTGGCAGTTCCGCGAAGGTCCCGCCGGCGCGCCGCCCGCCGCCTGGGCCGAGCGGCTTTCCATCTCTCCGCTTCTGCTGGAGATCCTCTGGCGGCGGGGCCTCACCGAGGCCGGGGCCATGGAGGATTTTCTTTCCGCGCGCCTGAACGCGCTTACCCCCCCCGCCCGCTGGCCGCAGATTCCGCAGGCTGCCGAACTGCTGGCCCGGGAACTGCTGGCCGGCAAAAAGCTGGCGGTCTGGGGCGATTACGACGTGGACGGCATCACGGCCTCCACCCTGGTTCTGGACGTGCTGGAAGCTCACGGCATCCAGGCCGGGCGCCATCTGCCGGACCGCCGCAGCGAAGGTTACGGCCTGAACATTCCGCAGGTTGAAGCTCTGGCCGCGCAGGGCTACGGCATATTGCTGACCGTGGACTGCGGCATTTCCGATGTGGAACCCGTACGCCGCGCGCGAGAACTGGGCATGAGCGTGGTGATCTCCGACCACCATCTGCCCCCGGCGGAACTTCCTCCGGCCCAGGCCGTCTGCAATCCCCGGATGGGCGAACCCGGCGATTCGCCCTGCCCGCATCTGGCAGGCGTGGGCGTGGCCTTTTACCTCATGGCCGCCGTCAACGCGACCCTGGCCCCGCACACGGGCAAACGCTACAAAATGGACGAAGCCCTGGACCTGGTGGCGCTGGGCACCCTGGCTGACGTCATGCGCCTGACCGGCGAAAACCGTATTCTGGTGCGCGGCGGCCTGGCCACGCTGGCCAGAGCCGCGCGGCCCGGCATGGCGGCCCTCAAGGTGGTCAGCGGCTTTGACGCGGCGGCTTCCCTGAGCGGCGGGCAGGTGGTCTTCCGTCTGGCCCCGCGCATCAACGCCGCCGGGCGCATGGGCGCGGCGGAGCTGGCCCTGCAATTGCTGCGCGAAAAAGACTACGCGGCCGCCGCGCGTCTGGCCGCGCAACTGGACGCCCTGAATACCGAACGCCGCGCCGAGGAGGAACGCATCCACGCCGCGGCCCGCGTCCAGGCGTCGGAACTGCTGGAGCGCAGATCCTGCACGGGTCTGGTGCTCTACGGCCCGGACTGGCATCCCGGCATTGTGGGCATTGTGGCCTCCCGCATTGTGGATGAATTTTACCGGCCCACCATTATCCTCTGCGAAGACCAGGGCAGCCTCAAGGGTTCGGGACGGTCGGTGCGCGAATTCGACCTGCATTCCGGCCTTGCGGCCACGGCTTCCTGCCTGCTGGGTTTCGGCGGGCACCGCCTGGCCGCAGGGGTGCGTCTGGAACGGCAGCGTCTGGAGGAATTCCGCGAACGCTTCGACGCCGTGGTCACCGAAACCCTCGGTCCGGAGCCGCTGCGCCCCAGCCTGACGCTGGAATGCGAACTGGACTTCGCCCAGGCGGGCGAACAGAGCTTTTTAAAGGAACTGGAACTCATGCAACCCTTCGGGCCAGGCAACGCCGAGCCGGTTTTCGCCTCGCCGCCGCTGCTGGTCAAGGAACGCTCCTTTCTGGGCCACAGCCGCGAGCATGTGCTGCTGCGCGTGCAGGACCAGAAAAGCGGCGTCACCCTCTCGGCCAAGGCCTGGCGCATGGCCGAGGCCCTGCCGCCTTCCCTGCTGGGCCGGACCATCCGCCTGGCCTACACTCCCCGCATTGACACCTACAACGGCATCGCCTCCGTGGATATCGGCGTCAAGGACTGGCGGCCCGCATAAAATCTGTCGCCAACGCCGCAACGGCGGCGGCAAAGCCGCCGCCGTTGAAAACCTCACACGACCTTGCTCAGCCCAGCAGTTCCCGCAGCAGCGGCCCCACTTCGCTGGGCCGCGCGGCGACCTTGGCCCCGGCCCTGCGCAGGGCGGCGGTTTTGCCTTGCACCGTGCCGTGGCCGTGGCTGGCGATAGCCCCGGCATGTCCCATGCGCTTGCCTTCGGGCGCGGTACGGCCGCCCATGAAGACCACCAGAGGCTTGGTGAAGACCTTGGCCTCCACGGCCTCGGCCACTTCCTCCTCCATGCTGCCGCCCAGTTCCCCGATGATCACCAGGGCGTGGGTGTCCGGGTCTTCCTGATACATGGGCAGAAGCTCGGCGAAACGGGTGCCCGGCACCGGGTCGCCGCCCACGCCCACCAGCGTGGTGACGCCGAAGCCGCCCTTGATGATCTCGGCGGTCACTTCATTGGTCAGCGAACCGCTGCGGGTCATAACGCCCACATGCCCTTTTTTGTAAACGCTGTCGATCCAGTAGGGGATAATACCCAACAGCGCCTCGCCCACGGAAATGATGCCCGTGGTATTGCCGCCCACCACCATGGCACCGCAGGAAAGCGCGGCCTTGCGGATCTGCACGCTTTCATGCAGGGGAATGCCGTCGGCTGTGGCGCAGATTTTGCGGATGCCCGCGTCCAGGGCTTCAAAAATGGCGTCCTTGGTGAAACGCGGCGGCACGAAGAGCATAGCCACGTCGGCGGGATGCTCGCGCATGCCCCGCCGCACGCTGTGGTAGACCGGCACGCCGGCCACGTCCTGCCCTTCCTTGCCCGGCGTGACGCCGAAGACCACCTGCGTGCCCATTTCTTTCATGTGTTTTGTCCAGAACGAGCCTTCCTTGCCTGTCACGCCCTGAACTACCACCCGGCTGTCTTTATTGACAAAAACACTCATTATGCCCTCCCCGCCGCCAGTTCCACGGCTTTGCGCACGGCTTCCTCTGTGTCGGACAGATTGGTGAGCCCGGCCTGTTTCAGGGTTTCAAACGCCTCGGCCTCGTTGGTGCCCCGGATGCGCAGCACCACGGGCACCTTGGGATTAAGTTTTTTGATGGCCTCCACCACGCCGTCGGCCATGACGTCGGCCCGCGCTATGGTGCCGAAGGTGACCACCAGAATCACCTTGCTGGGCGTTTCCAGGCAAAGTTCCATGGCGCGCACGGCCCGCGTGTAGTTGGCGCCGCCGAAATCCACATAGGTGGCCACGCTGCCGCCCGCGTCGTGGATAAGGTCGAAAACCGTGGTGGTCAGGCCGGAACCAGCGCACATCAGCGCGATGTCGCCGTTGAAGCGCAGATAGGGGATGCCCTCCTGCGCCGCCTCAAATTCCACGTCCGAGTCGAAATAATCGCGGCTCAGCGGATAACGCGGCTGCCGGGGCAGGGAGTTGTCGTCAATGATCAGTTTGCCGTCGCCGGCCACGGCCCGCCCGTCGCCGGTAATGAACAGGGGATTGATCTCGGCCAGTTGGGCGTCCCGGCTGCGGAACACCTTGTACAGGCCGCGAACCACCGCCCCCGCCTGTTTGCCCGTATCGCCGGAAAGGCCCATGCCGTAGACCAGATTGTTCACATGATAGCCGCCGAGCCCCTCGGCCATATCCACATTCACACGGACGATCTTTTCCGGCTGTGTGGCGGCCAGGCTTTCAATATCCACGCCGCCCTCGGCGCAGCCCATGAGCAGAGCCGTGCCCGTGACCGGGTCCACCGTGATCGCCAGATAAATTTCGCGGGCAATGTCCACAGCCTCTTCCACCAGCAGCATGCGCACGTTGTGCTCGGAGGCGAACAGTTCTCCGGCCTCCTTCCTGCCCGCCGCCGCGTCCTTGACCACCCGGATCAAACCGGCCTTGCCGCGCCCCCCGCGCAAGACCTGGGATTTGAGCACGCAGGGAAAGCCCGTTTCCGCGAAAGCCGCGTCCAGCTCCTTCACGGAGCGGACAAGCACGCCTTTGGGCGTCGCTATGCCGCATTCCCGGAAGGCTTCCTTGGCCTGGTATTCAAAAAGATTCATAACAGCTCCTTTTTCAAGAAATCCGGTATGTCGATCCCCGGATTATTTGCCGTGCTTCTTCCAGAACTCGCCCCACATTTCCTCGTCCGTGAAGCCCCAGGGCGATACCGGCTCATTGACCCAGGTCACGTTGATAAACTGCTTCCAGTGGACGTTTTCCGTGGTGATGTTGCCGCCCCAGGTGCCGCAACCCAGCGTGGCCGTGGACGGCATGCGGTTGAAGGGGTGCCCGCCGTTGCCCGCGCTCATGGGCTGGCGCACGGTCACCCGCGAGGTTTTCATGTGCGCGCCGAGATAGTCGATGTAATCCCGCCGCCAGGTATGGATGCCGCAGGAGTGGCCGCGCCCCACCCTGCTGGTCAGTTCCGTGAGAATACGGTAGGCGTCCTGGAAGTCGGCGGCCTTGTAGACGGTGAGCACGGGCGAAATTTTCTCGTCGTGGAACTTGTCGTCGGCAATGGGCTCCCGCCCCTCCACCAGCAGTATGTCCGCGCCGTCGGGGATGGCGATGCCCGCGCCGCCGGCAATGACCTTGGCGGACTTGGCGATGATGTCCGGGTTGAGGGCCAGCTTGCCCTTGGCGTTGACCTTCCACATATGGTTCTGGAGCTTTTCCCTGTCCGCGCCGCTCACCAGGTGGCAGCCGTGGGCCAGCATCTCTTCCATAAACGGCTCGTAGACGTCGGCCACGGCGATGACCGCGTTCTCGGAAGAGCAGGATGTGGCGTAGTCAAAGAGCTTGCTGGCGCAGATCATTTCGGCGGCTTCCACAAGGTCCGCGTCCTCGGCCACAATGGCCACCGCGTTGCCCTGGCCCACACCGTAGGCGGGCGTGCCGCTGGAATAGGCCGCGCGCACCACGGCCCCGCTGCCTGTGGCCACCACCAGATCCGAAACCCGCATCAGTTCCGCGATGCCGTCGCGGCTGGAGTCCTCAAGAATCTGGATCAAATCCTCGGGCGCGCCGACTTTTTTGAGGCCTTCGCGCATCATCCTCACGGTTTCCGCCGTACATTTGAGCGCGCGGGAACTGGCCTTGAAAATGACGGCGTTGCGGCCTTTGACGATGCCCACAGCCTTGCCGCCGCAGGTGGCCGTGGGATTGGTGGCGGGCAGGATGGCGCAGATCACGCCCACAGGCTTGGCGTATTTCGAGATGCCGCTGGCTTCGTCCCGCTCCATGAGGCCCACGCTCACCGCGCCCTTGATGTCGTGCATAACGCCGCCGACCTTGCGCTTGTGCTTGAGGATTTTGCTTTCCACATTGCCGTAGCCGGTTTCTTCCACCGCCATCCGGGCCAGCTTGGCGATGTTTTCATCGCGGTACACCTCCCAGCCGATGGCCAGACAGACCTCGTCTATCTGTTCCTGCGTGTACTCGGCCACAGCCTCCTGCGCCTTGCGGGCCAGTTCCATCTGCTCTGCCACAGTTTTCATCGTATCCGCTCCTCTCACGGTTTGGGGTGATGTAAAAAGCGTCTCTGCCGCCAACGCGGCAGAGACGCGCGGCTTGCATTACTTTTTATTGAGCTCCTGGAGGAGCTCCTGGAGCTTGGCCTGTTTGTCCTTGAACATTGCCTGCACCTTGGCGCGGTCAAGAATCAGCATGGGAGAGTAGCTGTCCTTCATGCGTCTGAGCACTTCCTCATCATTGAACATCTTGACGACAATTCCGGCGGCCTTGTCCACGATGGCCTGATCCACGCCCTTGGGCATGGCGTAGCCGCGGAAGTTGACGCTCGTGTCATCCACGCCTTTGTATCCCAGTTCCTGGAAGGTCGGCACATCGGGCAGGAATTCGTGCCGCTTCACATCCGCGATGGCCAGAATGGTGAGGCGATCCTGGGCGCGCCCGGCATCGGAAAGATTGTTGAAGCCCGCCATCACCTTGCCGCTCAGAACGCTTTGCATGGCGTCGGTGCCGCCCTTTTCGGGAATATAGGTGCACTTGATGCCGGCATCCTTCTGCAACTGCAGGGTGGCGACATGATGGCCCACATAGAGGCCCGCTCCGTTGATGGTCAGCTTGCCGGGGTTCTCCCTGGCGAACGTGACCAGGTCGTCAACGGACTTGATAGGACTGTTCTTGGCAACCACCAGCACGGCCGGATCCGCGCCCCAGTTGGCCAGCGGCTCAAAGGTGTCAACGCTGTACTTGGTCTTGTAGATGATGGATTGGGCGATGAAGTGCGGCATGTTATAGGCAGTGATAGTCAGGCCGTCACGGCTGCCCCGCTCCATCATCCAGTTCCAGCCGGTCTGGCCGCCCGCGCCGGGCTTGTTCAACACGACAAAGGGCTGACCGAAGTATTCCTTCTTCTGGGCCACCATGCAGGAAATGCGGGCCTGCAGATCCGTGGCGCCGCCAGGCGTATAAACCACAACCAGACTCACCGGAGCGGCTGGATAGCCGTCCGCCGTTTGAGCGGCATGGGCCACAGCGCCGGAAAACGCGATGGCGCACAGGCACAGGAGGGAAAAAAGACTTTTTCTCATCTCAACTACTCCTTAAATAAAATTCGGTTAACAGCCGGAACAGCCGCACGTCAGGGCCATATCTCGCCAAGGGGGATGAGCACGCCCAGCCCCCAGGAAAACAGCAGCCACAACCCGCCCACAAACAAGGCGCAGCCCAGCGCGCGCTGGGCCACAATGCGCCCGTTCAGAGGCGTCGGGTTGGCCAGAAGCGAACCCGCCCAAAAGTAGAGAAAGGAGGCCGCATAAAAGCCCAGGGGCAGCAGTACGGCAATATAGGCCAGCGTAAGCGCGAACAGCTTGAGCACCAGGGGGAAGGGATAGCCCTTCAGGGCCTCGAGCAGGTTGCTCCCTCCCCGTCTGTACAGGGCAAGGACGTATTGCAGAATATTGACCCCGGCCATAAAGCAGATCAGCAACCGGGGCAGGAGGCCCGCCTCTTCTGACAGATCCGACACATTGACCGCGAACAGGGCCGTCAGGAGGCTCATGCAGACCGCAGCCATAAATTCCCGTTGCAAGAAAATCATGGAAGCCTCCTATGCCTCGGCCGCGCGCTTGCGGGCGTACTTTATTTCGCCGACGATGCCCCAGGCGAAGCTGAACACGCTCAGGGCAATGAGAATCAGATTGAGTTCTCCAGTGCAGAAGTAGGAGAACAGGCCCACATCCGTTTCAGCGATCATTCTGCCGCGCAGGAAGTTCTCTTCGGCGATGGGGCCGAGAATTATGCCCAGCACCAGGGGCGCGCTGGGGAAGCCCAGCTTGTCCAGCGCAAACATGGCCATACCCAGCACGAACATGATGAGCACATCGGTAAAATTGTTGGACACGCAGTACGAGCCGAAAACGCAGAGGATGACCACGGCCCCGAACATGATGTGATTGGGCACGTTGGCCACATACTGCGAATAGCGCGAAGCCAGAATGCCCAGGGCGAACATGGCGAACTGCGCCAGCAGGAGACCACCCAGGAAGGTATAGGTGACGCCGGCATGCTTGGTGAACAGATCCGGCCCAGGGAAAAGACCGTGGATGAGCAGGCCGCCCAACAGCACCGCCGCCGTGGGCGAGCCGGGAATGCCCAGCGTCAGCATGGGAATCAGGGCAGGCCCCACAGTGGCGTTGTTGGCCGATTCCGAAGCACAGAGCCCCTCTGGGTTGCCCTGGCCGAAGCGTTCGGGGTGCTTGCTCAGTTTTTTTACCTGGTCATAGGCCATGAGCCCTGCAATCTGGCCGCCTGCGCCGGGGATGATGCCGACGACAGTGCCCAGCGTGCTGCCGAGGGTGAGAGTGCGCGCATAGGTGGCAAGGCTCTTGACGACGCGCCGCAGCATGCCCTTCTTGGCCTTCACGTCCAGCTTGGCCAGTTTCACATGGGCATCGCGCATGAGGTCAATAACCTGCGGTACGGCGAAAAAACCGATGAGCGCGGGCACCAGGGCAATGCCGCTGGAAAGGTCTTCATGAAAAATAAAACGCGGCTCACCGGAAATCTGGCTGTAGCCGATGGTTGAAATGAGCATGCCCAGCGCGCCGCCGAACAGCCCCTTGAGCATGCCCCCGGACGACAAGCCGGTGATGACCGTGATGCCGAAAATGGCCGTCCAGAAAAGTTCCGATGGGCCGAAGCGCATGGCGAAGCGGGCCAGCGGAGGCGCGAAACAAAGCAGCACCAGCACGCCGAATACGCCGCCCACCACATGGGCGCAGAAACTGGTATACAGGGCTTCTTCGCCACGCCCCTGCTTGGCCATGGCCGGCCCCTCCATCAGGGTGGCGATGGAAGCCGGCGCGCCGGGAATGCTCAGCAGAATGGCCGAAATGCTGCCGCCGGCTACGGAACTGGTGTACACCGCCCCCAGCATGATCAGCGAGGTGGTGGGCGGCATGTAGAACGTAAAAGGCACCATGAGCGCCACGGCCATAGTCGGCGAAAGGCCGGGCATTGCGCCGAAAAACAGCCCGCCGATGGAACTGGCAATCAACACCAGCAGGTTCAACCAAGAAAATACATCAGGTAGATATTGAAAAAATTCCATTAGAGTGTCCTCTCTTACCCTTGGTGTGCGTGCCGCTTACCCGACCACACACTTTCGCTGTATCGCATGCCCGGCGCCGTTCAAGGCATTTTCCCCAACTGTTTCTGTTCATTGTCTCCTCTCTTTAAAGGTGTATGCGGGCCAATCGCACTTCCGGGCGATGAAACCCGCACGCCTGAGCTTGTGCATAAAATTACAAATATCATGCCAAGGAGTCCTGCATTTTTATATGTCCCTAATAAATTGAAATTATATAATAAAAAGAGGCCATCCACATTTACATGTGGATGGCCTCATAAAAATCTGTCAATTTTTTTAGACAGATGCTGTCTTATGTCTCGTTAAGTTGACATTTTCTTATTGATCGCGTTTTTTTTCACGAATTTTCAGCTGAACTGTCGCTTCATCAAAAGCTTTCGCCATGCGCAATTTTTTTATTTTCTCATACAGAGCGGCCCTGGAAATACCCAGCATGGCCGCCGCCTTAACCTTATTGCCGCCGGTTTCGCGTAAAACTTTTTCTATGGTCTGCCCTTCCACATTCATGGTAATCGCCTGTAAGGAACCAGCCGCCATATCTTTTCCCCACCCGGCCCGGCAGCACTCCGGCGGCAGATCATGCACGACGATCCGGCCCCCGCAACACAGGCTCAGGGCATGTCCCACAGCGTTGCGCAGTTCTCGGATATTGCCGGGCCAGGGATATTCCATCAGCACGTTCATGGCTTCTTCCGTACAGACCACTTCGCCCGCGCCCATATGGTCGAGAAAAAAGCGTACCAGCAGGGGGATGTCCTCCCGGCGCTCGCGCAGGGCGGGCAGGCGCAGTTTCATGGAGTTGATGCGGTAATACAGATCCTCACGAAAAGTTCCCGCCGTGATCATGGCCCGCAAGTCGCGGTTGGTGGCGGCCACCAGGCGGAAGTCCACATCCCTCGGTTGCGAGGAACCCAGGCGGAAAAGGCACTTTTCCTCAAGCACGCGCAGCAGCTTGGCTTGCGCCGACATGGGCAGATCGCCCACCTCGTCGAGGAAAAGCGTTCCCTGATGGGCCACCTCAATTTTGCCGATGCTTCCCTCTTTGCGCGCGCCCGAAAAAGCGCCCGGCGCGTAGCCGAAGACCTCGGATTCAAAGAGCTCCTTGGGAATCGCCGCGCAGTTGATGCCCACAAAGGGGCCCTCCGCGCGGGAACTGGCGGTATGGATGGCGCCCGCCGCCAGTTCCTTGCCCGTGCCCGTGGCCCCGAGAATGAGCACCGCCGCATCCGTGTGGGCGTAGCGCAGCAAAAGGGATTTGAACGCCCTGACGCTCTCGCTTTCCCCGACAATGGATTCAATGGTATACGGCGCGGACAGGGCGCTTTTGATCCGCCGCTGGCAGGAATTGACCTTTATGTCCAGGCAGCGCACATGCTCCAGAAGATCTTTAACCTGGGCCGCCGTGTCGAAGAGAGTCATGCTCAGAGCGCCGATCAGTTCGCCGTCCTCGTCAAAAAGAGGAACGCGGTTGACGATCAGCGTCGCGCCGCCGTTGGGGAAGCGCCGTATCTGACGCAACTCGGCCTTGCCTGAGCGCAGCACCGCCGGAATGCCGGAATCGGGAATAAGTTCCGTAATATGGCGACCGACGGCCTCGTCCGGACGCAGGTGGAGATAGTTGGCATAGGCGGCATTGATGAACTGTACAACGCCTTCCCTGTCGCAAATGAACGCGCCGGTGGGAAGGTCGCGCATCGCTGTGACGATGAGGGAGTTTCGCAGTTTTCTATTGTGCATTGGCTCCTGCCTCGCAAAAAACCGGCCATGTTCGCGGCCGGTTTTCCATATCAGAACGTTACGGCATGAGGCATCCGGACGCGGCTTTCCGCGCCTTGCAGGCCGCTTCCCTTTGCTCACAGAGGCATGGGAAAGGGCTCATAGGCCGTTTCATAGGCCATGCCCGCACGCAGCAGCCGGCTGTCCGCCCCGCGCGGACCGACGAGTTGCAGACCGAAAGGCATACCGTTGGCCTGAACGCCCGGCAACGCCAGAGACGGGCCTTCCGTTATGCTGAAGAGATTGACGAGATTCCGGGCCAGGGCAAATTCCTCCGCCTGCGCACTGAGGCGCGGCGCGGTGAATCGGGCCACGGGCAGAAGAAGCGCGTCTATCCCTTCACGGGCAAACAGGGCCTCCACAGCTTCCGTGAATTCCTGTTTGCGCCGCAAGGCCTGCGCATAGGCTTCGTCCGTGACGCTTTTCCCCTTGCGGTAGTCGGCCAGAACCCCGGCATGAACGACGTTTTCCGCATCCGGATGCGCCTCCATGTCCCGCCGGACATCCCTGGCGAATTCATAGCTGCGCAACAGATCCACCGTGGCCGCCGCCTCCGGATCTTCCAGCAGGGGAAAGCTGATCCGGGCGCAAACCCCGAGACCGCTCCACCGCTCCATGCTTCGGGAGTAGACAAAACGCGTGGCCGGTGAAACATCTTCCATGATCTCAGACAATATGCCGATGCGCGGTCCGTTTCCGGACGTGTCCCCAGCACGGGGAGCGTTCCGCGCCTCGGTCGCGATCTCCATGAGCAGCGCCACGTCACGGACGCTTCTGGCCAGCGCGCCGACCGTATCCAGACTGGAAGCGCGCGGGTATACGCCGTCCAGCGACACAGAACCGTATGTGGGGCGCAGACCGCACAAGCCGCACCAGGCGGCGGGCAGACGCACCGACCCGCCGGTGTCCGTGCCGATCCCTCCCCAAGCGAAACCCGCCGCCACGGCCACAGCCGCGCCGCTGGACGAGCCGCCGGGCGAAAAACGTTCCTCCGGACACCAAGGGTTGATGGACGGCCCCCAGTGCGAGGTTCTGCCGCTGACATGGGCCGCGAATTCGTCCATATTGGCTTTGGCCAGGATGATGGCCCCTTCCTCCCGCAGCTTCGCAATAACCCGCGCGTCGCGTTCACACGGGGAAGATTGGGCGAAAAGCGCGCTGGCCACAGTGGTCGGCAGACCTTTGACGTTGATGTTGTCCTTGACGATCAGGGGAATGCCGTGCAGGCGGCCCCGGAAACGCCCCTGCTTCGCCTCAGCGTCACATTGCGCGGCCTGCTCCGAAGCATCCTGCGCGAGGCAAAGCGTTGCGTTCAGGACTTCATTATACTGCTGATGCTTTTCCAGGCAGTGACGTACAAGCTCTCCTGAACTCAGCTCGCCGTTTTTCATGGCCGTTACGGCTTCGGAAATGCCGCGGTACCGCTGCGCCGCCATATCCGCTCTCCTAGTTTTCCCCGGTTGACGCCGTATCCTCAACGCTACGCCCGGCGGTTTCCTGTCCCCAGAGCCACAGGGCTATGATGGCTATGCCGAAGGCCACGGCCATGAAAATAAACACAGCCTTGACTCCGCCCATGGCCAGGAAGAATGCCAGGTAATAGGTGGCCAGAACGCCGCCGACAATGCGGGAAACGGCTTCGCCGAAGCCGGTGCCCACGCCGCGCAGTTCGGTGGGATATTGCTCAGCCACATAAACCTTGCAGATAGGCATGATGCCCGTGCCGAAAAAAGCCACCAGCGCGCCGATACACAACAGGGCGGTGATGGATTCCGTGCTCGTCAGCAGGAACAGGCTGATGATGGTGATGATGACATAAAGACTCCAGACGAGCTTGCGGCCATACTTGTCGGCCAGGGGCCCCATGACCACGGACCCCACACCGCCGAGCACGGTCATGGCCCCGGCCAGAATCACGGAGTTGGAAAGCTCAAAACCATACGTGGTGAGAATGGTGGGCACATAGACCATGACCACATACCAGGTGATCAATCCGGCCGAAAACATGCTCCAGGAAACCAGCGAGCGGCTCAGGTAGGGCGGTTGGAACAACATGCGCCAGTTAGCGGCCCTGCCCACGCTTCTGTCCGTCTCGGTCCGCTGCAAATTGCGCAGAACCTGGGGGTCCACAAAATTGTCGTCGTGTTCAACGCCCGCGCTCTTTTCCAGGCGCTCCACCAGACGCCTGACTTCTTCATGCCGCCCCCGCTTCATGAGCCAGCGGGGCGACTCAGGCAGATACTTGTGGAAAAACCAAATGGTGATGATGGGGATGCCGCCCACGATGAAGGGCACACGCCAGGCTGTTTCCAAAGGGAAATTTCTGATGGCCCATGAACCGCACAGTGTCGGCAATACATAGGCCGCCGTGAGAACGGCGTTACAAATGCAGACCAGAATTCCTCTGTGCCTGGCGGGCGCTATTTCCGAGATCATGAGATAAGGCAAGGGAAATACCGCGCCCGCTCCCAGCCCGGCAATGAAACGCATGCTCACGATCCACCACAGATCGGCTATGGCGCTGCCCACCAAGGTAAAGAAAGTAAAGATGAAAACGCCCCACAGCAGTATTTTTTTACGGCCGAAGCGGTCCGTCAGAAAACCCGCGCAGGCCGTACCAATAACCACGCCGGCTGTGGAACAGGACCCCAGAATGCCGATGGTGCCGGCATCCATGTGCCAGAGGTTCTTCAAAACCAGGACAACCTGGCCGATCATGCCGATATCAAACGCCTCCATCACCCAGCACCAGGACAAAAGCCCCACAAGCAGCATGACGGATTTGTTCATGGGCATCCGGTCCAGTCGTGAAATAAGATTCGCTTCTTTATGGATAGTATCCTGCTGTACCTGTGTCATAGTCGCTCCTCCCGCTAAAAAATTTTTTAGTGACAGAACAAAAAAATGACACCCTGCTTTTTGTATAACGGCATATGTAATCTTATTTATACTAACAGCATTATAAATATAGGCTGTAAAATTACATTTATCAAAAATATGAATTGTTACATCTTCATATTAAAGTTTTTTCTAAACAAAAAATATTTTTCTATATTTATAGGATTGAATATTAAACTCACTATTATAGCTATAGTGCATACTGCTACAGGGCATACTGCCATACACCATCTTCAAATTACTTTGTTCTATTTATAGCAAAGTCTGCACCAACTGCGGCGCGGCCAGACAACATGCATGTAATATGTTATAATAAAAAGAGAACCTCCACATTTGCCTGTGGAGGTTCTCACAAAAATATGTCAATATTTCTGGACAGTTGTTGTTTTATGTCTCGTTATCTTGACATTTTCTTAGCGTTCGCGCTTTTTATCACGAACCTTCAGCTTGAGCGTCTCTTCGTCAAAAGCCCCCGCCATGCGCAATTTTTTTATTTTCTCATACAGAGCGGCCCTGGAAATACCCAGCATGGCCGCCGCCTTAACCTTATTGCCGCCGGTTTCGCGTAAAACTTTTTCTATGGCCTGTCCCTCCGCATTCATGGTAATCATTTGCAAGGAACCAGCCGCCATATCTTTTCCCCATCCGGCCCGGCAGCATTCCGGCGGCAGATCATGCACGCCGATCCGGCCCCCGCAGCACAGGCTCAGGGCATGTCCCACAGCGTTGCGCAGTTCTCGGATATTGCCGGGCCAGGGATATTCCATCAGCACGTTCATGGCTTCTTCCGTGCAGACGGTTTCGCCCGCGCCCATGCGATCAAGGAAAAAACGCACCAGCAGGGGGATGTCCTCCCGGCGTTCGCGCAGGGCGGGCAGGCGCAGTTTCATGGAATTGATGCGGTAATACAGATCCTCGCGAAAGGTTCCCGCCGCGATCATGGCCCGCAAATCGCGGTTGGTGGCCGCCACCAGGCGGAAGTCCACATCCCTCGGTTGCGAGGAGCCCAAGCGGAAAAGGCGCTTTTCCTCAAGCACGCGCAGCAGCTTGGCTTGCGCCGACATGGGCAGATCGCCCACCTCGTCGAGGAAAAGCGTTCCCTGGTGGGCCACCTCAATTTTGCCGATGCTTCCCTCTTTGCGCGCGCCCGAAAAAGCGCCCGGCGCGTAGCCGAAGACCTCGGATTCAAAGAGTTCTTTGGGGATCGCCGCGCAGTTGATGCTTACAAACGGGCCTTCGGAACGTAAGCTGGCGGCATGAATGGCGCCAGCCGCCAGTTCCTTGCCCGTGCCCGTGGCCCCGAGGATAAGCACGGAAGCATCCGTGCGGGCGTAGCGCAGCAATAGGGATTTGAACTCGGTAATGCTCTTGCCGGTTCCGACAATGGAATCAATGGTATAGTGCGCCGATAGGGCGCTTTTGATCCGACGCTGGCAGGAGTTGAACTTGTTATCAAGACACTGCACATGCTCCAGAAGATCTCTGACCTGATCCGCCGTATCAAACAAGGTCATGCTCAGGGCGCCGATCAGTTCGCCGTCATCATTAAAAAGGGGAACGCGGTTGACGATCAGCGTCGCGCCGCCGTTGGGAAAGCGCCGTATCCGGCGCAGCTCGGCCTTGCCTGAGCGCAGCACCGCAGGAATGCCGGAATCGGGAATAAGTTCGGTAATATGACGGCCGACGGCCTCGTCCGGGCGCAGATGAAGATAGTTGGCATAGGCGGCATTGATGAACTGCACAATGCCTTCCCTGTCGCAAATGAACGCGCCGGTGGGAAGGTTGCGCATGGCCGCCGCGATGAGAGTGTCCCGTAATTCCCGACTATGCATAGCATACGCTATGCAAATATCCGGCCACTTTCGTGGCCGGATACAAGCATAAAAACGCTACGGCATGCTGTACTCGCGTACCCGGTTGAACACATTGCCGTCCCTGGCGAGACCCTGCGCGGCGGCCTTGTTATACCAGATCGCGGCTTCAGCCGGATTTTCCTGAACGCCGATGCCGTATTCATAGCAGGCGCCCACAAAACGCTCGGCCTGGGCGTAACCCTGATCCGCCGCCAGTTTGGCCCAGCGGAAGCTCTCTTTCTGGTCCTTGGCGGTCTGGTACAGGCCCTGACTGTAATACAGGGCCAGATTGAACTGGGCCTCGGCATATCCGGAATTGGCGGCGCGGGTCATCAGGGTCACCACGGCTCTGGGATCCTTGGGCACCCCGGCGCCCACTTCATAACAATAGGCCAGCAGCACCTGGGCCTCGCTGTCGTTCTGCTCGGCGGCCAACTGATACCACTGGGCGGCCACGGCCAGATCCTGCGGCACGCCCAGGCCGTTCTCATAGCAGCGCCCCAGCAGCACCTGGGCACGGGGGTTGCCGTCCCCGGCCAGAGGCTGGACCAGCCGCAGGGTCTTTTTGTATTCGCCGATATTGTAGGCCGTCCAGGCCTCCTGCAGGATTTTGCCCGTCGCGGCCGAAGGAACGGCGGCAGCCGCCTGAACCATGGACGCCGCGCCGCAGCTGAAACCTATGACAACGGCCAGCACGGCCGCCAGACAATACTTTTTCATGATTTTCTCCTTCACGCTTCCAGCCCTGTCGGGCCGGTTTTCATGGGGCGCAAGGATATCGCCTAGTTTGCCCAAAGGCAAGGACACTTGACGCTGGCCCCGGCACAAGGCACAACCGGGACATGAACAATGTTTTTTCATTTTCCGGCGGCCCGGCGCAATGCCGCCCGCACCGTCCAGGAGGAACGGCATGACCCCTTCCCCCAACCATCCGGATGATCCGCGCGGCGACGGCAACCTGCCGGAACGGATTTCCGGCCACTCCGCGAACCAGGACCAGCGCAGGGTGCTGGACGCCGAGGTCCTGGAGCCAGGCCAGGAACATAGCCGCAACGACCATGATGCCATGTTCGGCGGTCAGGGTCAGGAACAGGGGCGCGGCTTCAGCGGCGCGCAATTCGGAGGCTTCGGCTCCGGCGGCCTGCATTTCGGTCGGATCTGGACCAGCGGACGCGCGGACCAGAACGCCTGCCTTGCTCCCTGCATCAGCTTCGCGCTCTTTATGGTCTGTCTGGCCCAATTCGGCCTGCTGGCGGGCATCGGCTTTGTGTTTTTTCATATTGTGGGCAGCGTGGCGGGCGGTCTGCGCGACATGCGCCAGCTGATGCAGGGCCGCCAACCTAACCCCTGGCCCTGGCGCATGGGCAACTGGCTGGTCAGTTTTCTGCTGACCGCCTGGCTCGCGGGCGGTTTCGACTGATGCCCCGGCAAGCGGCAACCGTCACTCCCCCGCAGGCATGACATGGCATTGGACAGCGCCGTACAACCCTCGCAACGTCCGGACCGGACCGAGAAGGCCGCGGACATCTGGCACGTCTATTTGCTGGAATGCGCCGACGGCACGCTGTACTGCGGCATCACCACCGACCTCGCGCGGCGGCTGGACCAGCACAACGGCCTCGCGCCTGGCGGCGCCCGTTACACCAGCGGACGCCGGCCCGTGCGTCTGCTGGCCAGCCGCGCCTGCGCCCACAAGGGCGCGGCCCTGCGCCTGGAATGCGCGGTCAAGGCCCGTCCCCGGGCCGAAAAAATCCTTTTCCTGCAAGAGGGAGTTGTTGCGCCGTGTTGAGCCCCGAGGTTCTGCTGACCTTTTTCGCAGCGTCCCTGCTGCTGGGCATTGCGCCCGGGCCGGACAATATTTTTGTGCTCACCCAGTCCGCCGTCTATGGCGTGCGCGCGGGTCTGGCGACCACGCTGGGTCTGGTGACCGGCCTGTGCGTACACACCACGGCCGTGGCCTTGGGCGTGGCGGCTCTCTTTCAGACCTCGCCCCTGGCTTTCGCCATTCTCAAATACGTGGGCGCGGCCTATCTGCTCTATCTGGCCTGGCTCTCCTTCCGGGCCGGAGCCCTGCTGACCCATGCGCCGGACGGCGGCCGGACGGCCTTTCCCGGCTATGGCGTGCTGTACCGGCGCGGCATCGTGATGAACGTAACCAACCCCAAGGTTACACTTTTTTTCCTGGCTTTTCTGCCCCAGTTCTGCAATCCGGCGCTGGGCGGCGTGGCCGGGCAGGTATTGACGCTGGGCGCGTTGTTCATGCTGGCCACCATTCTGGTCTTTTTTTCCGTGGCCGCCCTGGGCGGCCGTCTGGCCCTCTGGTTCAACCGCTCCCGGCGCGGCCAGATCCTGGTCCACAGGGCCGCCGGGCTGGTTTTCGCCGCGCTCGCGGCGGCTCTGGTCCTGACCGGTTCCTGAAACGCGTCATCCGCCCGCCGTTCCTTGACAGGAGCGGGGGCGACGGGTATGAACAGCCCCTCTTGAGGTGCCCATGCAGAAATACCGTATTTCCATCAACGACCTGCCGCCGGACGGCAAGGAATTCGACCTGGACGATCAGGCCATCTGGCAGACACCCATGCGGGAATTCGAGATGGACTGCCGCATAAGCAGCCCCCTCAGCGCGCATATCAGCGTGCTGCCCGCCGAAGGCGGCTGTCTGGTGCGCGGCGAACTGCGCGGCCAGGTCGTCCTGCCCTGCAACCGTTGCGCCGAGGATGCCGTGACCGACATCCGGAGCAGTTTCGAAGAATTTGAGGAACTGCCCGACGAGGAAGACCCGGATGCCGGGCTGAACGCCCATGCCGGAAACGGCGCGCCCGACCCGGCGGCGGAAACGGAAAGCCGCATCATCTATGAGCGCAACACGCCCATGCTGGATCTGGCGGCCGTCTGCTGGGAGGAATTCATGCTGGCGCTGCCGGTCAACCCGCTCTGCAAGACGGATTGCAAGGGACTCTGCGCCCAGTGCGGCGCCAATCTGAACAACGACGACTGCGGCTGCATTCCGGATGAAGGCGATCCCCGGCTGGCGGTTTTACGCGGGCTCACCCTGCATAAAACCTAGACATTTGCAAAGACCTCAGCTATACTGATTTGTCTTGCGGTTAGGAGCGATCCTGAACCGCACCATTTCGTTTAAGCATTCCGCCCTGTCGGAAAAGGAGAATACCATGGCTGTTCAGCAAAACAAGAAATCCCGTTCCCGCAAGGGCATGCGCCGTTCCCATGACCGCGTGGCCACCCCCGCCGTCATCTATTGCTCCTGCGGCGAACCCACCGTGCCCCACAGCGTCTGCCCCAACTGCGGCACGTACAAGGGCCGTCAGGTGGTCGCCAAAAACGAAGCCGAATAATGAGCGAACGCCCCATCATCGCCGTGGACGCCATGGGTGGGGACTTCGGCCCCTCCGTGGTGGTGCCGGGCGCCGTTGAGGCCGCCCGGCTCCATGATCTGCACGTTCTGCTTGTGGGCGATACCCCCAAGCTGGAGGCCGAACTGAGCAAGATCGACCTCGCCAACGTGCACTTCGACATTGTCCAGGCCGATGATGTGGTGCACATGAACGAAAAGCCTTCGGACATCCTGCGCCGCAAGAAAAATGCCTCCATTCAGGTGGCCTGCCGTCTGGTCAAGGAAGGCGCTGCCGACAGCGTGGTCAGCGCCGGGCATTCCGGGGCCACGGTGGCCTGCGGCATGTTCATCATGGGGCGGCTTCCCGGCGTGGAGCGTCCGGCCCTGGCCGCTCTGCTGCCCACGGAAAAAAATCCTGTGGTGGTGCTGGACGCCGGAGCCAATGTGGACTGCCGGCCCTATCACCTTTTCCAGTTCGGGCTCATGGGCGACGCCTTCGCCCGCGACCTGCTCAGCTACGCCGCCCCGCGCGTGAGTCTGCTGAGCATCGGCGAGGAGGAAGGCAAAGGCAACTCGCAGGTCAAGGAAGCCTATGAGCTGCTGAAGATGGCCCAGAATCTCAACTTCATCGGCAATGCCGAGGGCCGCGACATCTTCACCGGCAACATCGACGTAGTCATCTGCGACGGTTTTGTGGGCAACGTGGTGGTCAAGATGAGCGAAGGGCTGGCCGCGTCTCTGGTCCGCATGCTCAAACGCGTCTTTACCTCGGGCTTTCTTCCCGCTCTGGGCGGCATGCTGGCCAAGGGCGCATTCAGGCATTTCGCCCGAACCATTGATTATGCCGAATACGGCGGCGCGCCGCTGCTCGGCCTCCAGGGTCTGGCCATCGTCTGTCACGGCCGCTCCAATGCCCGCGCCATGAGCAATGCCATCAAGATGAGCGGCACCTTCGTGCGCAAGGGCACCAATGACCGTCTTGCCGAAACCATTCTGGCCAACGAAGAGCTGACCCGTTTCTCCCGCGCCATTTAAACTGACTACGGACCCGCCATGACCGCAATCTGCCATCTGCACGCGCTGAGCGCCCACGCGCCGGACACGGTGCTGACCAATGACCATCTGACCAAACTGGTGGACACCAACGACGAATGGATCGTCACGCGCACCGGCATCAAACAGCGCCGCAAGCTGGCGGATACGGACAACGCCTCGGATCTCGGTCTGGTCGCTGCCCGGCGCGCCCTGGACGAAGCGGGCGTGGCGGTGGACGAACTGACCCACATTATCGCGGCCACCTGCACGCCGGATATGCTCTCGCCTTCCGTGGCCTGCATTCTGGCCGGAAAGCTGGGCGCGGGTCCGGTCATGGCCTTTGATTTCAGCGCCGCCTGTTCCGGTTTTCTGTACGGCCTTTCCATCTGCCGGGGCATGCTGGCCCAATCGCCCGACGCGTGCATTCTTTTTGTCTGCACCGAAGCCTTGACCCGCCGCGTCAACTGGAGCGACCGCGCCACCTGCGTGCTGTTCGGCGACGCGGCCACGGCCTGCGTGCTGACCGCTTCGGCGGACAAGGCCCTGGCCGGAGTGGAAGACGTCATCTGTCAGAGCGACGGCAATCAGCGCGACCTGATCACCGTGGGCGGCGGCACGACCTGCCGCTACGGCCTGGGCCAGCCCGTGGACGAAAACTTTTTCATCACCATGCAGGGCCGTGAAACCTACAAGCACGCCGTGCGCCAGATGGTGCGGGTCTGCGAGCAGATTCTCGCCCGTAACAGTCTTTCCATAGACGACGTGAATCTTTTTGTGCCGCATCAGGCCAACATGCGCATTATTGAAGCCGTGGGCAGCCGCCTGAACGTCGACGGCAATCGCGTGTTCACCAATGTGGACAAGTACGGCAATACCTCGTCGGCATCCATCCCTCTGGCGTTGGACGAGGCCCGCGCCGCCGGGCGGATCAAGCCCGGCGACCGCGTGCTGATGACGGCCTTCGGTTCCGGCCTGACCTGGGGCGCCGCTCTGCTGCGTTTTTAGCCGCCGGGCGCATGCACGCATTGAAATTCCCCCTTGTCTGAGCTATAAACAGCGTTCCACGTTCCCACAGCAAAGGCAGAACCAGCATGAGCATAACGCAGTCCACGCCTTCCGCCGCCCTTCCCACAGCCCTGGTGACCGGCGGTTCGCGCGGCATCGGCCGGGCTATCGCCCAAACCCTTGCCCGTGACGGCTTTCAGGTTTTCCTCACTTATGTGAGCCGCCCCGAAGAGGCGGAGCAGACCGTGGCCGAGATTGTCGCGGCAGGCGGACAGGCCCGGGCCTTCGCGCTCAATGTGGGCGACAGCGCGGCCGTGGCGGACTTTTTTGCCGCCGAGATCAAGGACAAAGTCGATCTGGCCGTGCTGGTCAACAACGCCGGCATCACCAAGGACGGCTTTCTGGTGCGCATGAAAGACGAGGACTTCGACAAAGTCCTGGCCGTCAATCTGCGCGGAGCCTTTGTCTGTACCCGCGAAGCGGCCAAGACCATGAGCCGGAACCGCAAAGGGCGGATCATCAATATTTCCTCAGTGGTGGGCCAGATGGGCAATGCCGGGCAGATCAACTACGCTTCGGCCAAGGCCGGTCTGCTGGGCCTCACCAAATCCTGCGCCAAGGAGCTGGCTTCCCGCCAGATCACGGTCAATGCCGTGGCTCCGGGCTTTATTGAAACGGATATGACGGCGAACCTGAACGACGACGTGCGCGCAAGCTATGTGGAATCCATTCCCCTGAAGCGCATGGGCGAGGCTCAGGATGTGGCCGAGGCCGTGGCTTTTCTGGCTTCGGACAGGGCCGCCTACATTACCGGACAGGTGCTGGCCGTCAACGGCGGCATGTACTGCTGAGAAGGCCTCTCCCCTGCGGCAACGCGCCCGGAACGCCCTTCGCGTCACCGGGGCATACGATAAGAGTCAATATTACCTGGAGGATACCATGTCTGATGTCGCGGAAAAAGTTACCAAGATCATTGTGGACCAACTGGGCGTGAGCGCCGATGAAGTGAAGCCCGAAGCCTCTTTTGTGGAAGACCTCGGCGCCGATTCCCTGGACCTGACCGAGCTGATCATGGCCATGGAAGAAGAATTCGACATCGAAATCGCCGATGACGACGCGCAGAAAATTCTCAAGGTCCAGGACGCCATTTCCTATATTGAAAATAAAAAATAGTCACGGCCCGGCGGCGGTTCCTTTACGTAAAGGACCGCGGCCGGAACGGGCATGTCCATTCCGCATCCGTCGCGCCGCTTGGCGTTCAGACGGACACGCGGCGGGAGAGGATGCGGTTTCGCGCCGTTCCTCGCATGGCGCATCGCCCGGCCGGTAGTCATCCGTCGAGCGGGGGGGATTCCGGCCCCCCGCCCAAAAGGAGTCCGCATGACCCGTCCCCGCGTAGTGATCACCGGCGTAGCCGGCGTTACGCCCCTCGCCAACGACATTGAAACCACCTGGAAACGCCTGCTTGCCGGCGAGTCGGGCATCGCGCCCATCACCCTGTTCGACGCTTCGGCCTATGATTCGCGTATCGCCGGCGAAGTAAAAAACTTCGTGCCCGAGGACTACATGCCTCCCAAACAGGTGCGGCGCATGGACCGCTTCACCCAGTTCGCCGTGGCTTCGGCCAAGATGCTGCTGCAGGACGCCGGCTTTGAAATCACCGAGGCCAACGCCTACGACGTGGCCGTGATTCTCGGCATCGGCCTCGGGGGCCTCCATACCCTGGAGACCTACCACACCAAGCTGCTGGAAGCCGGACCCAACAAAATTTCGCCCTTCATGATTCCCATGCTCATTTCCAATATGGGGCCGGGGCAGATCTCCATTTTCACCGGAGCCAAGGGCCCGAACATCGTCACTACCACGGCCTGCGCCTCGGCCATCCACGCGCTGGGCACGGCCTACAGCGAAATTCTGCTGGGCCGGGCCACCACCGCCATTTCCGGCGGCGTGGAAGCCACGGTGACGCCTCTGGGCGTGGCCGGTTTCACGGCCCTGAAGGCCCTCTCCTCGCACTACAATGACGATCCCACACACGCTTCCCGGCCTTTTGACGCCAAGCGCGACGGCTTTGTGATCGGCGAAGGCGCGGGCCTGCTGCTGCTGGAAAGTCTGGAGTCCGCCAAGGCGCGCGGCGCGAAAATCTATGCCGAAGTGGCCGGTTACGGCGCTTCCGGCGACGCCTACCATATGACGGCCCCCTGCGATACCGGCGAAGGCATGGCCCACGCCATGCGAAACGCCCTGCGCGAGGCGGGCATCGCGCCCGAGGCCGTGGGGCACATCAACGCCCACGCCACCTCCACCCAGCTCAACGACAGCACGGAAACCAAGGCCATCAAGCTGGTCTTCGGCGGACACGCCCAAAAGATCAAAATCTCCGCCACCAAGTCCATGACCGGCCATCTTCTGGGCGCGGCGGGCGGCATCGAGTCGGTCTTCACGGCCCTGGCCCTGCGCGACGAAATGCTGCCCGGCACCATCAATCTGGAAAATCCCGACCCGGAATGTGATCTGGACTACCTGGCCGACGGGTCCCGACATGTGGCCTGCGAGTATGCCATGTGCAATTCCTTCGGCTTCGGCGGCACCAACGCGAGCCTGATCCTGAAAAAATGGATTGAATAAGCGCGGCGTCCGCCGCCCGGCCGCATCCTGACAAACACGCTGCCCGCCGCTGTGGCGGGCAGCACTCTTTAAGTAAAAAGGACAAGCGTTCATGGACGAAATTCTGCTTCAAGATCCGGAGCTGGCCCGGGCCATTATTCTGGAGTCGGACCGGCAGGTGAGCAAGCTTGAGCTGATTGCTTCGGAAAACTTCGTCTCGCCCGCCGTGCGTGAAGCCCAGGGCAGCGTGCTGACCCACAAGTACGCCGAGGGCTATCCCGGCAAGCGCTATTACGGCGGCTGCGAATACGTGGACATCGCCGAAACCCTGGCGCAGGACCGGGCAAAACAGCTCTTCCGCTGCGGCTACGTCAACGTGCAGCCCCATTCCGGCTCGCAGGCCAACATGGCCGCCTATTTCGCCTGCCTCAAGCCCGGCGACGTGATTCTGGGCATGAATCTCTCCCACGGCGGGCATCTGACCCACGGCAGCCCGGTCAATTTCTCGGGCCGCCTGTTCAACATCGTCTCTTACGGCGTGCAAAAGGAAACCGGCCGCATCGACTATGACGAAGTGGCCGCCCTGGCGCGCGAGCACAAGCCCGCCGTCATTATGGCCGGGGCCAGCGCCTACCCGCGCCGCATCGATTTCGCCCGCTTCCGGGCCATCGCCGATGAGGTGGGGGCCAAGCTGCTGGTGGACATGGCCCACATCGCGGGTCTGGTGGCCGTGGGCCTGCACGAGAGCCCCATTCCCCACGCCCACATCACCACCACCACCACGCACAAGACCCTGCGCGGGCCGCGCGGCGGCATGATCCTTTCCAGCGAAGACAATGCCAAGACCCTGAACAGCCAGATTTTCCCCGGCATCCAGGGCGGCCCGCTGATGCACGTTATCGCGGCCAAGGCCGTGGCCTTCGGCGAGGCCCTGCGCCCGGCCTTCGCTGCCTATCAGCAGCGGGTGCTGGACAACACCGCCGCCCTGGCCCGATGCCTGATGGACGCGGGCTTTGAACTGGTTTCCGGCGGCACGGACAATCACCTCATGCTGGTGGACCTGACCAACAAGGACATCACCGGCAAGGACGCCGAGCAGGCTCTGGACCAGGCGGGCATTACGGTGAACAAGAACACCGTGCCCTTTGAAACCCGTTCGCCTTTCGTGACTTCGGGCATCCGTCTGGGTACGGCGGCCCTGACCACGCGCGGCCTGCAACAGGAACATATGCAAACGGTGGGCGGCTTCATCGTGGAAGCCCTGGAAAAGCGCGAAGACGCCCATGAACTGGACCGCATCCGCAAAAATGTGGAGGATTTCGCCCGCCAGTTCCCGCTGTTCACCTGTTAGGCTGTTCCCGTTTCTGCATGAAAAAGGCCGTTTGCGCGGCCTTTTTCATTTTTTGCGACGCGCCCGCGCGGCTTGGCTTTTGGGCCGCCTCTGTGTAAACTGCCTCAAATCCATTTGCGAGCGCCCTATGCAACGACTGCCCTGGCCTGATTATTTTATGAATATCACCTACCTGGTGAGTGAGCGTTCCACCTGTACCCGCCGCCGGGTAGGCGCCGTGGCCGTCAAGGACAAACGCATTCTGGCCACAGGCTATAACGGCGCGCCCGCCGGCGTGCCCCACTGCCTGGAAGTGGGCTGCCTGCGTGAACAACTCGGTATTCCCTCGGGCCAGCGCCACGAGATCTGCCGCGGCCTGCACGCCGAGCAGAACGTCATCATCCAGGCCGCGGTGCACGGCATCAACATCGCGGGCGCGGAACTCTACTGCACCACCCATCCCTGCGTGCTGTGCAGCAAAATGCTGATCAATTGCGGCATCCGCCATATCTACTACGCCGAAGACTACCCCGACGATCTGGCCTCCACCATGCTGCGCGAGGCAGGCGTCACCGTGGAGCAGTTCACCTTCACCCCGCCCCGCGTCAGCGGCATGCCCGGGGCCATGAGCGGAGAAAAGCGCTATGACTGAACAGGATTTCGCTCCGTTCATGCGCGAGGCCATCGCCCTGGCCGAGCAGGGACGCTGGAAAGCTTGCCCCAACCCCACGGTGGGTGCGGTGTTGCTGCGCGACGGCCAGATTGTCGCGCGCGGCTGGCACCATGAAGCCGGGCAGGACCACGCCGAGGTGGACTGCCTGAAAGACGCGGCGGCGCACGGCGTGAATCCCAAAGGCTGCACGTTGGTGGTCACGCTGGAACCCTGCAACCATCAGGGCAAGACGCCGCCCTGCACCCAGGCCATCCTGGACGCGGGCGTCAGCCGGGTGGTCATGGGGCTGGCCGACCCCAATCCCCTGGCCGCCGGAGGCGCGGCCCGCCTGCGCGAAGCCGGGGTGGAGGTTCTGGGTCCGGTCTGCGAAACGGAATGCCGTGATCTGGTGGCGGATTTTCTGGTCTGGCAGAGCACGGACAGGCCCTATCTGATTCTCAAGATGGCCGCCACGCTGGATGGCCGCATCGCCACGCGCAATGGGCATTCCCAGTGGATCACCTGCGAGGCCTCGCGCCGGGAGGTACAGGACCTGCGCGCGGGTCTGGGCCTGTGCGGCGGCGCGGTGCTGGTGGGCGGCGGCACTTTCAGGGCGGACAATCCCCTCCTGACGGCGCGCGGCGGCTGCGCCGACGCTCCGCAGCCCCTGGCCTGCCTGCTGACCTCGCGTCTGCCCAAGCCGGACGCTGATTTTCATCTGCTCAAGGAGCGACCCGAACAGACGGTTTTTCTGGCCTCACCGGCCGTTGCGGCCTCCACGGCGGCACAGGCTCTGCGTCAGATAGGCGCGCGCGTGCTGGCGCTGGGGCCCGGTCCGCACGGCGGCCCGGATTTCCGCGAGATGTTCCGCGCCCTGCGCCAGGACCTGGGCTGCCCTTATGTGCTCTGCGAGGGCGGCGGCCGCTTGGCGCTGGCCCTGCTGGAAGCGGGTTTTGTGGATGAATTCCGCCTGCATCTGGCACCTCTGGTGCTGGGCGACAACGAGGCCCGCCCCCTGTTCGCCGGACGCGCGCCCCAAAGCCTGAGTGAAGCCCTGCGCCTGCGGATCAGCCGGACCAGCCTCTGTGGCGATGACATTCATATTCTGCTGCGTCCCCTTGCGGCGGACGATGCCGGTCAGGGGGAGTAGACGGATGTTCACGGGCATCATCCAGGGGCAAGGCGAGATCAGCTCCCTGCGTAAAACCGGCGCGGAATGCCGTCTGGCCATCCGGCCTCTGTTCACCCTGACGGACGTCATCGACGGTGAATCCATCGCGGTCAACGGGGCCTGCCTGTCGGTGGAAAGCCACAGCCGCGACGCCTTCACGGCATACGCCTCGGCGGAAACCCTGGCGCGCACCACGTTGGGCGCGCTACGCAACGGCGATCTGGTCAACCTTGAGCGCGCCTTGGCGCTGGGCGACCGTCTGGGCGGGCATCTGGTCAGCGGCCATGTGGACTGCCTGGCCACGGTGCGCGACGTGCGCCCCGCCGGGCAATCCCTGCGCTGCCGCCTGGAATTTCCGGCGGATTTCGGCCCCGAAGTCATTGCCAAAGGCTCGGTGGCCCTTGACGGAATCAGTCTGACGGTCAATGATTGCGGCCCCGATTTTCTGGAGGTCAACATCATTCCCGACACGCAGAAGCGCACTACCATGCGCCAGTGGCGCCCCGGCGCGCGCGTCAATATGGAAACGGACCTTATCGGAAAATATGTGCACAGCCTGCTCGGCCCCTGGTCCGGAATAGCCGGAGCGACCGGAGTGCCCGGCAAAACCGGACGGACGGACGGTTCTGCCGCCGCGACGGAAGCGCGTGCGGGCGTCAGCCGGGAACTGCTGTTGCGCAACGGTTTTATTTAGCTTTTTTTGCCATCGTCTTCACAGCACAGGAGTTTGCATGAACGCAGTGAAAACCATCGCGGGCCAGTTGGACGCCAAAGGCCTGAAAGTGGCCATCGTGGCCACCCGCTTCAACGACTTCATCGTGGACCGTCTGGTGGGCGGGGCTCAGGATTATCTGGAACGCCATGGCCTGGATCCGGCGGACATCACACTGGTGCGCATTCCCGGCGCGTTCGAACTGCCCCTAGTCTGTCAGAAGCTGGCCGCCGCGCGCAAATATGACGGCATTCTGGCTCTGGGCGCGGTGATCCGGGGCGGCACCCCGCATTTCGACTATGTCTGCGCCGAGGCCAGCAAGGGCATCGCGCAGGCCATGATGCAGTCCGGCACGCCCATCGGCTTCGGCCTGCTGACCTGCGACAGCATTGAACAGGCCATTGAACGGGCCGGATCCAAGGGCGGCAACAAGGGCGTGGAAGCCGCCGCGGCCATGCTGGAAACCATCCGCGTGCTGGAGCAGTTGTAATTCATGGGCAAGGGTAAGAACGCCACCCGCCGGGGCGCGCGCGAACTGGCATTTCAGGTGTTGTACGGGCTTTCCTTCACTCCGGCGGAAAGCCCCGGCGAACTGCGCCGGGCCTTTGTGCTCTCCCCTCATAATACGGCCATGAGCGAAGAGGACCTGTCCGCCGAGCCCACGGGCTTCGCGTGGGAACTGGTGGAAGGCGTCTGGAGTAACAGCAAGGCGCTGGACGCGGCCATCGGCCACTTTTCCCACAACTGGCGTGTGGACCGCATGGGCCGCATTGAGCTGACCCTGCTGCGTCTGGCCGTGTTTGAAATGCTCTACCGCCAGGACGTGCCGCCCAAGGTGGCCATTAACGAGGCTCTGGAACTGAGCGGCCAGTTCGGCGAAGGCAACGCCAAAAACTTCATCAACGGCATTCTGGACGCGGCGGCCAAGGCTCTGGAGAGCGGCGCACTGGTTCCGCCCGCCGCCCGCGCCGCCAACCCTTAATCCGCCCCACGGTATCCGCACATGACGCAAGAACGCTACAATCCGCAGGCTATCGAAGAAAAATGGCAGGCCCGCTGGCGGGAGGGAAAATCCTTCGCCAGCACGCACGAGAGCGATAAGCCCAAGTATTACGTGCTGGAGATGTTTCCCTACCCCTCGGGCAACATCCACATGGGCCATGTGCGCAACTATTCCATCGGCGACGTGGTGGCGCGCTGCAAACGCATGCAGGGCTTCAACGTGCTGCACCCCATGGGCTGGGACGCTTTCGGCCTGCCCGCCGAAAACGCGGCCATCAAGCATCATGTGCACCCGGCCCAGTGGACCTACGCCAATATCGACAATATGCGCGCCCAGTTGCAACGCCTGGGCTATTCCTACGACTGGTCGCGTGAAATCGCCACCTGCCGCCCGGAATACTACCGCTGGGAGCAGATGTTCTTTCTGCGCCTGCTGGAAAAAGGCCTGGTCTACCGCAAAAAGGCCCCGCAGAACTGGTGTCCCTCCTGCCATACGGTGCTGGCCAACGAACAGGTCATCGACGGCCTCTGCTGGCGTTGCGACAGCCGGGTGGAGCAGAAGGATCTGACCCAGTGGTTTCTGAAGATCACGGCCTACGGCGACGAACTGCTGGCAGACCTCGCCCTGCTGGAAGGCAGTTGGCCGGACCGCGTGCTGGCCATGCAGCGCAACTGGATCGGCAAATCCACGGGCGCGGCCATCAGTTTCGGCCTGAAAAAAGCCGTTGAGGGCGTATCCGGCATTGATGTGTTCACCACCAGGCCGGATACCGTCTTCGGCGTGACCTTCATGACCCTGGCCCCGGAACATCCGCTGGTGGAAAAGCTCATTGAAGGCTACGAAAAAGCCGACGAAGTGCGCGCCTTTGTGGAGCGCATCCGCAATATGGACCGCCTGGACCGCCAGTCCGACAACCTGGAAAAGGAAGGCGTCTTCACCGGCGCATATGCCCTGCATCCCTTTACCGGCCAACGCGTGCCGCTCTGGCTGGGCAATTTCGTGCTGGCTGACTACGGCACCGGCGCGGTTATGGGCGTGCCCGCCCACGACCAGCGCGACTTCGATTTCGCCCGCAAATACGGCCTGCCCGTGCAAGTGGTCATCAGCCCCGAGGGCCAGACGCTTGATCCCCGCAGCATGACCGAAGCCTGGACAGGCCCCGGCCTGATGGTCAATTCCGGCTCCTTTGACGGCCTGCCCAATGAAGAAGGCAAGAAGGCCGTGGCCGACGCGCTGGAAAAGAACAACAAGGGCAAGGCCACCACCCAGTTCCGCCTGCGCGACTGGAACATCTCGCGCCAGCGCTTCTGGGGCGCGCCCATTCCGGTGGTCTACTGCGAAAAATGCGGCGTGGTGCCGGAAAAGGAAGAAAATCTGCCCGTGCTCCTGCCCCTGGATGTGAAGGTGCGCGACGACGGCCGCTCTCCCCTGCCGGAAACGCCGTCCTTCGCGGAGTGCGCCTGCCCCCGCTGCGGCGGCCCGGCCCGGCGCGAAACCGACACCATGGACACCTTTGTGGAATCCTCCTGGTATTTCGCCCGCTACACCGACGCCCGCGACGACAAGGCTCCCTTCAAGACCGAGGCGCTGCAATACTGGCTGCCCGTGGACCAGTATATCGGCGGCGTGGAGCATGCCATTCTGCATCTGCTCTATTCCCGTTTCTTCACCAAGGTGCTGCGCGATCTGGGCTTCTTCCCCAAGGATCTGGCCGAGCCCTTCACCAACCTACTGACCCAGGGCATGGTGCTCAAGGACGGCGGCAAGATGTCCAAGTCCAAGGGCAATGTGGTGGATCCCACAGAGATGATCAACAAATACGGCGCGGACACCGTGCGCCTGTTCTGTCTCTTCGCGGCTCCGCCGGAGCGGGATTTTGACTGGTCGGACTCGGGTATTGAAGGCGCGTCGCGTTTTCTCGCCCGCATCTGGCGGCTTTTCACCGAAGAGGAAGCCCGTCTGCTCCCGCTCAAGGCCTGCGGAGCGACCGCCGTGGACGCGGGCAGCCTGGAAAGCCGCGACCTGCGCCGCAAGGAGCATCTCACGGTCAAAAAAGCCGGTGAGGACATGGGCGGCCGCTTCCAGTTCAATACGGCCATCGCCGCCGTCATGGAACTGGTCAACGCCATGCACCTCTCGCGCGAAAAACTGGGCCACAGCGAGGCCGAGAACCGCGTCTTCTCCTCGGCCATGGCCACAGTGCTGACCCTGCTTTCGCCCATCACCCCGCATCTCTGCGAGGAGCTCTGGCAACGGCTGGGGCACCCCGCGCCGCTGGCCGACGAGCCCTGGCCACAATGGGACGAGGCCGCCACGGCTCAGGATATGATTACCGTGGCCCTGCAGGTCAACGGCAAACTGCGCGGCACCCTGGAAGTGGTCGCCGGAGCGGACAAGGCCGCGCTGGAACAGGCCGCCCTGGCTGATCCGGCGGTGCTGCGCCACACGGACGGCCTGACCGTGCGCAAGGTGGTGGTGGTTCCCGGCAAACTGGTCAACATCGTGGCCAATTAGGCCGCGCGCATTGGCATGAGTCCGCAGAACGGAACCGACAGAAACGGCAGGCCCGGCTTCAGCTTTCTGGTCTGCCCGGACAGCCGGTTGCTCCGCACTCATCTCGCGGAACAACTGGCCGTCTTTTCGTCGGCGGGCGGTCCGTGGGAACGCCATGTTTACTGGGGCGACGAGGAGCCGCCGCCGCGCTTCTGGGAACAGCTCAGCCTGCAAGGCCTATTCGGCGCGTCACGCGTCCTGCTGGTCCGTCAGGCCCAGCTCTGGCCCGCGGCTGTCTGGAAAAAGATATCCCAGGCGCTGGCCCGGCCTTCGGCCCAGTGCTGGCCCTTTTTCTGCCTGGAAGTAAACTGGGAGAAGGGGCAGCCCAAGATCCCGGCCCATATCGCCAAACTGCGCTGTCTGGCCTTTGCCGACCAGCAGGGCTGGATCTGGCGGCATGAGGGGCTGACCGAGCGCGGCGTCAAACGTCATGTGCAGCAGCGCGCCCGCGATCTGGAGCTGAACTTTGAAGCCGACGCCCTGGAACAGTTCTGCGCCTCGGTGCCGCCGGACGCCCAGGCCATTGAAAACGAACTGCAGAAGCTCTCGCTTCTGCGTGGAATCCACGGGCCGGATAACGCCGGGGGCGCGGGCGCAGACGACAGGATCACGGCCGCCATGACCGCCACCGCCGCCTGGAGCCCGGAGTGCAATGTCTTTGCCTGCATCCGTCATATGGAGGCCGGCAACCTGGCCGCTGTCTGGAAGGAGCTGTGCCGCAGCCGGGACAGCGACAGCCTGCTCTTTTCCCTGCTGGCGCTGCTGGCCCGTGAACTGCGGCTGCTCTGGCAGACACAGGCCGGGGAAAAGGTGCGCCTGCACCCGTCCGAGGCCGGTCTGAAAAAGCAACTGGCCTTGCGCCTCGGCCCGCGCGGTTTGGCCGAAGGCATGGCGGCTGTGGCGGACGCCGAATGGCAGGTCAAAAGCGGCCGCCGCACGCCGGAACAGACCCTGGATTTTCTGGCGGCGCGGCTTACAGTTCTGTTCGGCCAGGCCGCGTCGCGCTAAAATTTGACGAGGCGGCGGCCAAACCCGGCCGGGCCCCGCAACGGATGTTTTCTTCTCACTTTTCTCCCAACCCCTTGCCTCCAGGACAAGACTGCTTACTTTATGTCAGCAACGACCGACTCCACCACCTCGCCGCACAGCGGGCACCGCGCCCGCCTGCGTGAGCGGCTGAAACGCGACCCTCTGGCCGTGGCGGATTATGAGGTGCTGGAGCTTTTGCTCGGCTACGGGCTCACGCGCAAAGACACCAAGCCGCTGGCCAAGGAATTGCTGCGGCGCTTCGGCACCATCCGGGGCGCGCTGGATGCCAGACCGGACGAGTTATTGCAGGTGCCCGGCTTCGGGCCGGGTCTCATGGCCCTCTGGCGGGTTCAGCGCGAGTTGCTGGCCCGGTACGCGGCCTCGGCCGCGCGCCAACGCGAAATCCTGGCCACGCCGGACGCCGTTGCCCGCATGGCGCAAAGCCGCCTGGCCGGTTGCCCGCATGAGGAATGCTGGCTGGCCTTGGTGGACGCGCGCAACGGGCTGATTTTCTGGGAACGCCTGCGGCGCGGTGGCATCGGCCAAGTGCCCGTACAGCCCAGGGATGTCCTGGAGGCGGCGCTCACGCACAAAGCCAGCGGCATCATTCTGGTCCACAACCACCCCGGCGGCAGTCCGGGACCTTCCCAGCCGGATCTCATGCTGACCACCGAGCTGCAACGGCTGGCCCCGCGTATGGGCCTGCGTTTTCTGGATCATGTCATCGTCACTGAGGGAGACTGCTACAGTATAACACAGAGCAAACGCATCTGAAGGCAGTCAGGGAGAATATATATGGCAGATTACAACGAAAAAAATCATCCGCTCCACGAGGAACAGGGGCCCGGCGCCGCCGAGCCGGCCATCGACAAGGACGACCATGCGGCGCAGGCTGAAGCGCCCGTACGGGACCTGCCCGACGAGAGCAACGTCAACGCCGCGGCGCAGGGCATCCCCGACGCGTTGCCCGTGCTGCCGGTACGCGACGTGGTCATCTTCAACTATATGATCCTGCCGCTGTTCATCGGCCGCGAAAAATCCGTGCAGGCCGTGGAATCCGCCCTGAAAAACGGCCGGCATCTTCTGGTCTGCGCCCAGCGTGAGGAAAGCACCGACGATCCCGCACCGGAGGATCTTTACAGCGTGGGCACCGTGGTCCAGATCATGCGCCTGCTCAAGATGCCGGACTCGCGGGTGAAAATTCTGGTTCAGGGCGTGAGCCGCGCGCGGATCACCGGCTACAGCCAGGTGGAACCCTATCTGGAAGCGCGCATCGAAACCCTGCCAGAAGTCACACCCCAGACCGACGCCACCTTGGAGGCGCTGCTGCGCTCCGCGCGCGAGCAGAGCGAAAAGGTGCTCACCCTGCGCGGCCTGGCCTCGCCGGACGTGCTGGCCGTATTGCAGGGCGTGGACGATCCGGGCCGCCTGGCGGACCTTATCGCCGCCAACATGCGGATGAAGATCGCGGACGCCCAGCGCATCCTGGAAGCGGAAAATCCTCTGGAACGTCTGACCCTGGTCAACGCCCAGCTCCAGCGTGAAGTGGAAGTGGCCACAGTGCAGGCCCGCATCCAGAGCTCGGCCCGCGAGGGCATGGACAAGGCCCAGAAGGATTATTTCCTGCGCGAGCAGCTCAAGGCCATCCGCCAAGAGCTGGGTGAAAACGAGCCCGAGGGCGAGGACGATCTGGAAAACCTGAAACAGGCCCTGGACAAGGCCGGCCTGCCCAAGGACGTGCGCAAGGAGGCGGACAAGCAGTTGCGCCGCCTGTCCGGCATGCACGCTGATTCCTCGGAAGCCAACGTGGTGCGCACCTATCTGGACTGGCTGGTGGAACTGCCCTGGAAGAAGCTCTCACGCGACCGTCTGGACATTGCCCACGCCAAGGAAATTCTGGACGAGGATCATTGCGGCCTGGACAAGATCAAGGACCGCATTCTGGAATTCCTCAGCGTGCGCAAACTCAACCCGCAGTCCAAGGGACCTATCCTCTGCTTCGCGGGCCCTCCCGGCGTGGGCAAAACCTCGCTGGGCCGCTCCATCGCGCGGGCGCTGGGCCGCAAGTTCCAGCGACTGTCCCTGGGCGGCATGCACGACGAGGCTGAAATTCGCGGACACCGGCGCACCTACATCGGTGCCATGCCCGGACGGATCATCCAGGCCGTCAAGCAGGCCGGCACCCGTAATCCGGTCATCGTACTGGACGAAGTGGACAAGCTGGGCACGGACTTCCGGGGCGATCCCTCCTCGGCGCTGCTGGAAGTGCTGGACCCGGAACAGAACCACACCTTCAGCGATCACTATCTGAACGTGCCCTTTGATCTGTCCAAGGTCATGTTCCTGTGCACGGCCAACCATCTGGAAACCATTCCGGCGGCCCTGCGCGACCGTATGGAGGTCATCTCCCTGCCCGGTTACACCATGCAGGAAAAGGCGGAGATCGCCCGCAAGCATCTGCTGCCCAAAAAGATCACCGAGAACGGCCTGGCCGAGGGCGACGTGGCGCTCAGCGACGCGGCTCTGGAAAAGGTCATCAAGGAGTATACGCGCGAGGCGGGCCTGCGCAATCTGGAACGCGAACTGGCGTCCATCTGCCGCAAGCTGGCCCGGCGCAAGGCGGAGGGCAAAAAAGCGCCCTTCAAGGTGGAGCCCAAGGATGTGGAAAAGCTCCTCGGCGCGCCCCGTTTTGTGGAAGACGAAAAGGAAAAGGAACTCATGCCCGGCATGGCCCTGGGTCTGGCCTGGACTCCGGCCGGCGGCGAAGTGCTGACCGTGGAGGCCAGCGTCATGAAGGGCAAGGGCGGCCTGACCCTCACCGGACAGCTGGGTGATGTCATGAAGGAAAGCGCCCAGGCGGCCCTGAGCTATATCCGCAGCCGCGCGGAAGAACTGGGTGTGGACCCGTCCTTTGCTGGCAAGCAGGATATCCACGTGCATGTCCCGGCGGGCGCCACCCCCAAGGACGGCCCCTCGGCGGGCGTGACCTTGACCACGGCCCTGATTTCGGCCCTCAGCAACCGCAGGGTGCGGGCCGACCTCTGCATGACCGGCGAGATCACCTTACAGGGCCGTGTGCTGCCCGTGGGCGGCATCAAGGAAAAAATCCTGGCCGGAGTGGCCCGGGGTCTGAAGCACGTGATCATCCCGCAGCAAAACGTCAAGGACCTGGAAGACGTGCCCGGGGAGCTGCTCAAACGCATCACAGTGCACCCGGTGCATCACTACGACGAGCTCCTTCCGCTGGTCTTTGAAGCCAAGGGCAAGCGCGGCGGCGGCGTAAAAGCCGGCCAGTCCGGAAAAGCCGCGCCCGAGCCGCGCCCCAAAAGCCCGGCCCGCCCGGCCGTCGCGGCCACGGCGCGACGCGGACGCGCGGAACGGCCCGCCGAGGCCTGAGCGTGCGCCTGCGGGAATATGAACATGACGCCGCAAGGCGACTGACAAAGGCGGGGGTGGACAGCCCCCGCCTTTGCGCGCAACTGCTGGCCGGACACGTGCTGGGTCTGGACCGGCTGCACTGTGTTCTGGCGGCGGAACGCGAACTTGCGCTTCCGGAGATTGACGCGCTGGAGGCTCTGACGGCCCGACGGGCCGCCGGCGAGCCTCTGGCCTATATCCTCGGCGCGCGGGAATTTTTCGGACGGGATTTTCTGGTCACGCCCGACACGCTGATCCCCCGCCCGGAGACGGAACTGCTGGTGGAAACGGCACTGGAACTTTTGCCCGTGCACCATTCGCTCCGCTTTGCGGATCTGGGCGCGGGCTCCGGCTGCATCGGCGTGACCCTCTGTCTGGAGCGCCCGCAATGGCGCGGTCTGCTGCTGGAACTCAGCGCTCCGGCCCTGTGCGTGGCTCGCGAAAATGCCGCACGACTGGGGGCCGCCGCGCGTCTGGACGCGCTGCGGGCCGATATGCGTTCCGTGCCGTTGCAACCCGGCTCCTGTGGCTTGGTGGTCAGCAATCCGCCGTACATCGCGGAGGCCGAGCAAAGCGAAGTTATGGACGAAGTGCTGCGTTATGAACCGCACACGGCGCTTTTTTCGCCCCGGGAAGGCCTGGCCCATTTGCGCGCCGTCATCAGCCAGGCCGCCCGCATTCTCCAGCCCGGAGGCCTGCTGCTTCTGGAACACGGCGCAAGCCAGGGCCCGGCGGTGCGGGAGCTTTTATCCTCCACCTGCGTATTTGACGGCATCGCCACCCGGCGCGATCTGGCCGGGCTGGACCGTTGCGCTCTGGCCCGGAAAGTGTAGAATGGACTTCGCAGAATGCGTAACCGGCGGTTTTTCGGCTTTTTTTGAAAAAATTGCGGGAAAATGTACTTTTCACTTGCCAAGAGCGGCGGAACCGTTTAAGACACCATCTTGCCGCTGGCGTAGCTCAACTGGCAGAGCAGCTGATTTGTAATCAGCAGGTTGCGGGTTCGAGTCCCATCGCCAGCTCCACAAAAAGCTGAACAAAGGCCTGCCTGCGGGCCGGACCTTTGCGGCATGTGTGGAGGGGTTCCCGAGTGGCCAAAGGGAACAGACTGTAAATCTGTCGTCGTAAGACTTCGGTGGTTCAAATCCACCCCCCTCCACCACCCCTTCCGCCTTCCAACTTTTCAGGCGGTCGGTGGCTGGTTTTGACAAACTGCCTTGGCTGTAGGAGACAGCGCGACTGTCGGGGAACTACGGTGCGGTAGCCGTCAAACGCAGGTTTGACGTACAGCGACAGCACCGCCAGTGTGCGGGAATAGCTCAACGGCTAGAGCATCAGCCTTCCAAGCTGAGGGTTGCGGGTTCGAATCCCGTTTCCCGCTCCATTCCTGCAAAATCCAATTCCCCGAGTCCTGCTCCTGCCAATGCACGTTCCCTGGCGACCAGGGACTGAATGCGGGCAATGGCGTCGGCCGCCAAGCGGCTTTACCCCTCTGCCTGCCGTTACGCGAGGAACAGGCGCTACCTGACGGCAGAGATCCGGCAAAGTAGCGCACGTACAACCGCAAACAATTTTTTTCCAGGGAGACGTACAATGGGCAAAGCCAAATATGAACGCAAGAAGCCCCATGTAAACATCGGCACCATCGGGCACATCGACCACGGCAAAACCACCCTGACCGCCGCCATCACCAAAATTGCCGGCCTGAAGGGCGAGGGCAGCTTCGTTTCGTATGACGAAATTGACAAGGCCCCCGAAGAAAAAGAGCGTGGCATCACCATTGCTACCGCCCATGTGGAATACGAGACCGACAAGCGCCATTACGCGCATGTGGACTGCCCCGGCCACGCCGACTACATCAAGAACATGATCACCGGCGCCGCCCAGATGGACGGCGGTATCCTGGTGGTGGCCGCCACCGACGGCCCCATGCCCCAGACCCGTGAGCACATCCTGCTCGCCCGTCAGGTGGGCGTGCCCCAGCTGGTGGTCTTCCTGAACAAGTGCGATCTGGTGGACGACGAGGAACTGTTGGAACTGGTGGAACTGGAAGTGCGTGAACTGCTCTCTTCCTACGACTTCCCCGGCGACGACGTGCCCGTGATCCGCGGTTCCGCCCTGAAGGCCCTGGAATGCGACGATCCCAATGCGCCTGAAGCCAAATGCATCGGCGAGCTGCTCGACGCCTGCGACAGCTTCATCCCCGATCCCGAGCGCGACATCGACAAGCCCTTCCTGATGCCCATTGAAGACGTGTTCTCCATCTCCGGCCGCGGCACCGTGGTGACCGGTCGTGTGGAACGCGGCATCCTCAAGGTGGGTGACGAAGTGGAAATCGTGGGCATCAAGCCCACCCAGAAGACCACCTGCACGGGCGTGGAAATGTTCCGCAAGCTGCTGGACCAGGGTCAGGCCGGCGACAACATCGGCGCCCTGCTGCGCGGCACCAAGCGTGACGACGTGGAACGCGGCCAGGTGCTCGCGGCTCCCAAGTCCATTACGCCGCACAAGAAGTTCAAGGCTGAAGTGTACGTGCTCTCCAAGGAAGAAGGCGGCCGTCATACGCCCTTCTTCTCCGGCTATCGTCCGCAGTTCTACTTCCGCACCACGGACATCACCGGCGTCATCGGTCTGCCCGAAGGCGTGGAAATGGTTATGCCCGGCGACAACTCGCAGTTCATCGTGGAACTGATCGCCCCCATCGCCATGGAAGCCGGTCTGCGCTTCGCCATCCGTGAAGGCGGCCGCACCGTGGGTTCCGGCGTCGTTACCGAAATTATCGAGTAAGCCATGAGAGTCAACATCATTCTGGCTTGCACCGAATGCAAGCGGCGCAATTACAGCACCCGGAAGAATAAGAAGAACACCACCGGGCGGCTGGAAATGAAAAAATATTGTCCCTGGGACAAGAAGCACACAGTGCATCGCGAAACCAGGTAACAACTTTCCGCCGGGGGGCGCGAGCCCCCCGGACGGTACGCAGGGCAGTAGCTCTAACGGCTAGAGCGGCGGTCTCCAAAACCGCAAGTTGGGGGTTCGAATCCCTCCTGCCCTGCCATTTTTTATCTCTCGGGTAACATCATGGCAAAAAAACAGGCGCAAGCCGCGGACGTCAAGTCGGACAAGGCCCCCAATCTCTTTGCGCGCTTTGCGCGTTATGTGGAGGATTCCAAGGCCGAATTGCGCAAAGTCACCTGGCCCACGCTGAAAGAAACGCGCAAGGCCACGCTGGCGGTTTTGGGCTTTGTGGCTGTGATGGCCGTTATCCTGGGGCTGGTGGACCTTGGTCTGTCGGCCCTTATCAAGTCCATACTGTCCTGAAGGCTGAAATGAAAGATCCCGTCATCGATGAAAACTCCGAGTTGAGCAAACGGCCGCGCTGGTACATCGTGCATACCTACTCGGGTTTCGAGCAGCGCGTGCAAAAGACCATCAACGAGATGAGCCGCACCGGTCAGGATCAGGGCCTTATTCAGGAAGTGGTGGTGCCCACGGAAAAGGTCATCGAACTTGCCAAGGGTGGCGAAAAGCGCACCACGACGCGCAAGTTCTATCCCGGCTACGTGATGGTGCGCATGATCATGACCGATTTGTCTTGGCACTTGGTGCAATCCATACCCAAGGTAACCGGTTTTGTGGGCGGCAGAAACCGTCCCACGCCCATGCGCGACAGCGAAGCCGAGCGCATTTTGGCGCTCATGGAAACACGTCAGGAAACCCCCCGCCCCAAGTTCAATTTTGAGCGGGGCGACGAAGTGCGCGTCATTGACGGGCCTTTCGGCGGCTTTAACGGCGTGGTGGAAGACGTCAACTATGACAAGGGAAAACTGCGCGTCTCCGTTTCCATTTTCGGCCGTCAAACGCCGGTGGAGCTGGATTTCGTACAGGTCTCCAAAGGTTAAGAGCATTCCAAGGTTGCAATGCTCTGCAGGGAATTGCCTGTAAATCCTTGCAGCGAGATGCCCCGAGACGGATTTTGCCCGTCGTGCGGCAGGCATCTCAGGCGTAACAGATTCTTAAGACTTGCCCCCGCGCGTCGGCCTGACGGTCGAGAATAGCGCGAGCAGCGATGAAGGATAACGCACATGGCCAAAAAAGAAGTTGCCAAGATCAAATTGCAGATTCCCGCGGGCGCGGCGAACCCCTCGCCGCCGGTGGGTCCGGCCTTGGGCCAGCACGGCCTGAACATCATGGGCTTCTGCAAGGAATTCAATGCCCGCACCCAGGACCAGAAAGGGATGATCATCCCCGTGGTCATCACGGTCTACGCCGACCGTTCCTTCAGCTTCATCACCAAAACGCCTCCGGCGGCGGTGCTGATCATGAAGGCGGCCAAGCTTGAAAAGGGTTCCGGCGAACCCAACCGCAACAAGGTGGGCAGCCTCAGCATGGCTCAGGTGGAAGAGATCGCCAAGGTCAAACTGCCGGATCTCAACGCCTCTACCCTTGAATCCGCCGTAAAGTCCATTGCGGGCACCGCCCGCAGCATGGGCATTGACATCAAGTAAGGACAGCCTGCCGGGAAGTTCCGGCGGATTTGCCCTTGCGGCGGCAAAAGCCGTTCGGCGGACCTTGCTGAATTTTCGCTTTTTTCCGCCAGACTCGTTGAAATCAATTGTACTGCCGTTTTCCGCGCAGAATTGGAAACGGCAGGAGATAAAACGACAAGGAAAACCTCATGCCCAGACATGGCAAAAATTTTCGTAAAGCCCTTGAGGCCTATAACCCGCAGGAACGCTTCAGCATTGAAGATGCTGTGAGCAAATCCTTGGGCGCGTCCTTTGCTAAATTTGATGAAACTGTGGACGTGGCTATCCGCTTGGGCGTCGATCCCAAGTATTCCGACCAGATGGTGCGCGGCGCCGTCACCCTGCCCAACGGGCTGGGCAAGACCGTGCGTGTGGCTGTGTTCTGCAAAGGTGAAAAACAGGCTGAAGCCAAAGACGCCGGCGCGGATATCGTTGGCGCCGAAGATCTGGTGGCCAAGATCAAGGAAGGCTGGCTGGAGTTCGACGCCGCCGTGGCCACGCCCGACGTCATGGCTCTGGTGGGTCAGATCGGCCGTGTGCTCGGCCCCCGCGGCCTGATGCCCAACGCCAAGACCGGTTCCGTCACCTTTGACGTGGCCAAGGCCGTGAGCGAACTCAAGGCTGGCCGCGTGGACTTCAAGGTGGACAAGGCTGGCGTGCTGCACGCGCCTCTGGGCAAGGTTTCCTTTGGTCCGGAAAAAATTCTGGGCAACCTCAAGGCCTTGCTGGATGCCGTCAATCGTCTGAAGCCTTCGGCCGCCAAGGGCGCTTACATGCTGTCCATGGCGGTTTCCACCACCATGGGCCCCGGCTTCAAAATTGATATGCCCCAGGTCAAGAAATTTCTTGAGGGCTAATGAACTGGCCCGGGCGCCGCATGCGGCGGCCGGGCGTTTTGTTCAAGCTCTCAAGCGGTTGTGTAACAACAACCTCGGTTAAGGCAAGGAATTCGAGTCGAAGACGGCAGGCGGGCGCAAGCCCTTAATCTCCTGCCCAGACGCTTCATCTTTGGCTCGGCATTCCACCTGGCAACCCCGAACGTGAGAGGTATCACGTGAACAGGTCTGAAAAAGCCGCAATTATCGAAGCCATCAAGGCTAAGGCCGACAGTGCTTCCTTTGCGGTGCTGACGGACTTCAAGGGCATGACGGTGGAAGAGCTGACGAACCTCCGGGTGAGCCTGCGCAATGCGGGCGGCGAATATCATGTCGTCAAAAACACCCTGGCTCGTATCGCTCTGACCGGCGGCACGCACGACGCCATCAAGGACAAGTTCCATGAGAACTGCGGCGTGGCCCTTGGGTTCGACGACCCGGTGGCGGTGGCCAAGGCGCTCAGTGATTTTGTCAAGCAGAGCAAGATCTTCAGCTTGCGTTGCGCCAGCCTGGACGGCAAGGAAATGACCCCTGCCCAGGTGGACGCTCTGGCCAAACTGCCCGGAAAGGAACAGTTGCTCGGCCAGTTGCTTGGCACCATGAACGCCGTGCCCACCAATTTTGTGTCGCTGTTTGCCAACATGCTGCGCGGCTTGCTCTACGCCCTCAAGGCTATTGAGGAACAGAAAGGCAAGGCTGCCGCGTAAGCGGATGTGGACAGCTCAAACATTAAGCCAAAGATCAGGAGAAATATCATGGCCGTGACCAAAGAAGAAGTTGTTGAATTCATCTCCAGCATGACCGTTCTGGAACTTTCCGAATTCATCAAGGAACTGGAAGAGAAGTTCGGCGTTTCCGCCGCCGCGCCCGCCGCCGCTATGGTGATGGCCGCTCCGGCCGCCGGTGGCGACGGCGCCGCCGCCGCTGAGGAAAAGACCGAATTCGACGTCGTTCTTAAGGAAGCCGGCGCCAACAAGATCGGTGTCATCAAAGTGGTGCGCGCTCTGACCAGCCTGGGCCTCAAGGAAGCCAAGGAAAAGGTTGACGGCGCTCCCTCCACTCTGAAGGAAGCCGTTTCCAAGGAAGAAGCTGAAGAAGCCAAGAAGCAGCTCACCGAAGCCGGCGCCACTGTGGAAATCAAGTAAGTATTTCCCTGTGTCCGCTTCGCGTCAGCGCGAAGCCGCATTCCACATGACGGGGTCATTGACCCCGTCATGTTTTTTTGTTCTGCTCCCGGCAGGCGGCCCGAGGTTGCGGTATTTTTTCCGGTTGCCGGGCGCGGCGGGCGACAGATATTTCTTCAAGAAAAAGTCTTGCCAAAAAAATGTTTTCTGCTTATGTATCTGTGTTCAATGAACGGCGCGGGAGGCATCCTTTCTGTTTTTTATAACTCACTGTATATGCACACTTTCTTAAAATAGGCTCGACAGCCCAGGCCCTGTTCACCCAGACAGGGGATGGGTTTTTGTCGTCTTTGTTGTGCATAGTGAGCTCCCCCGCGACTCCCCGCGGCCGTTTCATACGCTTTCAGGGTGCAGTGACAGCAAGTTTTTTTGCCTGCCGGCAGACGCTTCTGTCCGCAGCCGGGGCGCAACCGCTACCTATCTTGAGGTACCCATGGGCCAGCTCACCAAACAGTTCGGCAAGATCAAGATTTCCCTCCCCATTCCCCATCTGCTGAATCTGCAGATAGATTCATATCAAAAATTCCTTCAGGAAGGCGTGCCCGAGGCCGATCGCAGACCGGACGAAGGCCTGGAAGGCGTCTTTCACACGGTATTTCCCATTGAGGATTTCAATAAGACCGCCAGCCTGGAATTCGTCAGCTACGAAGTTCAGGAGCCCAAGTACGATCAGGCCGAGTGCATTGCCAAGGGTCTGACCTATGAAGCGCCCATGCGCATCAAAGTGCGTCTGGTCGTCTACGACGCCGATGAAGCGTCGGGCAACCGGACCATCCGCGACATCAAGGAGCAGGACATCTATTTCGGCACCCTGCCCCTGATGACCGAAAAAGGCACCTTCATCATCAACGGCACCGAGCGCGTCATCGTCAATCAGTTGCAGCGTTCGCCCGGCATCATTTTCGAGCACGACGGCGGCAAGACCCACACCAGCCGCAAGGTGCTCTATTCCTGCCGGGTGATCCCCATGCGCGGATCCTGGTTGGACTTCGACTTCGACCACAAAGACATTCTCTACGTGCGCATCGACCGCCGCCGCAAAATGCCCGCCACCATTTTGTTCAAGGCCATGGGCATGAGCAAGGAACAGATCCTCGACTACTTCTACAGCCGGGAGCAGTACCTGCTGGAGGACGGCGGCCGCCTGTTCTGGGAAGTGCGCAAGGATCTCTACCGCAAGGACAACGCTTACGCGGACATCGCCGCGCCCGACGGCAACGTGATCGTCAAGGCGGGCAAGCCCATCACCAAGCGGAGCTGGCGTCTGATCTGCGAGGCCGCCATTCCGGCCATTGAAGTGCGTCCGGACCTGCTGGACGGCATGTTCCTGGCCGAGGACGCGGTGGCCCCCCAGAGCGGTGAAGTGCTGGCCGAAGCCGCCGACGAAATCACTCCCGGCCTGCTGGAACGTATGCGCGAGGCGGGCATCAAGCGCCTTTCCGTGCTGCACACCAAGGGCACGGACACCTCCTCTTCCATCCGCGACACCCTGGTGCTGGACCGCATCCCGGACCAGCAGAAAGCCCAGGAAGAGATCTACCGCCGCCTGCGCCCGTCCTCGCCGCCCACCGCCGAGATCGCGGCCAGCTTCTTTGACAATCTCTTCCGCAACCCGGATTATTACGATCTCTCGCCTGTGGGCCGCTATAAGCTCAACCAGCGTCTGGGCATCGACGCGCCCGCCGACCTGCGCACCCTGAGCGACGAGGACATCCTTACGGCCATCAAGGTGCTGGTCCAGCTCAAGGACAGCCACGGCCCGGCCGACGACATCGACCACCTGGGCAACCGTCGCGTGCGCCTGGTGGGCGAACTGGTGGAAAACCAGTACCGCATCGGTCTGGTGCGCATGGAACGCGCCATCAAGGAGCGCATGAGCCTGCAGGAAATCTCCACCCTCATGCCCCATGATCTGATCAATCCCAAGCCCGTGGCCGCGGTGCTCAAGGAATTTTTTGGCACGTCCCAGCTCTCGCAGTTCATGGACCAGACCAACTCGCTCTCCGAGGTCACCCACAAGCGCCGTCTTTCGGCCCTGGGCCCCGGCGGCCTGACCCGCGAACGCGCCGGTTTTGAGGTGCGCGACGTGCACACCTCGCATTATGGCCGCATCTGCCCCATTGAGACGCCGGAAGGCCCGAACATCGGTCTGATCGTGTCCCTGACCACCTTTGCCAAGGTCAACGACTACGGCTTCATTGAAACCCCCTACCGGGTGGTGCGCGAGGCCAAGCTGACCAACGAGGTGGTCCACCTGGACGCCTCGCGTGAAGGCGACCAGGTGGTGGCCCAGGCCGACGCCCGCATGGACGCCGAGGGCAACCTGCTTGACGAATACGTCACCGTGCGCGTTAAGGGCGAAGTGGAAATGCGCCATCGCGACGAAGTGACCCTCATGGACATTTCGCCCAGCCAGATGGTTTCCATTTCCGCCGCGCTGATTCCCTTCCTGGAGCACGACGACGCCAACCGCGCGCTGATGGGTTCCAACATGCAGCGCCAGGCCGTGCCGCTGCTGCGCTCGGAAAAGCCCCTGGTGGGCACGGGCATGGAAGTGGATGTGGCCCGCGACTCCGGTGCCTGCATTGTGGCCCCGGCCGACGGCAAGGTGCAGTACGCCGACGCCGACCGCATCGTGGTGGCCTATGAAGGCGACATTTACAAGGACCAGGGCGGCGTGCGGGCCTATGACCTGCTTAAGTTCCACAAGTCCAACCAGAATTCCTGCTTCGGCCAGAAGCCGACCTGCTATCCCGGCCAGACCGTCAAGAAAGGTCAGATCCTGGCCGACGGTCCGGGCATCGACGAAGGGCAACTGGCGCTGGGCAAGAACCTGGTAGTGGCCTTCATGCCCTGGTGCGGCTACAACTATGAAGACTCCATCCTGATTTCCGAACGCACGGTCAAGGAAGACGTCTTCACCTCCATCCACATCGAGGAATTCGAAGTGGTGGCCCGCGACACCAAGCTGGGACCCGAGGAAATCACCCGCGACATTCCCAACGTCAGCGAAGACATGCTGCGCAACCTGGACGAAAGCGGCATCATCCGCATCGGCGCGGCGGTCAAGCCCGACGACATCCTGGTGGGCAAAATCACCCCCAAGGGCGAAACCCAGCTTACCCCGGAAGAAAAACTTCTGCGGGCGATCTTCGGCGAAAAGGCCAGGGATGTGAAAAACACCTCCCTCAAGGTCCCGCCGGGAGTGGAAGGCACCATCATCGACGTGAAGGTCTTCAACCGCCGCTCGGGCGAAAAAGACGAGCGCACGTTGGCCATCGAGGCCCACGACACCGCGGTGCAGGACCAGAAGGAAGCCGACCACATGCGCGCCCTCACCGAGCGCACGCGCGTTCTTCTCGCCCCGCATGTGCTGGGCAAGCAGACGGCCTCTTCCGTGCCGGGCAAGAAAAAGGGCGAAGTGCTGGTGGAGGCCGGAGCGGCCCTCACCGAGGAACAGCTGGCCCAGTTGCCCGTCAAGAAGCTGGCCGGCCTGTTCAAGAGCAAGGAAGTCAACGACGAAGTGGCCGAGTTGCTCAAGGCCTATGACCATGAGGTGGACTACCTCAAGGCCATCTACGACGCCAAGCGCGAGAAGGTCACCGAGGGCGACGATCTGCCTCCCGGCGTGATCAAGATGGTCAAGGTGCATATCGCCATCAAGCGCAAGCTTTCGGTGGGCGACAAGATGGCCGGACGCCACGGCAACAAGGGCGTGGTCTCCTGCATTCTGCCGGAAGAGGACATGCCCTTCTTCGCTGACGGACGGCCCGTGGACATCGTGCTCAACCCGCTGGGTGTGCCTTCGCGTATGAACATCGGCCAGATCATGGAAACGCATCTGGGCTGGGGCGCCAAGGAACTGGGCCGCCAGTTGGCCGAACTGCTGGATTCCGGCGCGGCCATGCAGGTATTGCGCAAAGAAGTCAAGGACGTCTTCGGCTCCGAAGAAGTCAGCGCGCTGGTGGACGGCATGGACGACGAGGAATTCGTCGCCTCGGTCAAAAAGCTGCGCAACGGCATCGTGACCAAGACGCCGGTTTTCGACAGCGCCACGGAAGAGGAAATCTGGGGCTGGATGGACAAGGCCGGTCTGGAAAACGACGGCAAGACCACCCTGTACGACGGCCGCACCGGCGAGCCTTTCCGCAACCGGGTCACCACGGGCGTCATGTACATCCTCAAGCTGCACCATCTGGTGGATGAAAAAATCCACGCCCGCTCCACGGGCCCCTACTCCCTGGTCACCCAGCAGCCGCTGGGCGGCAAGGCCCAGTTCGGCGGTCAGCGGCTGGGTGAAATGGAAGTCTGGGCCCTGGAGGCTTACGGCGCGGCCTACCTCCTCCAGGAATTCCTCACGGTCAAGTCCGACGACGTGGCCGGGCGCGTGAAGATGTACGAAAAAATCGTCAAGGGCGACAACTTCCTGGAAGCCGGTCTGCCCGAATCCTTCAATGTCCTGGTCAAGGAACTGATGAGCCTCGGGCTCGACGTGACTCTGCACCAGGAGGAAGGCAAAAAACGACCCAAGCGCGTGGGCTACATGCGCGAGCGTGACGAGGAAGCGGAATAAGCGCCCCTCGCTTCGCCATCCGGATTACAGTAACGATTCCAACGAGCTTTTTTACTAAGCAAGGTATGAATATATGAGCCTGGACGATCTTTTCACCGCGCGCGGCACGTCGGCCAATGTGACCAACATCCGCAATCTGAAAGCCATCCAGATTTCCATCGCCTCGCCGGAAGCCATCCGCGAATGGTCCTACGGCGAAGTGAAAAAACCGGAAACCATCAATTACCGCACCTTCAAGCCGGAACGGGACGGCCTGTTCTGCGCCAAGATCTTCGGCCCGGTGAAGGACTACGAGTGCAATTGCGGCAAATACAAACGCATGAAGCACCGGGGCATCGTCTGCGAAAAATGCGGCGTGGAAGTCATCGCCTCCAAGGTGCGGCGCGAGCGCATGGGCCACATTGAGCTGGCCGCGCCCGTGGCCCACATCTGGTTTTTGAAGACCCTGCCCTCCAAGATCGGCACCCTGCTGGACATGACCATGGCCGATCTGGAAAAGGTGCTCTACTTCGATTCCTATATCGTGCTGGACCCCGGCCAGACCAACCTGCAGAAGCGTCAGGTCATTTCCGAGGACCAGTACCTCCAGATTCTGGACCACTACGGCAGCGACGAGGTGCTCACCGTGGGCATGGGCGCGGAAGCCGTGCGCAGCCTGCTGGAGGAACTGGACCTGGAAAAGCTGCGCGTGGAGCTGCGCGAGGAAGGCGAGGCCACCAAGAGCCAGACCAAGAAGAAAAAACTGACCAAGCGCCTGAAGATCGTGGAGGCTTTTCTGGAGTCCCAGAACAAGCCCGAATGGATGATCATGGAAGTCATTCCGGTCATTCCGCCGGAACTGCGCCCTCTGGTGCCCCTGGACGGCGGCCGTTTCGCCACCTCGGACCTCAACGACCTCTACCGCCGGGTGATCAACCGCAACAACCGCCTCAAACGGCTCATGGAGCTGGGCGCGCCGGAAATCATCATCCGCAACGAAAAGCGCATGCTTCAGGAAGCCGTGGACGCGCTCTTCGACAACGGCCGCCGGGGCCGGGCCATTGCCGGCACCAACGGCCGTCCGCTCAAATCCCTGTCGGACATGATCAAGGGCAAGCAGGGCCGCTTCCGCCAGAACCTGCTGGGCAAGCGCGTGGACTACTCGGGCCGTTCGGTCATCACCGTGGGCCCCTACCTCAAGCTGCACCAGTGCGGTCTGCCCAAAAAAATGGCCCTGGAACTGTTCAAGCCCTTCATCTATTCGGAACTGGAAAAACGCGGCCACGCCTCCACCATCAAGAGCGCCAAAAAAATGGTGGAGCGCGAAGAACTGGTGGTCTGGGACATCCTGTCTGAAGTGGTGCGCGAGTATCCCATTCTGCTGAACCGCGCCCCCACCCTGCACCGGCTGGGCATCCAGGCCTTTGAACCCCTGCTGGTGGAAGGCAAGGCCATCCGCCTGCATCCTCTGGTCTGCTCCGCCTACAACGCGGACTTCGACGGCGACCAGATGGCCGTGCACATTCCGCTCTCCGTGGAGGCCCAGATCGAATGCCGCGTGCTGATGATGAGCACCAACAACATTCTGTCCCCGGCCAACGGCGGCCCGGTCATCGTGCCCTCGCAGGACATCGTGCTGGGCCTCTACTACATGACCGTGGAGCGCAGCTTTGAAAAGGGCGAGGGCATGACCTTCTGCGCGCCCTGGGAAGTGGAAACCGCCTACGACGCGGGTCAGGTCTCCCTGCATGCCCGCATCAAGGTGCGCATGAAGGAAGGCGAGGAACTCGTGCAGACCACGCCGGGCCGCGTGCTGGTCAGCGACATTCTGCCGCCGGAGCTTTCTTTCGAGCACGTCAACACGGTGCTGACCAAGAAAGCCATCGCCAAACTGGTGGGCGCGGCCTACCGCACCTGCGGCATCAAATCCACGGTCATCCTCTGCGACCGGCTCAAGGACATGGGCTATGAGTTCGCCACCCGCGCGGGCGTGACCATTGGCGTGAAGGACCTGACCATTCCCGAAAGCAAAAAGAACATCCTGGCCAAATCCCAGGCCGAGGTGGACGACATCGAACGCCAGTACCGGGACGGCATCATCACCCGTACGGAAAAGTACAACAAGGTGGTGGACGTCTGGACCAAGGCCACGCAGGACGTTTCCACGGAAATGATCAAGGAGATCTCCTACGATGTGCTCACGGACCCAAAGACGGGCAAGCAGGAGAAAAACCAGAGCTTCAACCCCATCTTCATGATGTCCAACTCCGGCGCGCGAGGCAACCAGGACCAGATGCGCCAGCTCGCCGGCATGCGCGGCCTGATGGCCAAGCCCTCGGGCGAAATCATTGAAACGCCCATCACTTCTTCTTTCCGTGAAGGGCTTTCGGTTCTGCAGTACTTCACCTCCACGCACGGCGCGCGCAAAGGCCTGGCGGACACGGCCCTGAAGACGGCCAACTCCGGTTACCTGACCCGCCGCCTGGTGGACGTGGTGCAGGACGTGATCGTTTCCGAACACGACTGCGGCACGGTGGACGGCATCGAGTTGACCCATCTCAAGGAAGGCGGCGACATCAAGACTCCGCTGGCCGAACGCATCGTGGGCCGCGTGCTGCTCTATCCCGTGCATGATCCAGACGATCCGGAACAGATCCTGCTGCCCGAGAACACCCTGATCACGGAAACGGAAGCCAAGCTGATCAACGACAAGGGCATCTCCTCGGTCATGGTGCGCTCGCCCCTGACCTGCCAGTCGGAGCGCGGCATCTGCGCCCTCTGCTACGGACGCGATCTGGCGCGCGGCCACCTGGTGAACACCGGCGAAACTGTGGGCATCATCGCGGCGCAGTCCATCGGCGAACCGGGCACCCAGCTGACCATGCGCACCTTCCACATCGGCGGCACGGCCTCGAGCACCATTGAAAAGAACAAGTTCGAGGCGCTCAACGCGGGCCGGGTGATCCTCAGCCGCGTCCGGGCCGTGACCAACCGCGAGGGTTCGCAGCTGGTGCTCGGCAAGAGCGGCCAGCTGACCATCGTGGACCCGCAGGGCCGCGAGCGGGAGAAATACATCCTGCCCAACGGCGCGCGCCTGATGGTCCATGACGGCCAGGAAGTGACCAAGGGCACGGTGCTGGCCGAATGGGATCCTTTCAACGAACCCTTCGTGGCCGAGGAAGAAGGCGTGCTCCGCTTCACGGACATTATCGACGGCAAGACCGTGCAGGAAAAGGTGGACGACGTTACCCGTCAGGCCTCCCTGACCATCATGGAGTACCGCACCACCAACTTCCGGCCCTCCATCTCGATCTGCGACGACAACGGCAATGTGAAAAAACGCATCCACGGCGCGGCCTCGGCCATCTACAGTCTGCCTGTGGGTTCCATCATCATGGTCAAGGACGGCGAGAGCATCCAGGCCGGCGACATCATCGCCCGCAAACCTCGTGAAACCTCCAAGACCAAGGATATCGTGGGCGGCCTTCCGCGCGTGGCCGAGCTCTTTGAAGTGCGCAAGCCCAAGGACATGGCCGTGGTTTCCGAAATCGCGGGCACCGTCACCTACGCCGGCGAATCCAAGGGCAAGCGCAAGCTGGTGGTTACGCCGGAAATCGGCGAAGCCAAGGAATACCTGGTGCCCAAGGGCAAGCACATCACTGCGGCGGACGGCGACTTTGTGGAGGCGGGCGATCCCCTCACCGAAGGCTATCCGGAACTGCACGACATCCTGCGCACCCGGGGCGAGAAATACCTGGCCCGCTATCTGGTGGACGAAATTCAGGAAGTCTACCGCTTCCAGGGCGTGGGCATCGACGACAAACACATTGAAGTGATCGTGCGTCAGATGCTGAAAAAGGTGACCATCCTCGACTCCGGCGGCACCAGCTTCCTGGTGGGCGAGCAGGTGGACAAGAGCGAGTTCAAGGCCGAAAACCAGAAAACCATCGCCGAAGGCCGCGTACCGGCCACGGCGGAGCCTCTGGTGCTGGGCATCACCCAGGCCTCGCTGACCACGTCTTCCTTCATCTCGGCGGCTTCCTTCCAGGAAACCACCAAGGTGCTCACCGAAGCCTCGCTCAAAGGCAAGATGGACTACCTGCGCGGCCTCAAGGAGAACGTCATTGTGGGCCGCCTGATCCCCGCCGGTACAGGTTATCGCGAATACGTGAACGGCGATATCGAAGTGCCGGACCAGAAGGAACGCCCGGACAAGTTCCTGGAAGAACTGGAAGAAAATCCCGTGCTGGTGGATCTGAACCAGTAACGTCCCGCATTTGCCGGACAAGCAACGAGCCCCGGAAGGCATGCCTTCCGGGGCTCGTTTGCGTTTTAATATGAACGGCGCGCTGAACCGCAGTTGCTCAGCCCTTGATTTCCACCCGCAGCACATGCCCGTCCTTTTTCAGCAGGTCAAGCAGGTCGGCCAGATCATAGCCGTAGGGCACCTTGATGTGCGCATCCACCACGATGACCTTGCCCTCTTTGTCGGGAACAGCCTTGAATGTGGAAACATACAGCTTGCGCTCGCGTAGGGCCGCGCGCACCGCATCCAGTCCTGTGCAGCCACCGCCGATATGCAGGCAGAGACGCTCCATGCTGGGCGCGCGCAGCCAGGTAAAATGCTTGTGCAAAAAAATCTGGATTACAAAAATCAGCGCCGTGCCCAGCACACCGAGCAGATGCAGGCCCGAGCCCACAGCCATGCCGATGCCCGCCGTGGCCCAGATGCCCGCCGCCGTGGTCAGTCCGCTGATATTCTGCCCCCGCACGAAAATCATGCCCGCGCCCAGAAAACCCACGCCGGTCACGATCTGGGCCGCGATACGCGAGGGGTCCAGCGCCACGCCCTGAAGAGAGAGCATATCCGCGAAGCCGTATTTGGAGACGATCATAAACAGCGCCGAACCCATGGAAACCACCAAGTGAGTGCGGATGCCCGCCTCCTTGCGACGGTTGGCCCGTTCGTAGCCGATAAAGGCCCCGCAGAGCCCGGCCAGAAAAAGACGCCCCAGAAACTCAAATTCCTGTAACAAGCCCAAGTCCATACCATCTCCTCCAGACTTGGCCCCCTACCACAGATGCGCGCGGGACTCAACCGCTTCGGCCTCCCGCTGAATTTCAGCCTTGAAATTCAGCGAAACCAGAAAACCACCTTGACACGCTCCCCTTAATATGAGAATTGTTTTGTATGGATTTAATATTTATTTATCAGAACTGATTAATTGTTCATAAATATGGTTCACCGGCTTTCGCCTGAGGACCTAACCGCCTATAGCGCAAGGAGAACATCAT